>CALJIC010000366.1 GCA_937974195.1 uncultured Roseiflexaceae bacterium | reverse complement strand
GGTGGAGATCTCGCGTCCGAGCACGCGCACGTGGCCCTCGTAGTTGCGGAGCAGGCCGGTGAGGATGTTCTGAAGTGTGGACTTGCCGGCGCCGCTCGGCCCGAGGAAGCCGAAGATCTCCCCGCGCCGGACCTCGAACGTGAGGTCGCGGAGCGCGGGGGCGGCGGCGCGCGGGTAGCGGAAGGTCAGGCGCTCGACGACGATAGGCGCCATTCGGAATCCCCCTTGAGTGCGCTGCCCCGGTCAGGCGGCGGGGCGGAGCAGGTGATCGGCGATCAGCTCGATCAGCAGCGCGATCGTGGCGTCGTAGGAGGCGCTGCCGAACTCCTCGGCGTGCAGACTGACGAAGAACAGCGCGCGTATCAGCCCGGTGAGCTCGGCCGGCGAGCTGGCGACCTCGACGCCCGCTGCGCGCCACTGGTCGATGAGGCGCGCGACGAAGGCCTCGTCGTCCTCGAGGTGGGCCCGGAGGCGCTCGGGCGGGAGCTTGCGCGCGACGATGTCGTACTCCTCGCGGCCCATGCGGGTGAAGAGCGGGCTCGCGCGCCAGCGCGTGATCGCGTGGCGCAGGAAGGCGCGCAGGTGCTCGCGCGGCGGCCCTTCGGCGCGCTGGGCCATCGAGAGCAGCTCCTGGCGGTAGGCTGCCTCGAACTGCTCGAACACCGTGAAGAACAGCTCCTCCTTCGAGCTGAAGAACGCGTAGAAGGCGCCCTTCGAGATCCCGGCCGCGCGGGTCAGATCCTCGACGCTCGTCCTGCGCACGCCGTAGGAGGTGAGGAAGGCGCGCCCCTGCTCGAGCAGCCGCTCGCGGATGATCGCTTTCTCCTGGTCCGTGAAGGCGCGTGGCATCGGCTTGTTACCGTATGACCAAAATGTTCATTCGGTCATAGTATACACCGCCGCTGGCAGGAATGCAAGCGCGGCGGCCGGCCGGTTCGAAGCGCCGGCGGCTTCCTTCCAGCCGCAGCTAACAATTCTGCAATGTACGCCTGCCACCGGCTGTGGTACACTTCGTGATACCGTGGTACACGATCGCGTCCTCCCACGCCGGAGATCTGCCGTCCGCCCTGGCACGCGGCCAGTTGCCCGCACCTCTGGCGGGACGACGGGCCAGCAGGAGCGCCATATGAGCACTCTGACTGCTGAAGAGCAGGAGATCCTCGACGGTCTGTTCGTCAAGGCGGCACGGCCAGGGTACAACCCGGAGCTCGACACGAACGAGGACGAGCGCCGGGTTGCGGCGAAGTACATCGTCATCTGCCTGCAGAATCTGGCCAGGCTCGGCGTCAAGTCACAGCTTGTTATCACAGACCGGCGGACAGACGGGGAGTAGGTCTACGCAGCCCGCCCATCGCTTTCCCCTGCTGGCGCTCTACGCGGCGGTTCTGCTCGACACTGCCTGCTACGGCATGGTCCTGCCGCTGCTGCCGCTGTACGCGGCGCAGTTCGGCGCGGACGCCACCGCCGTCGGCCTGCTGGTCGGGCTCTACGCCGGCGTGCAGTTCGTCTGCCTGCCGGCGATCGGGGCGCTCTCGGACCGCGTCGGCCGGCGCCCGGTGCTGCTCGCCTGCCTGCTCGGCACGGCCGCCGCCTACGGGCTGCTGGCGCTGGCATCCTCGCTGCCGCTCATGGTCTGCGCCCTGCTGCTCGACGCCATCACCGGGGGCAATCTGAGCGTCGCGCAGGCGCTGGCGGCTGATAGAACGGCGCCCGAGGAGCGCGCGGGGGTGATGGGGCGGCTCGGCGTGGCCTTCGCGCTCGGCCTGGTGGTGGGGCCGGCCGTGGGCGGCGCGCTCGGTGGAATGGCGCTGCGGCTGCCGTTCGCGGCTGCGTTCGGGCTGGCGCTGGCGAACGTGCTGGTCGGGCTGGTCGCGCTGCGCGGGGAGCACGGCCGTCAGGAGCGCCGCCCCGCGCGGGATGGCGGCTGGGCCTTCGTCCGCGGCTGGTGGGGCGACGGCGCGGTTCGCCACCTGCTGCTCGCGCTGTTCCTGCTGAACCTCGCCTTCGCCGGGCTGCAGAGCAACTTCCCGCTGTTCAGCGCCACGCGGTTCGGGTGGGACGCGCGGGCGAACGGGAGCATCTTCACGCTGGTCGGCATCTGCGCTGTGCTGGCGCAGGGCGTGCTCGTCGGCAGGCTGCAGCGGTGGATTGGCGGCCGCGCAGTGGTGCGCTGCGGGTTTGTGGGGCTTGCGGCGGGGCTGGGGTGGATGGGCCTGGCCGGCGCGGCGTGGGCGCTCTTCCCGGCGGTGTGTCTCGCGGCGCTCGGCAGCAGCCTGGCGATACCGACGCTCACCGCGCTGCTCTCGAGCGAGGCGGGGGAGGAGCGGCAGGGCGCAGTCCTCGGCAGCATGGCCGCGCTGCTCAGCCTCACGCAGGTGATCGGCCCGCCGCTGGCCGGCTTCCTGTTCGACAGAGTCGGCCCGCCGGCGCCCTACCTGCTCGGCAGCGCACTGGCGGGCCTCGGGCTCGCGGTGTTCATGGCACGAAGCGCTCGACAAGCCGAGGCGTAGCTCTACTGGTCCTTCTGCTCCTCGGCGGCGAGCAGGGCGTAGATCTCGCGCCGCGCCGCGTCGAGGCGCGCCGTCACCGCGCGCACCTGCTCGACCGTGCCGTGGCGGCCGGCCTGCATCACCGCCTCCATGAGCGCCATCGCGCTGTGGCGCAGCGCGTGCAGCTCCGCCATCGCGTGGCCGGAGCGGAACCCGCCGCGCGCCGACTCGTCAACCGGGCGGCTCTGCCGCTCCTGCAGCAGCGCCCGACCGCTCTCCGTCACCGTGTACACCCGCTTGCCGTCGACCATCTCGCTGACCAGGTGGCCCTCGTCCTCGAGCAGCTGCAGCGTCGGGTACACCGAGCCGGGGCTGGGCCGGTAGAAGCCGCCGTAGCGGCTCTCGAGCTCCTTGATCAGCTCGTAGCCGTGGCGCGGCTGCTCGGCGAGCAGCTCGAGCAGGGCGTACTTGATGTCGCCGCGCCGGTGGCGCCGGCGCCCGCCCTCATCTCCGCCGAACGGGTCGCCGCCGCGCGAGCCGTGCCCCCACGGCCCGCCGAACCCGTGGCCGAACGGCCCGTGGCCCCTGCCGCGGTGCCCGAACAGATGCCCGCGCTCAGCCCATCGCTGCCAGTGGTGGTGCCTCACATGCTTCTTGAACATACTTCCTCCGAGTGGGTCTTGGTTCGATAACGATATATCGCGATATGGCGGTATTCTAACATGGAAACGATATATCGTCAAGAGGCAAATCCGATCTGCTCGGCGATGTGCTCGGCCGCGCGCGCGACGCCGTCCTCGCGGCGCAGGAGCTGCGCGAGTGCCCGCGCTCTGCGCCGGTACTCCCCGCCGCCCACGGCGCGGATCAGCTCGGCCAGCCGCTCCGCCGTGAGCGCCCGGCGGCTCACCGGGGGCGGCCCGGCCCCGGCGCGCGCGACACACCTGCCCCAGAAGAGCTGGTCGGCGGCGAACGGCACCACCGCTGTCGGCGCTCCGGCCAGCAGGCTGGCCGCCGTGGTGCCGGCCCCGCCGTGGTGGATCGCCGCGGCGACGCGCGGGAGCAGCCAGCCGTGCGGCGCCGACTCGACGACGCAGACGTCGCTCCGCCCCGCAGCCAGGCGCCGCGCCTCCTCACCTCCGAGGATGACCGCGCGCACCCCCGCGCGGCGCACCGCGTCCAGCACCAGCCGAGCATCTGCGGCCGGCCTGCGGGCCGCCATGCTGCCGAAGCCGATGTAGACCGGCGGCTCGCCGCGCGCCAGAAAGGACACGAGCGCCGCGGGCGGCGGGTGCTGCGCCTCCTCCTCGAGCAGCCAGAAGCCGGTCGCGACGTGGTGCGCCGGCCAGTCGCCGGGGCGGGGCACCAGCCAGGCGCTGAACCCGTAGGTGATCGGCGCGCCGCCAGCCGCGGCGAGGGCGAGCGGGTCGCACGAGGCCGGCGGCAGGCCGAGGACCTCGCGGCGCCAGCGGCGCAGCGGGCCGCGCCAGGGTAGGCGCAGCGACAGCTCGACCAGCTGGTGGGTGAGCAGGTTGAGGCGCGGACCGAGCGAGCGCCCGACCGGGAGCAGCGCGCTCGGCCAGGCCCGCGTGCGGGTCAGCGGCTGCAGCGGCGCGAACACGCACGGCACACCGAGCGCCTCGGCGATCTGCGCCCCCCAGGTGGTGGGCAGCGCGACGACCAGCGCATCGCTGGCGCGGCATGCCCGCCACGCGGACTCGAGCAGCCGCTCGTACACCGGCTGCGCCGCCCGCACGAAGCGCCAGGTGGCGGCCAGCGCGCGCAGCGGCCCGTCCTCGAGCGTGAGCGCCGCCGGGTCCGCCTGGAGCAGATCGCTCGGGTTGGCGGCGAGCGGCGCGAACGCGAGCCCGTGGCGCCGCACCAGATCCCCGAACGGGACGTGAGTCGCGAGGCGCACGTGGTAGCCCGCCCGCTGCAGGCCGCGCCCGAGCGCGACGAACGGGCGCACATCGCCGAGCGTCCCGCTTGTGAGGAGCGTGATCGTGGTCACTGCGCAGCTCGCTTGGTACAGGGATTGCTTCCGCCCAACCAAGATACAAGACAGAGAGCGAGGAGGGCAATGGGACTCTCATTCAGCCTTTATCCGAACGACGCCCGCCGGGAGGGCGGGGAGCGGAGGCGCGTGCTGGTCACCGGCGCGGGCGGGAACATCGGGACCTACTTCGCCGAGCACGCCGGCGAGCGCTACGAGCTGCGGCTCATGGTCCGGCCGGGCGACGAGGACGCCGAGACGCTGCGCCGCTACGGCGAGGTGTTCGAGGCCGAGCTCGGCGACCTGGAGCGCCTGAAGGAGGCGTGCGCCGGCATTGACACCGTGCTGCACCTGGCGGCCGACCCGAGCCCGAGCGCCACCTGGGACAGCCTGCTCGACGCCAACATCGTCGGCGCCTACAACATGATGATCGCGGCCAAGGCGGCCGGCTGCCGGCGGCTGATCTACGCCTCGTCGATCCACGCCGTCTCCGGGTACCCGGCGGACGTGCAGGTGCAGACCAGCGACCCGGTGAACCCCGGCGACCTGTACGGGGTGACCAAGTGCTTCGGCGAAGCGCTGGGCCGCTACATGGCCGAGCAGGAGGGGCTCTCGGTGATCGCGCTGCGCATCGGCGCGTTCCAGCCGCTCGAGGCCGCCCGCGACGAGGGGAGCGTCGGCATGATGGACGCCTTCGTATCGCGGCGCGACCTGCAGCAGCTGATCGAGCGCTGCATCGACGACGAGCGCATCCGCTTCGCGATCTTCAACGGGCTGAGCGACAACCGCTTCAAGCGGCTGGACATCTCCGACGCGCGCATGCTGGTCGGCTACGCCCCGCAGGACGACCTGACCGAGGAGAACCCGCGCCTCCGCGAGCTGCGGCTCGGCGAGGAGGTCAGCGCCCACAACGTGAGCGACGAGGGGCAGCGGTCCGGCATCCGCGAGGAGCTCCGACCCACGGAGGGCACGGAGGGCTGATCTGCGCCCCTGCGCCGCGCCCGTGATACAATCGGGGCCGAGCAGATCTGGACGCACGGAGAGACTCCTATGCCCTTTCCGCGACGCAGCGGCATCGTTCTGCACCCGACATCGCTGCCGGGGCGCTATGGGATCGGCGACCTGGGCGACGAGGCGTACCGCTTCGTCGACTTCCTGGCGCAGGCCGGCCAGAGCTACTGGCAGGTGCTCCCGCTCAGCCCGACCGGGTACGGCGACTCGCCCTACCAGGGCACGTCGGCGTTCGCCGGCAACCCGATGCTGATCAGCCCCGAGCGGCTGGTCGCCAGCGGCTACCTGACGCCCGACGACCTCGCCGCCGCGCCGGTGTTCGACGCCGGGCGGGTGGACTACGGCGCGGTGATCGCCTTCAAGACGGCGCTGCTCGACCGGGCCTACGCGGCCTTCGCGTCGGCCCCGGACGCGGAGCGCCGCGAGTTCGAGCAGTTCTGCGAGGCGAACGCCGCCTGGCTGGACGACTTCGCGCTGTTCACCGCCCTGAAGGACATCAACCAGCTGCGCGCCTGGTACGAGTGGGAGCCGGGCGACGCGCGCCGCGACCCGGAGACGCTCGGGCGCCGGCGCAGGGAGCTGGCGGAGCCGATCGCCAGGCACAAGTGGCGCCAGTGGGTGTTCTTCAAGCAGTGGGGCGCGCTCAAGCGCTACGCCAACGGGCGCGGCGTGCGCATCATCGGGGACATCCCGATCTACGTCGCGCTGGACAGCGCCGACGTGTGGGCCAACCCGCACCTGTTCCACTTCGACGACCAGCTGCGCCCGACGCTGGTCTCGGGCGTGCCGCCGGACTACTTCAGCGCCACCGGCCAGCTCTGGGGGCACCCGCTCTACCGCTGGGAGCGGATGGCGGAGGACGGCTTCGCCTGGTGGATCGCCCGCTTCCGCCAGGCGCTCACGCAGGTGGACGTGCTGCGGATCGACCACTTCCGCGCCTTCTACAACTACTGGGAGATCCCGGCCGGCGAGACGACAGCGATCAACGGGCGCTGGGTCGCGGGCCACGGCGACGCGCTGTTCCGGGCGGTCGAGGCGGCGCTGGGGCCGGGCCTGCCGATCATCGCCGAGGACCTGGGCGACTTCGACGCCGACTCGCGCGCGGGGCTGGACGCGCTGATGGAGCGCTTCGGCTTCCCCGGCATGCGCATCCTGCAGTTCGCGTTCAACAAGCGCGAGGGCGACCGCTTCTTCCCCCACAACTACCCGCGCAACACGGTGGTGTACACCGGCACGCACGACAACGACACGTCGGTGGGCTGGTTCACGCTCTCGTCCACCGAGCAGGAGCGGCGCGACGCGCTGCGCTACCTGGGGACGAGCGGCGCCGATATCGCCTGGGACCTGATCCGCACCGCGTGGGCGAGCGTCGCCGACACGGCCATGACCGTCGCGCAGGACCTGCTCAGCCTGGGGACGGAGGCGCGGCTGAACCTGCCCGGCACCGTCGGCCCGCCGAACTGGACCTGGCGGCTGCAGGCGGGGGCGCTGACGCCGCAGATCGCCGCGCGCCTGTGGGACCTGACGGAGATCTATCAGCGGCTGCCAAGTTAGAACCAAGAACGCAAGAACCAAGAACGCAAGAACCAAGAACCGAGAACCAAGAACC
>CALJIC010000365.1 GCA_937974195.1 uncultured Roseiflexaceae bacterium | reverse complement strand
AGAACCAAGAACCGAGAACCAAGAACCAAGAACCGAGAACCAAGAACCAAGAACCTAGGACGCCGGAGCCAGAACCAGAACCCAGAACTAAGGACGAGAGAATCAAGAACCAAGCACCTAGGACGCCGGAGCCGGAGCCAGAGCCAGGGCGGAAGAGCGAAGGGCCTGTGACGGCGCCTGGGGCCTAGGCTGTGAACGAGGAATAAGGAGCAAGGAGCGCTGTATGCGCTGGATCACAAGGGAGCGGGTGCGGGTTGGCCGGATCGGGTGCGCCTGGCTGATCACCCGCTTCATCGACCGGGAGGCGGAGCTGTACTTCGTGCCGGGCGCGCAGCTACGGGCCGAGGCGGAGCGGCTGGGCGCGACGATCTTCCACGAGCACGGCTCGGAGCTCGCGCGGCGCGGCGACGTGTCGTCGTTCGAGGTCGTGATGGAGCGCTACGGGCTCACCGGCGACCCGGCGCTGGTGCTGCTCGGGCAGATCGTGAACACGGCGGACATCAGGACCAGCCCGTACAAGCGGCCGGAGGGCGCCGGGCTCAAGGCGATCACCGACGGGCTGCTGCTGCTCCACGAGGACGACCGCGCGGTCTGCGAGGCCGGCTTCCGCGTCTACGATGCGCTGTACGCGTACTGCAAGGCACAGATCGCGAAGCAGACGGCCTGAGCCCCGCGTTTACAGCTGGCCGGTGTCGCTCCAGCTCTCGAGCAGCTCGCGGTAGGCCGGGTCCTCGTAGCGCGCGAGGTCGAAGGCCGCGGCGTACTCCGGCAGCGGGCCGCCCGCGATGTGCGCTGCCAGCAGCTCGGCCCCGCCGCACGCCGCCATCACGCCGTAGCCGGAGAGCGCGCCGAACAGGTAGGCGCCGCGCACCGCGGTCGGGCCGATCAGCGGCCGGTTCTCCCGCGTCTTGGTGTAGTACCCGCCGTCCACGACAGGGCGCGGCGGCCGCGCGACATACGGCTCGAGGGCCGGGATCAGCTGCGCCAGGCCGCGCATGACCACCTCGGGGAACTGCTCGTCCGGTGGCAGCGGGAAGACCTCGGGCACCGGCGCCGCATCGTAGGCCCAGAGCGCCAGCACCCACGGGCTCGCCCCGTGGCCCTCCGGCCGGCAGTGGGCGCCGGCGGGCAGCGTCTCGAGCAGCGGGCGGGTCTGCGGGTCCTCGGCGAGCAGCTCGCGCTCCTCGTCGCTCCAGGGCAGGTCCAGCGGGTCGGCCAGGATCAGCATCGGAGCGTCGCGCGGGATCGCGCCGAGCCGGTCCTCGAAGGCGAGCTTGCGGTGGCGCTCGGAGAACACCGGCAGCTCCAGCCCCAGCATCTGCCCCACCTGCCTGAGCATCGGCCCGGCCGCGTTCACGAAGCAGCCGGTCAGGACGCGCTCCGGCCCATCCCCCCGCAGCCGCACCGCCTCGACGGCGCCGTTCTTTATGTCAACACCATCGACGCGCGCGGCCAGCAGGCGCGCGCCGCGGGCGCGTGCGCGGTCGAGCAGGTAGGCGCCAAGCTGCTGGGCGCTGATCCAGCCGCAGCGCCGGGCGTGGAGCAGCGCCGCGACGCGCTCGGAGAGGTAGGGGAAGTGCTGCCGGATCAGCGCCCGGTCGAGGATCAGGTCGGCGCCGGTGGGCTGGCCGCGGTAGCCGTGCGCCGGCGCGGGATCATAGCTCCTTGGAGCGCTGCGCCCGTCCGTTGTGTCTCCATGAATCCTGAGGGGGCCGGCGCCCAGCGCGCAGGCCTCCTCGGCGGCGGCGCGCAGCAGCGGCACGCGGGCGGGGTCCAGCGTGGCGTACAGGTAGCCGCGGCGGTTCATGCCGAAGACGTTGCCGCTCTCGTCCGCCAGCCGCTCCATGATGTCGATGCTGCGGTTCATCAGCCGCACCATCGCGTCGCCCGGGCCCGGCCAGAAGTTGCGGTAGCACTCGGTCGACTTGTCGCTGGTGAGCGAGAGCGGCGGCCGCTCGTCGACCAGCAGCACGTCGGCGCCGCGCTCCGCGAGCGCCCACGCGGCCGCCACGCCGGCGATCCCCGCGCCGCAGATGACGATCTCAGCCCTCATCGCTGCTCTGGGCCCTCGATCTCAGCCACCGCCTCGATCTCGATCAGAAAGTCCGGGTTGGCGAGCGCGGGCACGCCGATCCAGGTGCTCGCCGGCAGCCGCTCGGGGTGGAAGAAGGACCGCAGCGCCTCGCGGACGACTGCGCCCTTGCGGATCTGCTCGCCCACGAGGTAGATCCGCAGCGACACGATGTCGTCGCGCGTCCCGCCGGCCGCGCGCACCGCGGCCTCGATGTTCTCGAGCGTGCGCCGCGCCTGCGCCGCGAGGTCCCCCGGGTCGCCGATCTGCTGGCGAGCGTCCCAGGCCACCTGGCCGGACAGGTAGACCGTCGTGGTGCCGCGGGCCGCGACGACCTGGGAGAAGCCGTACTGCCGGCTGTCGAACAGCTCCGGCGGGTTGAGGTGCGTCTTCGGCATGTGTCTCCTCGGCGGTCAGGGGAGGCGGTAGAACTGCCGCGCGTTCTCGGCCCACAGCTTGCGCTTCGCCTGCTCCGTCAGGCCGGCCGTCAGCGAATCGAGCGTCTCGACCCAGCGGCGGTAGCTGGAGGCCATCAGCACCACTGGCCAGTCGCCGCCGAAGCAGACCCGGTCCTCGCCGAAGCACTCCAGCACGTGCTCGATGTACGGCCGCAGCTGCTCCGGCGTCCAGCGCTGGTGGTCGGCCTCGGTCACCACGCCGCTCACCTTGCACATCACATTCGGCAGCGCGGCCATCTCGCGGATATGGGCGCGCCACGGGTCGAGCAGCCCGTCGCGGATCCCCGGCTTGGCGATGTGGTCGAGCATGAAGCGCGTGCCTGGGCAGCGGCGCACCAGCTCGACGGCCGCCGGCAGCTGGTGGTGGTAGATGCAGATGTCGAACGACAGATCGTACTCCGGCAGCAGCTCGACGCCGCGCAGGAAGCCGGGGCGCAGGCAGTACTCCGGGTCGCTCTCGCCCTGCAGCAGGCGCCGCACGCCGCGTATCCGCGGGTCGATCGCGGTGAGCGCCTCGAGGTAGGAGCGCACCACGTCGCCGTCCTCGACCGGCGCGTAGGCGACGATCGCGCCGATGCGCGGGTCCTGGCGCGCCAGCTCGGCCACCCAGCGCGCCTCGAGCAGCCCGTAGGCCGGCTCGACGTCGACCTGCAGGTAGACCATCCCTGTTATGGCGAGCCCCTGCGTATGCTCGCGGTACTCGGCGAGGCCGTAGGGCCGCTCGAGCAGCTCGTTGCCATCGATCCAGGTCATGCGGAAGCGGCGCGGGTCCCACAGGTGCACGTGGGCGTCTACGATCGGCACATCAGGCATGGTGTAGACCTCCTTCGGCTGCGGTGGGCTACGAGGGTAGCACAGGCCCGGCGGGGCGTCAATGCGGCGTTGGCATACGGCGTGCAATGGTGCACCCTGCCCGCTGCGCCGCGCGAGACGAGCGACCCTGCTGGCGGGAGAGATGCAAAGGAGATAGGCCGTGACAGAGCGTGCAAGACGCCCCCGCCGGCGCTCGGAGCAGCGCCCGAGCCGCGACCCCTCGACGAACCTGCCGCTGAACGGCCCGGACGTCGAGCCGGAGGACAAGCGGCGCCAGCTGCTCGGCGACCGCGAGCCGGAGGACCAGGGGACGCTCCCCGACGCCGACGACATCGAGGACCTGGGCGGCTTCACGAGCACCGCCAAGTACGAGGGCGAGCTCGAGGCCGGCGTGGACGACGACCTGCCGAATGACGACGAGAACTTGGAGATGCTCACCGAGCTGGAGCTGCGCGACGGCGAGACCGACGACGCGATGGAGGCCGTCGAGGAGGGCATGACCTACATCCCGCCCACCGACCCGCCGACGGTGCCGGGCGAGGGCTTCGCCGACGCGGAGATCGCCAGCGGGCTCGGCAGCACCGCGCTGGAGGAGCCGTACGACTCCGACCACCACAGCAGCTTCCTGCCCGGCGACGACGAGATCAGCGCCAGGGTGCGCGAGGCGCTGCGCGCGGACGCCTCGACCGCCCACTTCGCCCACCGGATCGCGGTCGAGACCAGCGAGGGGGTCGTGGTGCTGCGCGGCGAGGTGGACGACCTGGACGACAGCGACAACGCCGCAGCGGTGGCCGAGCACGTCGAGGGGGTCTCCGAGGTCATCGACCAGCTGCGCGTGCGCGGGCTCGGCGACTCCAACGCCTGATCTACGGAGAGCACGGAGGACACGGAGAAGGGATCCACGCGGAACCACGTAGGGCGCAGCACGCTGCGCCCTACGCTGAATCTCTGCTCCCCTCCGTGCCCCTCCGTGCCCTCCGTGGAACGCTATGCGGAGCCCTGCTCGATCCAGGCCATCGTCTTCGTCGCGAGGCGGTCGAGGGCCTGGACGGCGTACTCCAGGTGCTCCTCGCGCGTGTCCTCGATCTTGTTGTGCGAGATCCCGCGCAGGCTCTGCACGAAGAGCATCACCGTCGGCACGCCCGCCCGGCAGACCTCCGCCGCGTCGTGCAGCGGGCCGCTCGGCAGCCGGTGGGAGGTGCCGCAGGTCTCGCGGACGGCCTGGTCGGCCAGCTCGATCAGGTCGGGGTGGAACAGGATCGGCTCGATGTTCCAGATCCGCTCCCAGGACACCTCGATGTTCTCCTCCTCGGCGAAGCGCGCGCTGGCGTCCTTGGCCTGCTGCAGCATCGAGGCCAGCTTCCCCGCATCGAGGTGGCGCTGGTCGAGCAGCTGCTCGGCCGTCTCCACCACCGAGGTGACGATCCCCGGCCTGCAGACCACCCCGCCGCAGGTGCAGACCGCCCCGTCGCCGGTGCGCCGGGCGATGTCGCGGATCTCCAGGGCGAGCTTGGCCGCCCCCGCCAGCGCGTCGCGCCGCTTGTCCATGGGCGTCGAGCCGGCGTGGGCCGCCTGGCCGCGCCAGGTGATGCGGTGGCGCTCGACGCCGAAGGTGCCGAGGACCACGCCGAGCGGCAGGCCCAGGCTCTCCAGCACCGGGCCCTGCTCGATGTGCAGCTCGAGGTAGGCCGCGGCGTTCCTCAGCTGCGCGCGGGCCTCGAGCGCCCGGTCGAGCTCCACGCCGTGGGCGCGCACCGCCTCCTCGAGCGTCACCCCGTCGCGGTCCCTCAGCTGGCGCAGCTCGTCCGGGTCGAAGTTGCCGGACATGCAGCTCGAGCCGAACAGGCTGCGGCCGAAGCGCGCGCCCTCCTCGTCGGCCCAGTCGACCAGCCGCACCGTGACCGGCGGCGTCCCCTCGGCCGCGATGCGCCGCAGCACCTCCAGGCCCGCCAGCAGGTTCAGGCAGCCGTCGAGCCAGCCGCCGTTCGGGACCGAGTCGATGTGGCCGCCGATCAGCAGCTCGCGCTCGGAGCGCCCGCGCAGCGTCGCCCACTGGTTGCCGGCCTCGTCGACGGTGACCTCGACCGGGAGCGCGGCCAGCTTCTCGCGCATCCAGGCCCGCGCCCGCGCCCAGGTCTCCGTCCAGGCCACCCGCTGCGCGCCGTTCTCGTCCCCGGTGAGCGCGCGCAGCTCCTTCAGCTCGGCGACGGTGCGGGCCGGGGAGAGGTTACTCGCTGTCATCTCACTTGCCCCTCTATGCCAGGGCGGCGGGCGACGTGGCGCCCCGCCGCCTGCCTATCACCGCCCGAACGGCCGCCGGTGGACGAACTGGCCGGCGCCCTGCTCGCCCTTCCAGGTGTCGCCCTCCACCAGCACCCGCCCGCGCGACATCACCAGCCGCGGCAGGCCCGTCACCTCCCAGCCCTCGTAGAGCGTGTAGTCCGTGTTGTGGTGCAGCGCGCCGGCCGTGAGCGTCTTGGTGGCCTGCGGGTCCCACAGCACCAGGTCCGCGTCGGCGCCGGGCGCGATCACGCCCTTCTGCGGGTAGCAGCCGAACAGCTTGGCCGGGTTGGTGCAGCACAGCTCGACCCAGCGGTTGAGCGAGATCCGGCCGGCGCGGACGCCGTAGGTGTAGAGCACCATCAGGCGCTCCTCGATGCCGGGGCAGCCGTTGGGGATCTGGGCGAAGCTCTCGCGCCCGAGCTCCTTGCCGGCCACGCGCCCGTCGGCGCCGCCCTCGTACCAGAACGGGCAGTGGTCGGTCGAGACGACCTGCAGCGAGCTGTCGGCCACCCCCTGCCAGAGCGCGGCCTGGTCGTGCGGCTCGCGGAACGGCGGCGAGCAGACCCACTTCGCGCCCTCGAACCCCGGCCGGGCCAGGTCATCCTTCGTGAAGAAGAAGTACTGGGTGCAGGTCTCGGCGAAGACCCGCGACCTGCCGCGCGCGTGGGCCAGCCGCACCTCCTCCAGCGCCGCCGCGTTCGTCAGGTGCACCACGTACAGCGCGCAGCCGGCGACCTCGGCCAGCCGGATGGCGCGGCCGGTCGCCTCGGCCTCCAGCTCCGGCGGGCGGGTCAGCGCGTGGTACTTCGGCGCCAGGTTGCCGGCCTCGATCGCCTCGCGCACCAGGATGTCGATCGCGTCGCCGTTCTCGGCGTGGACCATGATCAGCAGGTCGTTGGCGGCGGCCCGCTGCATCGCCCGGAACAGCGTCGTGTCGTCGACCTGCAGCACGCCCTTGTAGGCCATGAACAGCTTCATGCTCGGCGCGCCGTAGCTGGCGCACGCCGGCATCTCGTCGAGGATGCTGTCGGGCAGGTCGGTGATCGCGATGTGGAAGCCGTAGTCGATCGCCGCCTTGCCGCGCGCCTTGGCGTGCCAGATGTCGAGCGTCTCGCGCAGCGTGGCGCCCTTCGGCTGGATGGCGAAGTCGATGTGCATCGTCGTGCCGCCGAAGGCCGCCGCGCGGTGCCCGGTGAAGAAGTCGTCCGAGGAGACCGTGCCGCCGAAGGGCATGTCGAGGTGGGTGTGGACGTCGATCCCGCCGGGGATCACGTACGTGCCCGTGGCGTCGATCACCGTGTCCCCGCTGAGCCCGCGGCCCACGGCGGCGATCGTCTCGCCCTCGACGAGCACGTCGGCCTGGAAGGTGTCGCTGGCGGTCACAACGGTGCCGCCCTTGATCAGTGTGGACATACGCCAGTACCTCCTCGTTTCCTGGCCCGGTGAAAGGGTGACGGGGTGAGAATAGAGGCCGTGCTCGCTTCGGCCCGATCTTGCTACCCGCCGCCATGCCAGCCCGCGCGCTTCCTGACAGGGTGAGAATGGAAGCCGTGTTCGCTTCGGCCTGATCTCGTTACCCGCCGCCGTGCCGGCCCGCGCGCTTTCTGACGGGGTGACAGGGTGACAAGGCGATTCGTGGTGTGGCACGCGTCTCCGGTGTCAAAGGGTCACCCCGTCACCCCCTCACCCAGTCACCCCGTCACGAATGTCACCCCGTCACGAACCCCGGCACCACCTCCGCCCCGTAGACATCGAGGCAGGCCTCCTCGTCGCCGTTCATCAGGTAGATGTTGAACTGGTGGACGCCCACCTCGGCGAGCTCCTGAAGCCGCCGGCGATGCTCCTCGACCGGGCCGACGATGCAGTAGCGGTCGACCACGTCGTCGCTGACGAAGGCGGCGTTCTCGCTCCCGACCTCGGCGTGGTGCCGGTAGTCGTAGCCCTTACGGTTGGTGACGTAGGCCGTCAGCTCCGGCGGCAGGCTGGCCTGGTCGTAGCGCGCGAGCAGGTCCACCACGTGGTTCGAGACCAGCGCCGGGAACCAGCGCACCCGGTCGCGCGCCGTCGCCAGGTCGTCCGAGACCCACACCGGCGCGGCGGCCATGATCTTGATGCTCGCCGGGTCGCGCCCGGCCGCCCGCGCGCCCTCGTGCACGAAGCCGATGCACCACTTGATCAGGTACGGGTCGGCGAACTGCAGGATCACCCCGTCGGCGATGCGGCCGGCGAGCTGGAGCGCCTTGGGGCCGTAGGCGGCGATCCACACCGGCAGCGTCGGCCGCGGCTCGCCTTCGGCGACGGCCCACGGGAAGTAGACCTCCTGGCCGTCGTGCACGACGCTCTCGCCGCAGGCCAGCGCCTGGATCTTGAGCGTGGCCTCCTCGAGCTGCGCCAGCGTCGTCGGCTTCTTGCCGAGCACGCGCCGCGAGCTGTCCCCGCGGCCGATGCCGAGGACCATGCGCCCGCCCGAGATGCGGTTGAGCGTGCCGAGCAGGCTCGCCGTGACCGTCACGTCGCGCACGGCCGGGTTGGTGACGCAGGTGCCGAGGAGCATGCGCTCGGTGTTGGCCGCCATGAGCGTCAGCAGCGGGTAGGGCTCCTGCCACAGCACGTGCGAGTCGAACACCCAGCCGTAGCTGAAGCCGGCCTGCTCCGCCTGCCTCGTCAGCGCCACGACGCGCTGCGGCGGCATGTCGAGCTTGAGGGTGATGCCGAAGTCCATAACCTTCTCCTGGTGGTGTCCCGCGTGCGGGGTCGTCGGGCGGCGGGCCTCTGGTGCATGCCAAGCATAACACGACGGCCGGGCGACGCGGTAACGGAGGGTTACCTTGCCGCCCGGCCACCGGGCCGCCCGGTCACTGCGTCGCCAGCTCCCAGATCTCGTGCGTGTAGGCCGCCTCGCTGGCCGGCTGGGTGATCACACCGAACTGCAGCGCAGTGTTGGCGGCGAACGTGAACAGCTCCGGCTCCAGGTAGCCGATCTTCGTCGCTGGGTCGATCGGGTCGCCCCAGACCAGCTTGTTGACCTCGTTCATCTGCCAGGTCTGGGCCTCCTCGGTCATCACACCGCCGCTGTCCTGGCTGAGGATGATGTCCACGCAGGCGTCCACGTTGTCGCGGCAGAAGGCCCAGCCCTTGAACGTGGCGCGCAGGAAGCGGGCGGCGATGTCCTTGTTCTTCGGGTCGGCGTTGAGCCACTCCTCGCTGACGAAGATGCCGTCCTCGGGCATGGCGGTGCCCTCGGCGTTGTAGTCCAGGATGTTCAGCTCGTCGATCGTGTGGCCGGCCGAGAGCACCTGGTACAGCTCGTTGTAGGTCATGGCCGCGGCCGAGTCGACCTCCCTGTTCAGCAGCAGGTTCATGTCGAACGGCTGCTGCACCAGCGTCAGGTCGGTGTCCTTGTCGATGTTGTACTTGGCCAGCGTGGCGAGCAGGTTGTACTCGTTGCCGCCGAACCACACCGCCACGTTCTTGCCCCGCAGGTCGTTCGGGGAGGTGATGTTGGTCTCCTTCCAGGAGAGCTGGCGCATCCCGGCCCTGGTGAACACCTGCGCGATGTTCACCAGCGGCGCGCCCTGCTCGCGGGTCGCCAGCAGGCTCGCCAGCCAGTCGATGCCGAACTCGGCCTGGCCGCTGGCCACCACCTGCTCGGGGACGATGTCCGGCCCGCCGGGCTGGATGGTGACATCCAGGTTCTCCTCGGCGTAGTAGCCCTGCTCGAGCGCGGCGTAGTAGCCGGCGAACTGCGCCTGCGTCACCCACTTGAGCTGCAGCCGGACCCGGTCGGGCTCGCTGCTCGCTGGAGCCTCCGCAGCCGGAGCCTCCGCAGCCGGAGCCTCCGCCGCCGGGG
>CALJIC010000364.1 GCA_937974195.1 uncultured Roseiflexaceae bacterium | reverse complement strand
AGGGCCGGACGATCGTCATGGTGGTGCACGACCTGAACCACGCCACGCGCCACGCCCACTACCTCGTCGCGCTGAAGGCCGGCGCGGTCGCAGCCGCCGGGTCGCCCGCCGAGGTGGTGACGCCCGATCTGCTCCGCGATGTCTTCGGCGTCGAGGGCGCGGTCGTGACGGACCCGCGCAGCGGCGTGCCGCTCTGCATCCCCTATGGGCTGGCCGCGCCATCGCCCATCTCGGACATCGCCCCAGCACGAGTGCCGGCCGTGGAGCACCGCCAGCCGGTGGCGGGCGCACTCGTGCTGGAGCAGTAGTTAACATCTGAGAGGACCGAATCAATATGACACAACGACTGTTCGCCCTGCTCGTTCTGCTTGTCGTGCTCGCCGCATGCGGCGGCGCGCCCGCAGCCGTGGCGCCGACCAGCGCGCCAGCCGCCGCCCCGACTGCAGTGCCCACAGAGCCGGCCGCCGCTCCCACGGAGCCGGCCGCCGCCCCTGAGGCCGACGCCTTCCCGGTCACGATCGCGCACAAGTACGGCAGCACGACGATCGAGGCGCCGCCCGAGCGGATCGTCACCGTCGGCCTGACGGAGCAGGATGCGCTCCTGGCGCTCGGGATCACCCCGGTCGGGACGACCGAGTGGTTCGGCGGGTACCCCGGCGCGATCTGGCCCTGGGCGCAGGACAAGCTCAGCGGCGAGGCTCCGGTGGTGGTGGGCGATGCGTCGGCCGTGAACTTCGAGCAGATCGCCGCGCTCAAGCCGGATCTCATCCTGGCGCTGTACTCCGGGCTGACGAAGGAGCAGTACGACCTGCTGAGCCAGATCGCGCCGACGGTCGCCCAGCCGGCGGAGTATGTGGACTACGGCATCCCGTGGCAGGAGCTGACCCGCACGGTCGGGCTGGCGGTCGGCAAGGCGGCTGAGGCCGAGGCGCTGGTGGCCGACGTCGAGGCGCGCCTCGAGCAGGTGCGCGCCGAGCACCCCGAGTTCGAGGGCGCGACCGCGCTGGTCGCCACGCCCTACGAGGGGATCTGGGTCTACGGCCCGGAGGACGTGCGCGGGCGCTTCCTCACCTCGCTGGGGTTCGTGCTGCCCGAGGGGCTGGCCGAGATCACCGGCAACGAGTTCGGCGGCAACCTGAGCATGGAGCGCGTCGACCTGCTCGATGTGGATGTGATCGTGTGGCTCGACGCCGACGAGGCGCAGGGGCCGCTCGGCGGGCCGGTCTACGCCAGCCTCCCCGTGCACACCGAGGGCCGCGAGGTGTTCCTCGACAGCTACGACGATCCGCTCGGCGGCGCGACCTCCTTCGTGAGCGTGCTCAGCCTGCCCTTCCTGCTCGACGGGCTGGTGCCGCAGCTCGCGGCGGCGATCGACGGCGACCCGGCCACAGCTGCGAGCGCGGCCCCGTAGCGGAGCGCCGGGCGCGGCGAAGAGAGAGGAGCGTGATGCTATGAACATCGAGCGGATTTTCATCGGGCCGCCTTCCGGCGGGGCGCTCGAGGAGCGCGAGCGCGTGACGGTGGTGGCCGGCAAAGGGATCGTGGGCGACCGCTACTTCGACCGCCACGAGGAGCCGGGGCAGAACATCACGCTCATCGAGGCCGAGGAGATCGAGGCCTTCTTCGCCGAGCAGGGCCGGCCGTGCGACCTGTCGTCCACGCGCCGCAACCTGGTGACGCGCGGCGTGCGCGTGTCGGAGCTGATCGGCCGCGAGTTCACCATCGGCGGCGTGCGGCTGCGCGGCGTGGCGCTGTGTGAGCCGTGCATGGGCCTGGGCCGCATCCTCGAGGGGCCGGGCATCACGCCCGCCGGAGTGGTGAAGCGCTTCCTGCACCGCGCGGGCATCCGGGCCGACGTGCTCACCGACGGCGTGATCGAGCGCGGCGCGCCGCTCCGCGAGCTGTAGCGGGCGCGTCATTCGGGCAGCGCGGGTGGCGGCGCGGGCTGAATGAGGCCCGATGCGCCAACGTCACTGGGCCGGCCCGCGCGCCTTCGCAGCGGGAGACGAGCCCTTGCCTACACGATGCATCGCCAGCCGGCGATACAGCGTCGGGGCTGGCAGGAGAGGATGCTATGGCACGGCGTGAAGTGCGGCGCTGGATCGCCGCTTCGCCTAAAAGCGTGTTCGAGACGCTTGAGTCGCACGCGCTCTCGTTCGCCTGGCTGGGCGAGACGGCGCGCGGCGCGGCCACGTGCGCCCGGCGCGCGTGTGTCGGCGCGACCGCCACCTGCCCGCTGCGGCGGGGCGCCTGCTGGCTGTGTGTCACCGCGATCGATCCCGCGCGCCTGCTCGCGCTCGACGTCGCGCATGGCTCTCAGACGATGCGCGTGCGGTTCTCGATCGAGCCGCAGGGGAGCGGGACGCTGCTCGTCTGCACGACCGAGTACCGCGGCCCGGAGACGGCGCCGATGCCGCCCATGGTGTCGCGCATCTACAGCGCGTTCGGCCGGGTGCCGGGCGAGGTCAAGCAGCTTGTGGAGGCGCGGCAGCAGCCGTGAAGATGATCCGGCTGGCGCGTGAGCGCGCCAGAGTCAAGAAGTGAGTGAGCAATGACAACAATCTCCCCAAGCGCCACCGCGGAAGTGCTCGCCGAAGCCATCCGCACGCGGCGCAGCTTCGCGCTCAAAGAGCTCTCGCCCGAGCCGATCGACCTCGGCCCGGTGGCGCAGATGCTGGAGGCCGCCAACTGGGCGCCCAGCCACGGGAAGACCGAGCCGTGGCGCTTCGCCGTGTACAGCGGCGACGCGCGCCGGGTGATCGGCGACGCGTTCGGCGCGGCCTTCCGGCTGCTGAACACCGGCGAGCGCGCTAACCCGGCCGGCGAGCAGGCGCAGCGCGAGCGCGTCTGGCAGGCGCCGGTCTGGATCGCGCTCGGGGTGCGGCCCGACCCGAAGATGCCGGAGTGGGAGGAGCTGATCGCCGTCGGCAGCGCCGTGCAGAACGCGCAGCTCATGGCCAGCGCCCTCGGGCTGGGCTGCAAGTGGACCAGCGGCGCGTGCGCGGTCCACCCGCACGTGGCCGAGGTCGTCGGGTTCGCGCCGGACACGCGCCTGCTCGGCTTCCTGTACGTCGGCCGCCCGGCCGTCGCCTGGCCGGTGGGCAAGCGCCGGCCGCTGGCCGAGAAGGTGCGCTGGGTGAACGACGGCGAGATGTGATCGGTACGCTGCCCTGCAACCTGCTTCTCAGAGGAGTCACGCACGTATGGTACGCCGCTTCGTGATGATGTTCGTCCTCCTCGCGCTGCTCGCCGCCTGCGGCGGGCAGCAGGCGGCCCAGCCCGCTGCCGCGCCGACTCAGGCGCCCGAGCCCACCGCCGATGCCGCGCCTGCGGAGCAGCCGGATACCGCCGCCGCGGCGAGCGACGCCTGCCCGGATGGCTCGCGCCTGTTCGACCACGAGCTGCTCGCGACCGAGCCGGTGTGCATCCCGGCGGCGCCCGAGCGCATCATCGCCCTCGACATGGCCTCGGTCGAGCTGACGCTGCTGACCAAGAAGACCCTGCTGGCGACCAGCGGCTGGATCCTCGCCGAGCTGCCGCTGCTCGAGCCGACCTTCGCCGACCGGCTGGCCACGGTCGAGGACGTCGGCTACCCCGCCAACCTGGAGAAGGTGCTCGCGCTCAAGCCGGACCTGATCCTCGCCGCCGGCGGCACCGATGTGGGGGAGACCATCGACGTCGAGCAGGCGCTGCAGATCGCCCCGGTCGTGATCGCCGACCCGCTGATCTACAACGACTGGAAGCTCGGCATGGAGTTCTGGAGCGCGGTGCTGGGCGTGCCGGAGTTCTACGACGCGATGGAGGCTAACTACAAGGAGCGCGTGGCTGAGCTCCAGGCGGCGCTCGGCGAGTCGCGCGGCCGCGAGATCTCGGTCATCTCGACCAGCACCTACGGCATCTCGCTCTGGCTGCCCGACACCCCGCCCGGGGCGATCCTGGCCGACGTGGGCCTGGCCCGGCCGGAGGCGCAGAGCCTGGTCGGCGACGCAGCCCTCGAGCGCTACCAGGCCAGGCAGTACATTTCGATCTCGGAGGAGCGGCTCGACCTGGCCGACGGCGACGCGATCTTCTTCTTCACCTACGCCTCGACCGACCCGGCGACCGCCGAGAAGGAGAGCGCGTTCATCACGGAGTTCACGCAGAAGCCGCTGTGGCAGAGCCTGAAGGCGGTGAAGGCCGGCCAGGCGTTCCTGGTGCCGGGGTACTGGTGGCGCTGCCAGACGTATCTGCTGGCGAACAAGGTGCTGGACGACCTGTTCACTCACCTGACCGACACGCGCGCGACGACGCCCGTGCTCACCGAGCCGCCATCCGCCTCGTAGGCCATACCCGTCTCGGTTGGCCCTCCACGCACGCGTACTTCCCGCTGCTCTGTGGTGACTGTGTCACTGCAGAGCGGCGGGAAAGCAGCCGGGCTTTGCCTCAGCCCACCGCCGCGAGCGCCCCCTGCACCGCCTGCTCCAGCCGCAGCTCCCGCCCCTCCGCCCAAGCTGCCACGAAGGCCGCCTCGCTCAGCGCATCGCGGCAGGCAGCCAGGGTGTGCTCGTGCACCCGGTCCCACTCCGGATCTCTCCAGAAGTCGACCGCATAGCGTTCGGTCGCACGCTCCACCGCGATACAGCCTAGCAGCCGCGCCGCCATACCATGCTGCCCGCCGAGGGATGCGGTGTGTGCGGTGAGGGTTGCCAGAATGATGAGGTCGTCTCGATGAAAAGGGTGCGCGAGCGCTGCTGCCAGCACCTGCTGGCAGCACGCCGTCGCCGCGTCTAGCTCGCCACACGCCTGATGGCAGCGCGCCAGCCACCTCAGTGTCTCCAGCGCCAGGTCGCCGCGCTGCCGCGCCTGATCGTACCCTGCCTGCAAGAGCTCCGTCGCCCGCTGGTAGTCGCCGCGCCTGAAAGCGATCTGGCCTTGTTCGAGCCAGGGCGAGCCGTTCGAGGTTGGGCCGAGTTGATCCGCAAACACCACGACCCGGGCGAGATAGCCGTCCGCCGCCACAGGATCTCCGCGCGCTTCCGCGAGGTAGGCGAGCTGTCGCTGTGCAACGGCCAGCCCGAGAGGGTGGCCCAGACGCGCAAAGAGCGCCAGGCTCTGCGCAAGCGAGCGCTCGGCGCCGGCGAGATCGCCCTGAAGCTCTGCGGCCGTGCCGAGATCATAGGTCGTCCAGGCTTCCTGCCCGAGATCGTTCAGCTCGCGGCAGATGAGGAGGCTCTCGGTCAGGAAGCGCTCGGCCCGCTTGGGGTCGTGGCGGTTCAGCTCTTCGCCTATGTGGCGCAATACCTCGGCCTCAAACCCGCGATCGTGATACAGCTTTCTTGGCGGCCTCGCCGGCGTGAATGCTCTGCGGCTGCCGCCCGACGTGCTGATCGTGCCAGGTGCAGCCGATATCCGCGTGGTTGAGACGAGCTGGGGACAGCAG
>CALJIC010000363.1 GCA_937974195.1 uncultured Roseiflexaceae bacterium | reverse complement strand
CCGCACGTCTTAACCGCATTGTCCGTTGCATTCCAGCTGCCGCTCAGCTGACCACACTGAGCATTGCAGCACATCAGTCTGTGCTTGGGTAACGGGCATCGGTGTACGTGGGCATGACAACGGGCAGGCCAGCACGGTACTCGCTCTCTTGCGGGTCCAGGGCCGCAGGCCCTGGCGCGGGTGGTGCAGGAGGGCCGGCGCTGGCCCTCCTGCCCGGGAGCAGGGCGGAGCGCCTGCGTGAACAAGCCCGGGAGCAGGGCGGAGCGCCTGCGTGAACAAGCCCGGGAGCAGGGCGGAGCACCGCGTAAGTCCTGTCAGTAAGAAAAAGGAGCAAACCACATGAACGCCAGGAATCTCATCCGCTGGAGCGGCGTCGCGGCGATGGGCGCCGGGATCATCTTCGCCGGCATCCAGCCGATCCACCCGCCCGACGTGCTCGCGTCCGTCACCACCACCGCCTGGGCGATCATCATGCCCTTGAAGCTGGCGATGTGCCTCCTGTTCCTCATCGGCATCGCGGGCCTCTACGCCCGGCAGGCGGAGAAGGCCGGGTGGCTCGGTCTGGCCGGCTTTCTGCTGCTGAGCCTCTCGTGGTGGCTGCAGACGGGCTATGTCTTCGCCGAGGCGTTCATCCTGCCGGTGCTCGCACCCGCCGCGCCGGCGTTTGTGGACAGCTTCCTGGGGATCGTCAATGGCTCCCCCGGCGAGATGGGCATCGGGGCATTGCCGGCGGTATACGCCATCCTCTCGATCCTGTATCTGCTCGGCGGGCTGCTGTTCGGCATCGCCACGTTCCGCGCCGGCGTCCTGCCGCGCTGGCCGGCCGGGCTGCTGGCCGTCGCGGCGGCGCTCACCCCCCTGGCTGCGCTGCTCCCGCACGCGATCCAGCGCTACGCCGCGGTGCCGATGGGGCTCGCGCTGGCCTGGCTCGGCTTCGCGCTCTGGTCGGAGCGGCGCGCCCGCGCTGCGGAGGCCGTCCCTGCCAAGCCGGCCCCGCAGCTCAGCTAGACCGGCGCCGGGCCAGCGTGCGGAAACAGCGTGGCGTGGACGAGCGGCCGCTCGCCCGCGCCACAGCCGTGTGGCTGCGCCGAGCGGGCGCGGCCTCCGCTATAATCGCGGCTGCACTCGGGCACCGGCGAGCCGCGGCCGGGGCAGCGAAGATACCCGCGCCGCGCACGAGCAGCGCTGCGCCCCTGGGCGGCGCGGCGCGAACGAGGACCACAGCATGACTGACAGCGTCGTCACCTACGAGGCCTTCGGCGCGGTCGGCGACGGGGTCGCCGACGATCTGGCCGCGATCTGCGCGGCGCACGCCTACGCCAACCAGCACGGTCTGCCCGTCAGGTCGAGGCCCGACGCCACGTACCACCTCGGCAGCCGCGCGCTCACCGCCGTCATCGCCACCGACACGGACTGGAACACCTCGCGCTTCATCATCGACGACACCCAGGTCGAGAACCACCGGGCGCCGCTGTTCGAGGTGCGCTCGCTGCTGGGGCCCGAGACGCTCCAGATCGACCGGCTCGCCCGCGACCAGCGGCAGCTGGCGGCGCGCCCGTCGCGCGACTGCCACGTCCTGGTGGAGAACGACCAGCGCCGGCTCTACATCCGGCGCGGCCTCAACCAGAACCAGGGCGTGCCGCAGCACGACTGCTTCATCCTGCGCCGCGACGGCTCCATCGAGGGGGCGATCGACTGGGACTACGACCGCATCACCCGGATCGAGGCCCGGCCGATCGACGAGACGCCGCTCGTGCTGCGCGGCGGCGTCTTCACCACCTACGCCAACCGCATGGTGCAGCCGGTCGGCTACAACTACTGGGCCAGGAACATCGTGATCACCCGCTCGAACACCGTGGTCGAGGGCCTGACCCACTACGTCGTCGGCGAGACCGCCGTCGGGCACCCCTACCGCGGCTTCATCAGCGCGTACCAGTGCGCCAACATCACCCTGCGCGACTGCTTCGTCACCGGGCACAAGATCTACTCGACCATCGGCGCGGCGGGCAAGCCGGTCAACATGGGCTCGTACGACCTGCACGCCGACAACGTGGTGAACCTCCATCTGGCGGGCTGCCGGATGAACCACATCTGCGACCGGACGCGCTGGGGCGTGATCGCCTCGAACTTCTGCAAGAACATCCTGCTGGAGGACTGCACGCTCTCCAGGATGGACACGCACATGGGGGTCTCCGGGGCCTACACCATCCGCCGCTGCACCCTGGGCCACATGGGCCTCAACGCCATCGGGCGCGGCCTGCTGACGGTGGAGGACTCCACGCTCTACGGGAACACGCTGGTCAACTTCCGCAGCGACTACGGCAGCACCTGGGAGGGCGATGTGGTCATCCGCAACTGCCGCTGGGTCCCGGCGTGCGGCGAGACGGCCTGGCCGCATCTGTTCGGCGTGCGGAACGACGGGATGCACGACTTCGGCTACCCGTGCTCCATGCCCCGCGAGATCACGATCGACGGGCTGTTCGTCGATGACTCCAACCACCCCGAGGGCTACGAGGGCCTGTACCTCTTCACCGACCCGGACGCCATGTCCGCTGGCGACGGGGCGGTGGACATGGCGGCGGAGCGGCCCTTCCCGTACGCGCGCTGCCAGCGGGTGATACTCCGCGGGCTCACGACTGCGAGCGGCAGGCGGCCGCGCGTCTCGCCGAACGAGGAGCTGGCGAGGAGCATCGCGGTGATCGAGCAGGCGTGAGGCCCGCCAACGCAGCAGGGAGCCGCGGAGGACGCATCCTCCACAGCTCCCCTGTGCTGTCCGGTGGCCTCTGGCGCAGAGGCTCCGGCGTTACGCTAGGGCGTCTCGGCCTCCTCGGGCTCCGCGGGGGCCTCCGGCTGTACGGGCGCCGGGGCGGGCGCCTCGGTCCGCGGCGCCGGCTGAGCCTCGGCCGCGAGATCATCGGCGGGGAGGCTCACAAAGGGCACCAGCCCGGTGTCGCCGCCCATGAAGCGCGGCAGGATGCCGTCCCAGCGCTCGATGAACCGCAGCTGCAGCAGCTCCGGCGAGATCACCTCGCGCTGCAGCCGCAGCGCCTCAGCCTCGGCCCGCGCCACCTGCAGACGCGCCTCGGCCTCGGCCTCGGCCCGCGCCACCTGCTGCTGGGCCTCGATCTGGGCCCGGCGCAGCTCGCGCTCCGCCCGCAGCGCATCCTGCTCGGCGACCTGCTTGGCCTCGATCGCCCGGCTGAACTCTTCGCTGAAGTTGAACTCGGTGATCGACACCTCCTCCACCAGGATGCCGCGCGGCGTCAGCCGCTCGTTCAGCACGTTGCGGATCGACTCGGAGACGAGCGGGCGCTGGGTGATCAGGTTCTCCGCGGTGAACTGGGCCGTGGCGGCCTTCACCGACTCCTGGATCGCCGGGTCGATGATCTTGGACTCGTAGTCGGTGCCGACCTCGCGCACCAGGTTCGCGACCTGCTCCGGGTCGGGCCGGTAGTTCAGCACCACCTGGGTGGTGACGATCTGGAGGTCCCGGGACGCGGCCGAGGACTCGGAGACCAGGCGCTGGGTCTTCACGTCCACCGGCACGACTGAGGTGACGAACGGGGCGCGGAAGTGGAGCCCTTCGTCGTACACCCCCGTCACCTCGCCGAACGTCTTGACGACGGCGCGCGTGCCTGCGTCTACCACGACCGTGGAGCTCATCAGCGCGAACACGGCGACGAGCGCCACCACACCCAGCGTGACGAGCGTCGCCATTCTGCCCGTCTGCATGCGTACGCGCGGGCCGGGGCGGCCCGTAGGCGGCCCTACATCTCGTAGAGACATTGTATCTTCCTCTCTTGGCTCCTGGGGAGCAAGTCCATTCAACGACACATTAGCAAGAGTTGTGCGGCGGTATCGCCCCCGCCGGGACGGGCGTGAAGCGGCGCGGTTTCCAGAATCGCTCCTTTTTCCGCCGCAGAGCGGAGGAACGAGGCGTCCGTAGAGGCTGCAGGGGGAGGTCGGACTGGACG
>CALJIC010000362.1 GCA_937974195.1 uncultured Roseiflexaceae bacterium | reverse complement strand
GCTCGCCGTGCAGCGTCAGGTCGCCGGCGTGGATCAGGACGTCGCCGGGAGGGACAGCGATGTGGCCGTGCTGGCCGTGAGTGTCGCTGAGGGCAACGATGCGCACGGCGGCTGCTCCTCTGCGCTAGTGCCGCCAGCTGAGCTGGAGCGTCTGCGGGAGACGTGGGTGCGGCGAGCCTGCGGCGTACATGTCCACCGCCCGGACCAGAGAAGCAGAAACCGCTCTGCACTGCCAGGGGCGGACAATGGAGAGCGGTCTCTGCAACGCGATGGGGCGAGAACCCTGCCAACCATCGGTGTGCTGTGGCGGTCCAGGAGGGACTCGAACCCCCAACACCCAGTTCCGAAGACTGGTGCTCTATCCATTGAGCTACTGGACCGCGCCGCCCGTAGTGTAGCACAGCCGCCGCGGCTTGGCAACGGCCACCCGCGCAGCGGCCGCGGCGCCCCCGCGCCCACCAGGGAGTGTCGTAACCTCCACCGTGTGTCAGCGATGTCTCATCGCGGCGCCCTGCGTTGCATGCTATGATCGCGGCAGCGCGGGGCGCCCGCCGCACCTAGCCGCCCCGCCGCCGGAGGCACCATGGCCACGACGTCGCAGCGCAGCTCCGCCCGCCGCTCCCACGCGATCCGCCTGGGAGTGCGCGCGCTTGGAGCCGCCCTGGCCGCCCTGCTGCTCGCCGGCGCCGCGCTCTGGCTCACCACCGAGCTGCCCGACCCGGAACAGCTGCGCGCCCGCGCCGCGACGGGCGGCACCCGCCTGCTCGACCGCAGCGGCCGCCCGCTCTACGAGCTCGCCGACCCGCTCGGCGGCCGCCGCCGGCCGGTGCCGCTCGCCGAGGTGCCGCTCGCCCTCCGCCAGGCGACCGTCGCGGTGGAGGACGCGGGCTTCTACACCAACCCCGGCCTCGACCTGCGCGGGATCGCGCGCGCCGCGTGGGCCAACCTCCGGAGCGGGCGGATCGTCGCCGGGGGCTCGACGATCACCCAGCAGCTCGCGCGCACCCTCGTGCTGGACCCCGAGCAGGCCCGCCAGCAGACGCTGATGCGCAAGCTGCGCGAGGCGGTGCTCGCGCTCAAGCTCAGCGCGGCCTACTCGAAGGACGAGATCCTCGAGCTGTACCTCAACCAGACCTACTACGGCGGCATGGCCTACGGCGTCGAGGCGGCCGCGCAGCTCTACTTCGGCAAGCCGGTCCGCGACCTGAGCCTGGCGGAGTGCGCGCTGCTCGCCGGCCTGCCGCAGGCGCCCTCGCGCTACGACCCGCGCCTGAACCCGGAGGCCGCGCTGCAGCGGCGCTCGCAGGTGCTCGCGGCGCTCGCCCGCGAGGGGTATATCACGCCGGCCCAGCAGGCCGCCGCCGACGCCGAGCCGCTCCAGCTCGCGCCGCCCGGCCCGGCGATGCGCGCGCCGCACTTCGTGCTGTTCGCGCTCGACCAGCTCGCCGCGGAGCTCGGCGCCGACACGCTAGCGCGCGGCGGGCTCACCGTCACCACCACGCTCGACCTCGGCCTGCAGGAGGCCGCCCAGGAGGCGCTCCGCCGCCAGATCGCGCAGCTCAGCCGCGCCGGCGGCGGCCGCCCCGACCACCAGGTGCGCAACGGCGCGGTCGTCGTGCTCGACCCCTCCGACGGCGCGATTCTGGCGATGGTCGGCAGCCCGGACTTCGCCGACGCCGCGAGCCAGGGCCAGGTGAACGCGGCCCTGGCGCCGCGCCAGCCCGGCTCGGCGATCAAGCCGCTGACCTACGCGGCGGCGCTCGAGCGCGGCTGGACGCCCGCCAGCGTCCTGCTCGATGTGCCGACTTCGTTCCCGACCCGCGAGGGCCGGCCGTACGCGCCGCAAAACTACGACCGCGCGTTCCACGGGCCGCTCTCGCTGCGCGAGGCGCTCGCCACCTCCTCGAACGTCGCCGCCGTTCGCCTGCTGGACGCCATCGGCGTGCCGGCGCTGCTCGAGATCGCCGAGCGCCTCGGTATCACGACCCTCGGCCGGGACAGCGGGCGCTACGGGCTGGCGCTGACCCTCGGCGGCGGCGAGGTGACGCTGCTCGAGCTCACGGCGGCCTACGGCGCCTTCGCCAACGGCGGCGGCCGGGTCGAGCCGTACGCGATTCGTGAGGTGTCCGGCCTTCCCTCTGAAAAGGTGATGGGGTCGCCCGGCGATGCGGCTGAGCCATCCTTTGCTCGCCCGCTCACTTCTGAAGGGCGCCAGGACCGCCCTCGGACGCAGGCGCTCTCGCCTGAGGTGGCCTACCTGATCGCCGACATCCTGAGCGACCCGTACGCCCGCATGCGCGCCTTCGGCAGCGGCGGCCCGCTCGATATCGGCCGGCCCGCCGCGGTGAAGACCGGCACGACGACCGACTGGCGCGACAACTGGACGGTCGGCTTCACGCCGGACCGGGTCGTCGGGGTGTGGATCGGCAACGCCGACGGGCGGCCGATGGAGCAGGTGAGCGGGCTCACCGGTGCGGCGCCGGTCTGGCGCCAGGTGATGCTCGCCGCCCACCGCGGCCTCCCGCCGCGCGCCTTCGAGCGCCCGGCCGGGATCGTCGAGCTGGTCGTGTGCGCCGAGGGCGGCCTGCTCCCCTCGCCGGCCTGCCCGGCCACCCGCCCCGAGCGCTTCATCGCCGGGACGCAGCCGACCCGGCCCGACGACACCCACGTGACGCTGCGGATCGACCCGCAGCGTGGCTGCCGCGCGCCGGACGGCTACCCCGCCGAGCGCACGGTCGCGCGCACGTTCCGGCTGCTGCCGCCTGAAGCTGAGCTGTGGGCGCTCCAGAGCGGCCTGCCCCGCCCGCCGCGCGCCGTCTGCCCGCCGCCCGCGACTGACGTCGGCCCGCAGGCGGAAGCGGAGGGGCCGCCGGCTATCGATGCCCGCCTGTCGCCCTGCAATCCCGCCGCCGCGCCGGCGTGCCCTGGCTTCGGGAACGGGCCGGCGGTGCTGTCCCCTGCGCCCGGGGCGGTGTTCGCGATCGCGCCGGGCGTCCCGGCCGACCGGCAGCGGATCGAAGTCGTGGCGGCCGCATCCGACGCCGCCGCGCTGACGATCTACCTGGACGGCGCGCCGCTGGCGACGTTCGACGGCCCGCCCTATCGGGCGTTCTGGATGCTGCGCCCCGGGCGCCACAGCGTGCTCGCCGAGGCGGTCGACGCGCGCGGCGTGATCCGGAGGAGCGATGAGATCGTGTTCGATGTCCGCTGAGGAGTGAGGAGGCGCGTGGATCCCGGCACGCTTCTGCTGCTGACCGCCGCCGCCGCGATCCACGCCTCGTGGAACCTGCTCGCCAAGCGCGCGCTCGACAAGCAGGTGTTCCTGTGGCTGGTGACTGTCGTGGCGGGGCCGCTGTTTCTGATTCCGGTTCTGATCGCGTACCGCCCGTTCGAGGCGCTGGGCTGGGCGTTCGTGCTGGTGTCCGGGCTGCTCCAGGCGCTCTACACGCTGATGCTGGGGCGCGCCTACCAGCACGGCGACCTGTCGCTGGTCTACCCGCTGGCGCGCGGCACGGCCATCCTCGTAGTGACGCTGCTCGGCGCGCTGGCGCTCGGCGAGGGCCTGACGCCCGCCGGCGGCCTGGGGATCGCGCTCGTGGCCGCCGGCATCTACACCGTCCACCTGCGCAGGCTGGACGCCGCGAGCCTGACGGCGCCGCTGCGGCTCCTGCGCGCGCCGGGCTCCTGGAGCGCGCTGGCGACGGGCGTGATCATCGCCGGCTACTCGACGGTCGACAAGGTCGGGGTCAGCTACGTCCCGCCATTCGTCTATGTGTACCTGGGCCTGGTGGTGTGCGCGGGGCTGCTCGCGCCGCTCATGCTGCGCAGGCCTGACGCGATCGCCGCCGAGTGGCGCAACGGCTGGTGGCGCATCCTCGCCGTCGGCGCCATGAACCTGGGCGCCTACGGGCTGGTGCTGGTGGCCATGCAGCGCAGCCGCGTCAGCTACGTCGCCTCGGTGCGCGAGATGTCGGTGGTGTTCGCGGCGCTGCTCGGCACGCTGCTGCTGCGCGAGCCCTTCGGCCGGCCGAAGATCGCCGGCGCGCTGCTGATCTTCGCCGGCATCGTGGCGATCGCGCTGTCCAAGGGATAGCCCGCGTGCGGCTGCCGCGCCGCCGGCGCGACGGCCACGCGTCTCAACGAACTGGAGCTCGCCATGGATCGGCAGAAACTCCTTCGCCCGCGCTGGATCGCCGCGGCGCTGGTTGCGCTGCTGGCGCTGATCGGCGCTGCGCTCGCCGCCCCGCTGGCGCTCAGCGGCCCAGCGGTCGTCAGCGTCACGCCGCCCGACGGCGACCAGGCGGTGAACCCGCGCGCGCCGATCCGGATCGTGTTCAGCCAGCCGGTGCGCCTGGGCTCGGTCGAGCGCTCGCTGGCCTTCGAGCCGCCGGTGGACTTCACCGTCGCGATGGACGGGCCGAGCGCGGTGCTGGTGCACGTGCCCGACGGGCTGCGCTACGGCGCGAGCTACCGCCTGATGGTCGGCCCCGGCGTCCAGAACTGGCTCGGCCGGGCGCTCGAGGCGCCGCGCACGGTGGTGTTCGCCACGCTGCCCTACGTGACCGTGGTCGCGGTCACGCCCGCCGAAGGCTCCGAAGATGTGCCGCTCCGCGCGCCGGTCACCGTCGAGTTCGCCCGCCCGGTCGTCGCCGCCGACGCGGTCGCCGCCGCCGCCGATGACCCGCGCCTGGCCGACCAGCTCCCGCAGCCCCTGGCGCTCACGCCGGTCGACTCGCAGGAGCCGGTCGCGGGCGTCGGCCGCTGGCTGTCGCCGACGCTGTTCGGCTTCTACCCGCAGCAGCTGCAGGCGGCCGCCACCTACCGCGCCACGCTGCGCGCCGACCTCACGCCCGACGGCTCGGCGCGCATGGAGCAGCCGCTCGCCTGGGAGTTCACCACTGAGGCGCCGCTGCTCGAGGCCGCGCGCCCGTTCGACGGCGCGGAGGACGTGCCGCCCGCCGAGCCGATCGAGGTCCGGCTCCACCAGGATGTCGACGTCCAGTCGGCCGGCCAGCACTTCAGCCTGGTCGAGGCCGGCAGCGGCGAAGCTGTGCCGGGCGCGGTCGAGCCGTTCGAGGGCGGCTTCCGCTTCCGCCCCGCGGCGGCGCTCAAGCGCAGCGCCCGCTACGAGGCACGCCTCGCCCCCGGCGTGCGCACCAAGGCGGGCCGGCCGCTCGGCAACCAGCCGCTGTCCTGGCAGTTCCAGACGATCGGCAACCTGGAGGTGGTGCAGGTCGAGCCGCTGCCGGACGCCACCGAGGTGCCCACCGCCACCAACCGCATCAGCGTGCGCTTCAACCACCCGGTCGTCGTCCTCACCGATGTCGCCGGCGCGGCGCAGCACCCGGCGCCGCTGCAGATCGACCCGCCGCTGGCGGCCGAGGGGCGCTGGCTCGACACCAGCACCTTCGTCCTGTCGCCCACCACCGGGCTCGCGCCGGCCACCACCTACACCGTCCGCGTCGCGGCCGGCCTCCAGGACCAGACCGGCGGGACGCTGCGGCAGGAGTACGTCTGGAGCTTCACCACGATCCAGCCGCGGGTGGTCGAGACGCGCCCGGCGACCCTGTTCGCCGCGCCCGACGAGCCGGTGCAGGTGATCTTCAACCAGCCGATGGACCCGGCCAGCCTCGGCGGGGCCTTCGCGCTGCTGCGCCGCGACACCGGCCAGCCGGTCGCGGGCGCGCTGGAGGTGAAGGGGCACATCCTGACCTTCACGCCCGACTCGCCGCTCGAGCGCGGCGCCGAGTACACTGTGGCGGTGGACGCCAGCGCCCGCAGCGCGACCGGCGCGCCGCTCCAGGGCAGCGCCGCGGCCACGTTCCGCGTCGCGCCGCTGCCGGCGCTGATCGGCTCCGACCCGCCGGCCGGCGCCGGGGCGGCCGACCCGGGCGGCGTGGTCATGCTACGCTTCAGCACGCCCATGGACTGGCCCAGCGTCGAGCGCAGCCTGGCGATCCTGCCCAAGCCCACCGAGCTGTTCACCTCGACCAGCGAGAACGAGCTGTTCCTGTACTTCCCGCTCGAGCCCGAGGCCGACTACCGCATCACCGTCGGCGCGGACGCGCGGGACCCCTTCGGCGTAGCGCTCGGGCAGGACGCCTCGGTCACCTTCCGCACCGCCCCGCTCCCACCCTGGCTCACGCTCGTCGGCGCGTTCCGCAGCGGCGCCTACAACGCCAGCGCCCCGGTGCGCGTGCCGTTCCAGGCCGTCAACGTCCCCGAGGTCCGCTACCGGCTGTTCAGCGTCGGCCCCGAGCAGGGCGCCAGCCTGATCAGCGACTTCGAGGCGTGGCGCAGCTTCCGGCCCGACCCCGGCGCGCTCGTCGCCGAGGCCAGCCTCGCGCTCCAGGGCGAGCGCAACCGCAGCCAGCTCCATACCGTCGACCTGGGGCAGCTCGACCCCGGCCTGTACTACATCGAGCTGCAGGGCGCCGGCCCGTCCGGCCCGCTGCCCGACGTGGCCGACCGCCAGGTGATGGCCGTCAGCCCCTACGCGCTCACCATCAAGCGCGCCCCCGACCGGCTGTTCGTCTGGGCGGTGGACCTAGCGACCGGCCAGCCGGTCCCCGGCCTGCCGATCGCCGCGAGCTGGTTCGACTACGAGGGCGGCGGGCTCCAGCCAGCGGTGCAGCTCGGCACGACCGGCCCCGACGGCGTGCTGGACGCCGAGTTCCGCAGCGGGCAGCCCTACGCCCCGATCTACCTGTGGACGACGGGCGGGCAGGCCGCCTTCGCCTCGACCGACTGGGGCAACGGGATCATGCCCTACAACTTCGGGCTGCCGGCCGACATGGTGGCCGCCCCGGTCGTCGGGAGCCTCACGACCGATAAGCCGATCTACCGGCCGGGCCAGAGCGTGCACATCCGCGGCGTGCTGCGCCTGAGCGACGGCTCGGGCCGCTACACGCTGCCCGCCCCCGACACCCCGGCGCACCTGCAGATCACCGACACCCAGGGCAACACCGTGCTCTCGACGACCCTCGCGCTCGGGCCGTTCGGCACCTTCAACACCAGCCTGCCGATCGCCGCCGGGGCGCCGCTCGGCGCGTACTCCATGGCCGCCGGGATCGGCAACCCCGCGGCGCCGACGGTCTTCGGCTCGTTCAACGTCGCCGAGTACCGCGTGCCCACCTTCGAGGTCACCGTCACCCCCGCGGCGCCCGACCTGATCCAGGGCGAGCCGCTGGCGCTGAGCGTGCAGGCGTCCTACTTCACCGGCGGCGCCCCGCAGAACGCGCCGGTCCGCTGGCGGCTGCTCTCGGCGCCGCGCCTGTTCAGCAGCGACGAGGCGCCGAACTACAGCTTCGGCCGCTTCGACGACTCCAGCCTGTGGTACCAGTACGACGGCCGCCCGCCCGCGACCGAGTTCGGCGAGATGCTGGCGGAGGGGACCGGCACGACCGACGCCCAGGGCCGCTTCAGCCTCACGCTGAGCCCGGACCAGTACCGGCGCAGCACGCAGCGCCTCGACGCCCGCCTGCTGACCATCGACGTGGAGGTGACCGACCTGGATGGCCAGGTGATCGCGGGCCAGGGCACGGTGAACCTGCACCCGGCCGACTTTTACGTCGGCGTGCGCCCCGAGGGCTACATCGCGCAGCGCGGCCGGCCGCTCGCGGTCTCGCTGATCGCCCTCAGCCTGCAGAGCGACCCGGTGCCGAACCAGGCGCTCGAAGTGGAGATCTTCCGCCGCGAGTGGTACAGCGTGCGCGAGCAGGCCGCCGACGGCCGCCTCTACTGGACCTCGAAGTACACCGATACGCTGGTCGACACGCGCTCGACCACGACCGACGCCCGCGGGCGGGCCAGCATCGAGTTCACCCCGCCGCAGGGCGGCGAGTACCGCATCAGCGCCTCCGCGCGAGATGGCCAGGGCCGCACCGCCGTGTCGGACGGCTTCGTCTGGGCGACCGGCGGCAACGTGTTCTGGGGCGTGGACGACACCAGCCGGGTGGACCTCATCGCCGACCGGCGCAGCTACGCGCCCGGCGACACCGCCAACGTGCTCGTCACCGCGCCCTACCGCGGCATGACCGCGCTGGTCACGATCGAGCGCGGCCAGGTCATCGAGCACCGCATCCAGACGCTCCAGGGCACCGCCGAGCTGATCCAGGTGCCGATCCGCGAGGAGTACGCGCCGAACGTCTACGTCGGCGTGACGCTCGTCGCGCCGCCCGGCGACGGCAGCTCCCCCGACCGGCCGGCGGTGCCGGACCTGCGGGTCGGGCTGGTGAACCTGCCGGTCTCGGCCGAGCGGCAGGCGCTCAACATCACGCTCACGCCGGACCGGCAGGACGCCGGCCCGCGCGACACGGTGCGCTACACGGTCAAGACCACCGACTACACCGGCAGGGGCGTGCCCGCGGAGGTCTCGCTCGCGCTCGTGGACCGCGCCGTCCTGACGCTGGCCGACGACCCGAACCCGACGCTGACGCAGGCGTTCTACGAGCGCCGGCCGCTGAACGTCTTCACCTCCAGCTCGCTCACCGTGCTGGTGGACCGCGTGACCGTGCGGCTCCAGGAGGGCGACAAGGGCGGCGGCGGAGCGGAGGGCGGGGACGCAGCTGTGCGCCGCGAGATGCCCGACACCGCCTTCTGGGAGCCGGCGCTGGTCACCGGCGCCGACGGCACGGCCGAGGTGAGTATCACGCTGCCGGACACGCTGACCACCTGGCGGCTCACCGCCCGCGGCGTCACCGCCGACACGCTGGTCGGCCAGGCCACCAGCGATCTGGTGGCCTCCAAGCCGCTGTTCCTGCGCCCGACGCTGCCGCGCTTCCTGACCGCCGGCGACCGGGCCACGCTCCAGGCGGTGGTCCACAACAGCACCGGCGCCGCCATCGACGCGAACGTGACGCTGGCGGCGAGCGCGCCCCTTCAGCTCGATGGCGCGGCGGACCAGACCGTCAGCGTGCCCGCGGGCGGCACCGCGCTGGTGCGCTGGAACGTGAGCGTCCCGGCTGACCTCGGGACCGCCGAGGCCGCCACGCTGCTGCTGCGGGCCAGCGGCGGCGGCGCGGAGGACGCGGTCGAGGTGGCGCTGCCGCTCAAGCGCTACCAGACGCCCGAGACGACCGCCAGCGCCGGCCAGGTGATCGACCAGGTGGTCGAGACGGTGCGCCCGCCGGCCTCTGGGGCCGCGGGGGGCGGGCAGCTCGACCTCGAGATCGTGCCGTCGCTCGCGGCCGGCGCGCTGCGCGGCGTGACCGCGCTGGCGGCCCACCCCTACGACGGCGCCGAGCAGAGCGTCAGCAAGTTCATCGCCGCCGCGGCGCTGCAGCGCGCGCTCAGCGAGGCCGGCCTGAGCGACCCGGCGCTCGCCACGGCGCTCGGCGAGCAGCTGCCGCGCTCGCTGCAGCGGCTCTACGCCCTCCAGCAGCTCGACGGCGGCTGGGGCTGGTGGGAAGGCGACCGGAGCAACCCCTGGATCACCGCCTACGTCGTGCAGGGGCTGATCGAGGCGCGCCGGGCCGGCTTCGACGTGGACGGGGCGGTGCTCGACCGCGGCCTCGCCTTCCTGCGGGATGCCCTCGATCGCCCGCAGCCGGGCGCGCGCCTGTCCGGCGACGGGCGGGCCTACGTGCTGTTCGTGCTCACCGAGGCCGGCAGGCCGGACCGCGGCCGTGCCGTGGCGCTGTTCGACGGGCGCGACGAAGCGGGCGTGAGGCGGCTCGGCGTCGAGGGCCGCGCCTACCTGCTGATGACCTTCGCGGCGGTCGGCGGCGAGGAGGCGCGCGTCAAGACCCTGGCCGCCGAGCTGATGAGCCGCGCGATCCTCACCACTGCCGAGGCCCACTGGGAGGAGCCGGAGCCGGACTACTGGCGCATGACCAGCAACACCCGCTCGACCGCGCTGGCGCTGGTGGCGCTGCTGCGCGCGGACCCGGTCCTGCAGGGCGTGCAGCCCGGCTCGCTCATCGCCTCGCCGCTCGTCTCCGGCGCGGTCCGCTACCTGGTGGCCGGCCAGGACGGCGGCGCCTGGCGCAGCACCCAGGAGACGGCCGTGGCCGCGCTGGCGCTCGCCGAGTACGCCCGCGTGAGCGGCGACCTGGAGGCCAGCTACACCTACCGCGCCGCGCTCGACGGCACGACCCTGCGCGAGGCGTCGGTCGGCCGCGAGACGCTCACCGAGGCGGCCGAGATCAGCGTGCCGCTGGCGGACCTCAGGCCCGGCGGCAGCCAGGTGACGCTGCAGCGCCAGGCCGGGAGCGGCCAGAGCGGGCGGGGGCGGCTGTACTACACGCTGCGCCTGCGGACGTACGAGGAGGCGGCGCAGGCCCAGGCGCTCGACCGCGGCATCGTCGTGCAGCGCGAGTACGTCGCCGTCGCCTCGGGGACGCTCACACCCACCGGGCAGCTGGTGAATCAGGCGCAGCTCGGCGACGTGGTGCAGGTGCGGCTGACCCTCAGCGTGCCGCAGGACATGCGCTACCTGACGGTCGAGGACGCGCTGCCGGCCGGGCTGGAGCCGCTCGACACCAGCCTTAGGACCGTGAGCGCCGCCGCGCAGGACCCTGTGCTCGAGGAGACGCCCGCGGACCAGGGGGAGTGGAGCATGTTCGTCCCGTACTGGAGCCGCACCGAGGTCCGCGACGACCGGGTGGCGCTGTTCGCGACCGATCTGCCGAAGGGCACGTACACCTACACCTACCTGGCGCGCGCCGTGATCCCCGGCACCTTCCAGGCCGCGCCTGCCACGGCTTACCAGACCTACGCGCCCGAGGTGTTCGGCCGGAGCGCCGGCAGCCTGTTCAGCGTGACCGCGCCGTGATTACGTGCGGGCGCCGATCGAGGGGCGCAGCACGCTGCGCCCCTCCGTGGATCGATATCTCCGTATCCTCCGTGCCCTCCGTGGATCGATATCTCCGTGCCCTCCGTGGATCGAGGAGTTGCCGATGTCCGATGATTACACCCGCCACACCTTCACGCTGCTGTTCGACGCGCCCGCCGCCCTCGCCGCCGACCCCGAGCGCATGTCCGACGTGCTCAACGCCGCCATCAGCCGCATCACCGAGCTGATCGAGACCGACGCGCGCCTCCAGGCGCTGCTCCGCGCTCACGGCCTGGAGGTCGGCTGGGAGGCTGGCAGCTGGGAGACGTAGCGGCAGCCGCGCTGGCTGCCGCGATCCTCTCTCACGAGCCCTGGCCGGACGGCGGCGGGACGCGGCTGGTCGCGTAGCGGGCCACCAGCTCAGGCTCGGCGCGCTGCATGCGCTGCGGCGGCAGCCCGCGCACGATCGCCTCCAGGTCGTCGACGACCATCCGGCCGATCTCCCACAGCCCCTCGGCCACCGAGCCGGCGCGGTGGGCCGAGAGCACCGCGCCCGGCGCGCGGCGGATCGGGTGGTCGAGCGGCAGCGGCTCAGTCGGGAAGACGTCGATCGCCGCCAGGAAGCGCCCGGCGAGCACCAGCTCCGTCAGCGCGTCGAAGTCGACGACGTGCGCCCGGCTGATCAGCACCAGCACGCTCCCCGGCCGGATGCGCTCCAGCAGCTCCCGGCTGAGCAGCGCGCGGTTCTCGGCGCTCGGCGTCGCCAGCACGAAGATCACCCGGCTGGTCTCGAGCAGCCGCCCCAGCGGCAGCGGCTCGACCCCCTGGCTGCGCAGGTACCCGTCCGACAGCCACGGGTCGTAGGCGGCGATCGAGCAGCCGAACGGCGCCAGCAGCGGCCGCAGCGCCCGCGCCAGCCCGCCGTAGCCGATCAGCCCCACCGGCTTGCCGTAGAGCTGGAAGGTGCCCCGGTTGCCGGCGTGCAGCCACTGCTCGCTCCCCTCGCGCATGGCCCGGTCGCCGGCGACGATCTGCCGGCTGCAGGCCAGCGCCATGCCGAGCGCCATCTCGGCCACCTGCGGGCCGAAGGCCGGCGCCGCCGAGAGCACCCGGATGCCGCGCCGGAAGCACTCGGCGTAGTCGAGGCTCTGCGGGAAGCTGCCCGAGACGTCCAGGATGGCGCGCAGGTTCTTCGCCTGCTGAAGCGCCGCCTCGCCGTAGCGCCAGCCGGCGCAGATCACCGCGACGGCGTCCGCCAGCATGGCGCCCGCCTCGTCGAGCGGGAGCGGCTCGTCGCGGCCCCAGCGGACGGCGGCGATGCGGTCGAGCCGCGCGCGGTCCTCTGGCGCGAAGATCTCGTCCATGCGCCGGAAGTGCGGGTCGACCAGCACGGGCAGTCGTTCAGTCATAGCGCCTCACACCCCTTTCAGCGAAGCGGCGCGCCAGACATGACCGAAGGCGCGGCCGCGTCTGTTCTTCGTTTACAGATCCTACGCGGTCGTCCAGCAGGTCACCCGCATAAGTGTGGGGAGGCGAAGCCTCCCCAAACCTCTCCACGGGGTGCGGGGCAAGGCCACCGCGTAACTCCTGTCGTCTGTGGAAACGTCCGCCCGAGTGTAGAGCAGCGCCCCACCGCTGTCAAATGCCGGCGCTTGCCGCCGCAGCGCCACATTCTTCCGCTCTTGCGCGCAGCGGGGAGGGAGCAGAGGGTGGGGAAGGCCGCGCCCGCAGGCGCGCCGATTGTCCTAGTCATGAAGCTAGAACAAGTTATTGACAGTTAACTTATCTGATGATATTATCACCGCATCCCGAATGCTTCCGTACGATGACGCTACCGGCAAGCGAGGCTCGCCCCGCAGCGACAATGGCGCCAGGTGGTACCCGCCCGGCGGCTTGACGCTATTCTCTGGCAGCCGATGAGCTACGCGCGACCGCAGCGGCTGAGTCTGGCGCAGCAGTGCGCCGAGAGCATGAAGCAGCACGTGCTGCGCAACCGGCTCAAGCCGGGCGCTCGCCTGCCGGCCGAGCACGAGTGGGTCGAGATGCTCGGCGTCAGCCGCCTGGTGGTGCGCGAGGCGCTGCAGCTGCTGGCTGGCAGCGGGCTGATCGAAGTGCAGCAGGGCCGCGGCGCCTTCCTGCGCGAGGCGAGTGAGATCACCGTCTTCGACCAGATCACCTTTGGGTTGGACCTCGAGCAGCTCAGCTACGCGGATGTCCGCGAGGCGCGCGCCATGCTCGACCTCACCGTGGTCGAGCTGTGTATGCTGCGCGCGGACGACGCGGCGCTCGCGGAGCTCGAGCGGCTGCTCGAGCAGATCCGGGCCGCCGAGGAGCGCGGCGAGGACTCCGAGCCGCTGCACCGCGCCTTTCACGAGCAGCTGCTCCGCGCGGCCGGCAACCCGCTGATCGAGCGCGTCGGCATGGTGCTGCTGGGCACCTTCTGGCGTATCGGCGACAGCCTGCCGGACCTGGTGCACCCGTATGGGGTGACCGGGCACTACGCCGGCCACCGGGCCCTGCTCGACGCAATCAAGGCCCGCGACGTCACGCGCCTGCGCGACGCCGTGGCCGCCCACCTGCCGGTGCAGCCCGGTGCGCGCGCCGATTTCCCGGCGCTCGCGCACGGGCTTCGTGATAGGCTCCCGCGTGCGGAGCATCCTGGCGATGGGGCCTCCTGAGAGCCCGCCCTGGCGACGTTTCAGAGGCGGGGAGCGTACTCCGGTTCCAATCGACTCTACGCGGTCCGCCGCGCAGAGCCATAGATGCTCAGGCTGTACGTGAAAGGAACCGATCATGCACGACCGGAAGAAGGCCCTGTCACGTCGTAACTTCCTGCGCGCCGCGAGCGCCGGCGCCGGGCTGGCAGTGCTGGCCGCCTGCGGCGGCGCGCCGGCCTCACCCCAGCCGACCACTCCGCCCGCTACGCTTCCGCCGCCGACCACCGCGCCCACCCTCGTGCCGATCGTCGAACAGCCCACCGCCACCCCCGCCGCTGAGCCAGCCGCCGCGCCAACCACCCCGCCCGCCGTGTCCAGCGGGACGATCAACGGCATCGCCCTCCCCGAAGACGCCGCCCCGCCCGAGCAGCAGGTCTACGTCCGCTACTTCGACAACACCGCCACCTTCACCACGATCGACTTCATGGTGTCGGTCTACAACGGCGGCGGCAACGCGCTGCGCGACCTGCTCTCCGACGCGCTGATCCGGCTCGACCGCAACTTCGAGCCCCAGCCCGGCGCCGCGCTCAGGTGGTTCTCGAACGAGGACGCCACCGTCTGGACGTTCGAGCTCGACCCGAACCTGATGTGGAACGATGGCACGCCGGTGACCGCCGACGACTACGTTGCCACCTTCCAGTACTCGAGCAGCCGCGAGGCGGCCTGGGACTTCGCCTGGTACTACAGCGCCCCCGGCGCGATCAAGAACTGGGACAAGGCGCTGGCCGGCGAGGTGCCGCCGACCGAGATCGGCGTGCGCGCCGAGGGCCCGCACACGCTCATCTTCGAGACCGAGACGCCGGCGCCGTTCCTGCCCGCCAAGCTCATGTACAGCGCCCCGCTGCAGAAGAAGCAGCTCGAGGCCGTCGGCCCGCTGTACAACAACAAGCCCGAGACCTCGGTCTCCTCCGGCCCCTACGTCCTCAAGGAGTGGCGCATCGGCGAGCGGCTGGTGTACGAGGCCAACCCCGACTACAAGGGCACCAACAAGCCCTACATCCAGAAGCTGATCAACATCGGCGCCAAGCCGGAGACCTTCTTCGCCGGCTACCAGGCCGGCGAGGTGGACCACGTCACCGGCGAGTACCTGACCACCGCCGACAACGAGATCATCGCCGCCGACCCCGAGCTGTCGCAGCAGGTGCGCCTCACCACGCAGGACTTCCGCACCGACTACCTGTTCTTCGACTGCCAGAACCCGCCCTTCAACGACATCCGCGTCCGCCAGGCCTTCAGCCACATCGTGGACCGCGACTCGCTGATCAGGAACATCATCACGCCGACGCAGGGCATCCCGGCCTACTCGTTCCTGATGCCCGGCTTCCCCGGCTCGAACTCCGAGGCGCTCTCGAGCATCCAGACCTACGACCCGGAGCTGGCGCGCCAGCTGCTGGCCGAGGCCGGCTACGAGGGCGGCGCCAACTTCCCCAAGCTGACGCTCTGGCTGCGCAGCGAGCCGCCGGTGCGCCAGGCGGTGGCCCAGGCGATCGCCGCGACGATCAAGCAGGAGCTGGGGATCGAGGTCGAGGTCTCCAACAAGGAGTTCGACACCTTCATGGCGGCGCTCAACGCCAAGCCCACCCAGGTCCAGTTCGGCATGGTCTCCTACGGCATCGACTACCTCGACCCGTCCAACATGCTCGGGGTGTGGCTCTCCACCGGGCGACACAACTGGTGGAACCAGACCTACGATGAGATGGTGCTCAAGGCATCCGAGATGCTCGATGCCGAGGAGCGCATCAAGCTGTTCCAGGACGCCGAGCGGCTGCTGGTCGAGGAGGCGCCGGCGGTCTGGATCTACCACCGCACGATCGCCGATCTCATGAAGCCCTACATCAAGGGCGAGGCGCTCGAGCCGAACAAGGGCGGCTTCTCCGGGCTGCAGTGGCCCGGCATCAGCGCCTACAGCAACGCCATCAGCACGCTCTACATCGACAACACCGTGACCGAGCTGCGGTCCACGCCGCCGGCGTAGCGCCTGGCTGGGAGAAGGGGCGGCCAGGCGAAGATGGCCGCCCCGTCACCCGGTTACAGATGAGGTTCGCCCCATGGTCGCTTACCTGCTGCAACGTCTGACCGGCCTGGCGGTCGTCTTCTTCCTGGTCTCGATCGTCGCCTTCCTGCTCATGCACTCGATCCCGGGCGGGCCGTTCGACGAGGCGCAGATGCCGCTGCCGCCGGCCGCCAAAGCCAACATCATGCGCAAGTACGGGCTCGACCAGCCGCTGCACGTCCAGTACCTCAACTACATGGGCAACGCGCTGCGCGGCGACTTCGGCATCTCCTTCTCCAGCCCGAGCGAGACAGTGATCGAGCTGATCGGCCGCACCTGGCCGGTGAGCATCGCCCTCGGCGGCAGCACCGTGCTGATCGCCCTTGGCGGCGGAATCGTGCTCGGAATCCTGGCCGCCATCCGGCAGAACACCTGGCTGGACTACATCGTCACCTTCACGGCGACGCTCGGCCTGACCGTGCCGAACTTCGTCGTCGCGCTGTGGATGATCCTGGTGTTCGCCGTGCAGCTCAAGTGGCTGCCGATCGGCGGCTGGGGCGACGACTGGCGCCAGCTGATCATGCCCATGGTCGCGCTCGGCCTCGGCCCGATGGGCATCGCGGCGCGCTACACCCGCGCCAGCCTGGCCGATGTCTTCACCTCGGACTACATCCGCACCGCGCGCGCGAAGGGGCTCGGCGAGTACGCGGTGGTGATGCGCCACGCGATCAAGAACGCGCTGATCCCGATCATCACCGTGCTCGGCCCGATGGTGCCGAATCTGATCACCGGCACGATCTTCGTCGAGACCATGTTCCGCGTGCCGGGGCTGGGGAAGTTCTTCGTCACCAGCGTGACCGACCGCGACTACCCGATGATCATGGCGGTGATGCTGCTGGTGGCCGGGCTCTGGGGCCTGGTGTACCTGCTCACCGACCTGCTGTACACCGTGATCGACCCGCGCGTGAAGCTGGTCTAGCGCCAGCATCGTTCTGAAAGAGGCGTCACGCGGTCGTGCCGACTGCCCGTGCGGGAGATGCGGAGGGCGGCGCGCCCGCCACATCGCATCCCGCCCGCCTGGGCGGCACGCCCGAGCGGCGGAGCGTAGAACTATGAGCGCTATTGTCACCACCGAGGCCGAAGAGCAGCGCGGCGCGCCGGACGCGATCGCCGCGCGGCCGCCGAGCAACCTGTGGCGCGACGCGGCCATCCGCTTCTCGAAGAACCGGCTCGCCATGGGCGCGCTGATGGTCGTCGCGGCCATGATCTTCTGCGCCCTGTTCGCCGATCTGATCGCGCCCTACCCCTACGACTTCGCCAGGCTGGCCGACGCGCGGCTGTTCCCGGGGGAGCGCGGCTACCTCCTCGGCACCGACGAGGTCGGGCGGGATCTGCTGAGCCGCCTGATCTACGGGGCGCGCATCTCGCTGATCGTCGGCTTCTCGGTGCAGGCGATCGCGCTGCTGATCGGGGTGTCGCTCGGGCTCACGGCCGGGTTCCTCGGCGGCTGGGTGGACTTCGCGCTGATGCGGGTCGTCGAGGTGTTCACCGCCATCCCGCAGCTGCTGTTCGCGCTGTTCCTGATCTCGATGTTCGGCGGCGGGCTGTGGAACGTCATCCTGGCGATCGGGCTGATCAGCTGGGTCGACATCTGCCGCCTCACCCGCGCCCAGCTCTTCTCGCTGCGCGAGAAGGAGTTCATCGAGGCCGCGCGCACGATGGGCATCCCCCCGCTGCGGATCGCCCTGCGGCACCTGCTCCCGAACGCGCTCACCCCGCTGATCATCGCCGTCACGCTCGGCATCCCGACGGCGATCTTCACCGAGGCCGGCCTCAGCTTCCTCGGCCTGGGCATCAACGACCCGCTGCCGAGCTGGGGCAAGATGGTCGGCAACTCCTTCTCGTACATCCGCGTCTACTGGCACCTCGGCCTGTTCCCCACGATCCTGATCGCCGTGACGATGCTCAGCTTCTCGTTCGTCGGGGACGGCCTGCGCGACGCGCTCGACCCCAGGCTGAAGAAGTAGCGGGAGCAGCCAGCGCCCCTCGCCGCGCGAAGGTGAGCCAGGCCAGCCGGCCCCCCCGGCTGTGCTATACTGCGCGTGGTATCGGCCACTGACGATATAGCTGCTCCCCATGCGCCTCATCCTCATCCGCCACGGCGAGACCGAGTGGAACGCGACGCTGCGCTACATGGGCCAGGCGGCCGTGCCGCTCAACGACACCGGCCGCGCCCAGGCCCGCGCCGCCGCCGAGCGCCTGCGCCGCTACGCCGCCGTGGCGCTCTACACCAGCGACCTCGTCCGCGCCGCCGAGACCGCCGAGATCATCGGCGCGGCCATCGGCCTGACCCCGCGCCCCATGCCCGAGCTGCGCGAGATCGACGTCGGCCAGTGGGAGGGGCTCACGCCCGAGGAGCTCTACCGCCGCTTCCCCGACCACATGCGGGAGTACGAGCGCGACCCGGCGCGCACCGTGCGCCTCGGCGGCGAGTCCTACGCCCAGCTCCAGGAGCGGGCGCTGGTGGCGCTCAACACCATCCAGCGCGCCCACCAGCTCGGCGATACGGTCCTCGCGGTGTCCCACGGCGGGACGATCCGCGCCCTGCTGTGCCACGTGATCGGGCTGGACCTGGCGCACTTCGGCAAGCTCTGGCTGGACAACGGCTCGCTCACCGAGCTGCGGCTCGGCTCCAGCGGCTGGCGCCTCACCCGCCTGAACGACGCCGCGCACCTCGAGGGCACGACGCTCGCGGCGGGGGAGTAGACCGGCACAGTGACAGGGTGACAGAGTGCTCGCGTTCTTTCGTGGTTCGGCCCGCGGCTCCGGCAGCGCGGGGGCACATGGCCGCCCGGTGGCCCTCGTCACCGGCGCCTCGCGCGGGATCGGCGCGGCTGTGGCGCGCGAGCTGGCCCGGCGCGGCTACGCCCTGGCGCTCGCGGCGCGCTCGGTGGGGCCGCTCGCCGAGCTGGCCGGCGAGCTGACCCGCGCCGGCGCCCCCGCGCTGCCGATCCCGGCCGACCTGAGCCGGCCCGACGAGGCGCAGCGCCTCGCGCGGCTGGCGCTGGAGCACTTCGGGCGCGTCGATGCCCTGGTCAACAACGCCGGGATCGGCGGCGGCGGGCGCGGGCTGGCGCGCATGAGCGAGGCCGATGTGCGCCAGATGCTGGCGGTGAACCTCACGGCGCCGGCGCTGCTGACCCACGCGCTGCTGCCGCAGATGCTCGAGCGGCGCAGCGGGGCGGTGGTCTTCGTCGGCTCAGTGGCCGGCCGCGTGGCCCTGCCCGGCTCGGCGCTCTACTCCGCCACCAAGTTCGGCCTGCGCGGGCTCGCGCTGGCCCTGCGCCGCGAGACCCGCGGCCGCGGCGTGCGCGTGATCCTCATCAGCCCCGGGTTCGTCGACACCGAGATGGTGCGCAGGCTGCGGCTCGTCCCCAAGATCCCCGCCGAGCGCGTGGCCCAGGCCGTCGCGGATGCCCTGGACCGGCCGCAGCGCGAGGTGTTCGTGCCCGGCTACTACCGCCTGGCGGCCTGGCTCGAGGCCGCCGCCCCGTCGGTGATCGACCTCGCGCTCTGGTGGCGCGGGCGGTAGCCGGCCGGTATCGCCCCTGCTTTGCATTTTTCTGACGCCTGACGTATCATTGTGCGCGGCTGCACGAGTCGTATTGCAGAGCGCCGCGCCATGCCTGGCGATCGCTCTGTGTTCGTCTGATACCGCACAGGGAGAAGCTCCATGTCAAAGAAGTGGGTGTATCTCTTCACCGAGGGCAACGCCAGCATGCGCGACCTGCTCGGCGGTAAGGGCGCCGGCGTGGCCGAGATGACCCGCACCGGCGTACCGGTGCCCCCCGGCTTCACCATCACCACCGAGGCCTGCAACGCCTACTACGCCAACGGCAAGCAGTTCCCCGAGGGGCTCTGGGAGCAGGCGCTCGAGGGTCTCAAGGATATCGAGGCCAAGACCGGCAAGAAGTTCGGCGACCCCTCCAACCCGCTGCTGGTCTCGGTCCGCTCCGGCGCGCGCGAGTCGATGCCGGGCATGATGGACACGGTGCTGAACCTCGGCCTCAACAAGGAGACGCGCGAGGGCCTCGCCAAGCTCACCGATAACCCGCGCTTCGCTGCCGACGCCTACCGGCGCTTCGTGCAGCTGTTCAGCAAGATCGTGCTCGGCGTGGACGGCGATAAGCTCGAGCACGTGATGGACGAGGCCAAGGGCCACGGCCAGCGCCAGGACACCGACCTCACGACCGAGGAGCTGCTCGCGATCGCCGAGAAGTTCAAGGAGATCGTCAAGGCCGATACCGGCCAGGACTTCCCCGACGACCCCTACGAGCAGCTGCGCATGGCGATCGCCGCGGTGTTCAACTCCTGGATGGGCCGCCGCGCGATCGACTACCGCCGCGTCGAGCGCATCCCCGACAACCTCGGCACGGGCGTCAACGTCCAGGCCATGGTGTTCGGCAACATGGGCAACGACTCGGCCACCGGCGTGGCCTTCAGCCGCAACCCCGCCACCGGCGAGAACGTGCTGTACGGCGAGTACCTCGTCAACGCCCAGGGCGAGGACGTGGTGGCCGGCATCCGCACTCCCAAGCCGATCTCGCAGATGCGGGAGGAGATGCCCGAGTCCTACGAGGAGTTCGCCCGCTACGCCCGGCAGCTGGAGCGTCACTACAAAGACGTCCAGGACATGGAGTTCACCATCGAGCGTGGGAAGCTCTGGCTGCTGCAGACCCGCAACGGCAAGCGCACCGGCATGGCCGCGGTCAAGATCGCCGTGGACCTGGTCAACGAGGGGCTGATCGACAAGCGCACCGCCCTCACCCGCGTGCGCCCCGAGATGCTCAACCAGTTCCTGTTCCCGATCGTCGACCCGAAGGCCGCCGCGAAGGCCAACACGCTGGCGAAGGGCCTGGCGGCCGGCCCCGGCGCCGCCTCCGGCCAGATCGTGCTCGACCCTGACGAGGCCGCCGAGCGCGCCGAGCGCGGCGAGCAGATCATCCTGGTGCGCACCGAGACGGCCCCCGAGGACTTCCACGGCATGGTCGCCTCGGCGGCGATCGTCACCGCCCGCGGCGGCCTCACCAGCCACGCCGCGGTGGTCGCCCGCCAGCTGGGCAAGTGCTGCGTCTGCGGCGTGGACGCGCTCCAGATCAACTACAAGAACGGCACGGTCACCGTGCGCGGCACCGACACGGTCCTCAAGGCCGGCGACTGGATCACGGTCGACGGCCACGCCGGCATCATCTACGAGGGCCAGGTGACCACCAGCGAGAGCGAGGTCATCCAGGTCATCCGCGGCACCATGAAGCCCGAGGAGTCCGAGCTCTACGGCTACTTCACCACCTTCCTCAGCTGGGCCGACGAGGTGCGCCGGCTGGGCGTGCGCGCCAACGCCGATACGCCCACCGACGCGCGCGTGGCGCGCGCCTTCGGCGCCCAGGGCATCGGGCTGTGCCGCACCGAGCACATGTTCTTCGAGGGCGACCGGATCGACGCCGTGCGCCAGATGATCGTCGCCGATACCCTGGAGGAGCGCAAGGCGGCCCTGGACAAGATCCTGCCGCTCCAGCAGAGCGACTTCGAGGGCATCTTCCGCGAGATGGACGGCCTGCCGGTCACCATCCGCACCCTCGACCCGCCGCTGCACGAGTTCCTCCCCCAC
>CALJIC010000361.1 GCA_937974195.1 uncultured Roseiflexaceae bacterium | reverse complement strand
GGCTGGCCGGCGGGTTGTTCGGCGGGCTGCAAAGCGGATGGTCTGATGAGCGCTTAGAGGATTGGCGCCTCTCTCGCCCTAATCACGGGATATGGCTGTCTGCAACGGATGCTCTTCGTTTCGGGCTGGTCTTGGGGCCGGGTTAATCTCCGGGGCGGTCTTGGGGCTGGTCGTGGGGCCGGCCTTCGGGCTGGGCGTCGGGCTGATCTTGGGGTTGATCGTGGGGCTGCTCGGCGGACTAAGCTACGGGGGCGACGTCGCGCTCTCCTATCTCGCTCTTCGCCTTGTCCTCTGGCGCGCACAGCTGATGCCCTGGAATATCGCCGCCTTTCTCGACTTCGCATGTCACCTGCTGATCATGCGCCGGGCCGGCGGCGGCTACCAGTTCCTCCACCGCACGCTCCGCGACTATCTGGCAGATCAGTACGAGGCGAGGGCCGCGTGAGGTCGCCAGCGGTGGCTCTCAGTAGGTGCTGAAGAACTCGTGGCAAACAGAAAGCGCCCGGCGTTACCGCCGAGCGCTCTCTGTGGCTATCACCGTACTGGCTGGGGGACAGGGACTCGAACCCCAACTACCTGATCCAGAGTCAGGCGTTCTACCGTTAAACTATCCCCCAGCGTGACGGTAGGGGCGAGGCTCGCCCCGCCCCTACCTTATGGTGCCGAAGGGGAGATTTGAACTCCCACGAGGTCACCCTCACTACGCCCTGAACGTAGCGCGTCTGCCAGTTCCGCCACTTCGGCTCGTGGGTCGGTTCCCCGTCCCAGCGGCCGTCATGATACATCACTGATCGCCATTTGTCAAATCGATCCGCGGAGGTTTCGGAACCGCATTCCAATCGCCTCCAGCGGGATTCGCGGGCCGCTTCGCGCCGCGGCCGCAGGCGAAAATTTCGCCGAGGCGAGGCCTTCCTTCCAGCAGCCCGCGCGCGGTGCGGAGCTTCGGCCTCACCCGGCGTGATTCGCCCCGTGCGAGCGCGGCATGAGCTCGCCGGCCTCGATCCGCACCGGCAGGTGGTTCCCCGGCGGCGGCAGCGGGCAGGTCGCGTAGTCGGTGAACGCGCACGGCGGGTTGTAGGCCTTGTTGAAGTCGAGCGTCAGCGCCTCGCCCGCCGGCCGCGGCGTCACCAGGAACCTGGCCGCCGGGTAGGTCTCGTGGCCGCTCGTCCCGTCGCGGAAGATGAAGAACAGCTGCCCGTCGCTGCGGCTCAGCGCCTCGAGCCGCAGCTCGCGCCCGCCGAGCACGAAGCTGGCGTACCCGGCCGCGGTCATGGCCTCGGTGTCGCCGAGGATATTGGCGATCGCCACCGGCCGCGGCGGCTCGTAGGCGGTGAAGCGCGCCTCCACGCGGTACTCCTCGCGCACCGGGAACCAGCGCCGCCCCTCGAACGCCCGCCGCGCGGCGCTGTTCTTGTCCCGCACGCGCACGCCCAGCCGCCCGGCGCGCCGCAGCAGGAAGAAGGTCACGTCGCCGACAGTCACGAAGTCAGGCGGGCCGGGCACATCGGGCCGCAGCTCGTGCGCCGCCGCCAGCTCGCCGTTGACTACCACGCCGTCGCCGGCCGCCCGCAGCGTCGCCGACTCGTCCTCCAGCTCGATCCAGCCCAGCAGCGCCGGCCCGGCCGGCAGGACGACGTCGCACTCCGCATCGCTGCCGACCGTGTTCCGCCCCTGCTTCAGCCAGAACAGCCCCACCACCGTCAGCCAGCCGTCATCCGCCCGCAGATCGGCCTCGGCCCGCGCCCGCCACTCCGCGATCTCCTGCTCGTACGCCGCTGTCACCTGGTCACGCTCCCTGATCTTCGATCGACCACCCCGCCCGGGCGCAGGCATCCCGCGCCCGCACCAGATCCGCCAGCGCCCGGTTGACCGGCGTCGGCACGCCCAGGCGCTCCCCCTCGCGCACCACCGCGCCGTTGATCTCCTCGATCTCGGTCGGCCTGCCGCGCAGCACGTCCTGCAGCATCGACGACCAGTTGTCGGCCGTGGTCTGCGCGACCTGCAGCGCGTACGCCGCCGGGTCGTCGTAGGGCAGCCGGATGCCGCGCCGCTCCGCAACCGCCGCCGCCTCGCGCGCCGCCGCCTCGAGCAGCGCCGCCGCCTCCGGGACGTGCGCCAGCGCGCCGTTGGGCACCCGAAGCAGCGCGCTCAGTGCGTTGATACCGGCGTTCGCCACCAGCTTGCCCCACACCAGCGCGTCGAGGTCGTCGCTCACCTCGGCCGGAAGCCCGCTCGCCGCGAACAGCGCCGCAAGCTGCTCCGCCGCCGCGCGGTCCGGCTGCGCCCCGAAGACCGTCGTCCCGTGCCCCGACTGCCGCACGCGCCCCAGCCCGAGCAGCGTCGCGCCGAGCGTGGTCACGCCCTGGCCGACGCGCTCCGCGCCGAGGGCCGCCGCCAGCGTCTCGCGGTTGCCGATGCCGTTCTGGAGCGTGACGACGGCCGCGCCGGGCAGTTTCCCGGCCTGCTCCGCCGCCCACTGGGTGTGGCGCGACTTCACCGCGATCAGCGCCGCGTCGCAGCGCCCGATGGCCGCCGCGTCGGTCGTGGCCCGCACGGCGCGCGTCTCCGCCTGCCCCGCCCGCTCGCAGGTCACGCCGCCGGCCGCGATCGCCTCCACCTGCTCGCCCCAGCGGTCCAGCAGCCAGACCTCGCTCCGCGCGCTCAGGTAGAAGGCCAGCAGCGACCCCAGCGCGCCCGCGCCGATGATCACAATCTTCGTCATATGCTTGCTTCGGCGGGGGGCGCCGAGAAGATGCGCGGGGAGGCGAATCCTCCCCGCGCGCCTCCCGCCCGTGGCAGTGCTAGAGCAGCATGTTGTCGATCAGGCGCACCGGGCCGAGCCGCGCGGCGATCGAGACCAGCGCGCCCCGCTCGCCCACCCGCTCCAGCTCCTGCAGCGTCAGCGGGTCGGCCACGCTGGCGTACTCGGTTTTCAGCTGCGGCTCGGCGTCCAGCACCCGCCGCATCGCGCGCCGCAGCTCCTCGGCGTCCCGCTCGCCCTGCTCGTAGGCCGCCCGCGCCGCCTCGAGCGCCCGGTAGATGGTTGGCGCCACCGCGCGCTGCTCGGGCGTCAGGTAGACGTTGCGGCTGCTCATCGCCAGGCCGTCCGGCTCGCGCTGCGTCGGCACGACGACGATCTCAGTCGGGATGTTCAGGTCGCGCACCATCCGGCGCACCACCACGGTCTGCTGGGCGTCCTTCTGCCCGAAGTAGGCGCGCGTCGGCTGGGCGATGTTCAGCAGCTTGCACACCACGGTGGCGACGCCGCGGAAGTGGCCGGGGCGCGCCGCGCCCTCGAGCACGTCGGTCACGTCCTCGACGATGATGTAGGTACTGTAGGGCGCCGGGTACATCTCCTCGACGCTCGGCGCGAACACCAGGTCGACGCCCTCGCGCGCCAGCAGATCCAGGTCGCGGTTCAGGTCGCGCGGGTAGCGCTCGAAGTCCTCGTGCGGGCCGAACTGCGTCGGGTTCACGAAGATGCTGACCGCCACCGCCTCGCACTCCGCTCTGGCCCGGCGCACGAGCTGCAGGTGCCCCTCGTGCAGGTAGCCCATAGTCGGCACCAGGCCGAGCTCCCCGAGCTTGGCGCGCGCCCGCCGAAAAGCCTCAACTGTCTCGAATACTTCCACGACCAGCGCTCCTGCCACTCACGCGCGCGGCTCCCCGGCGCTCGTGTCGCCGGCCCCGCCGCCAGCCCGCTCCAGCGCCTCCCGCAGCTGCTCCTCGTCCATCGAGCTGCTGTGCTCGCTGCTCGGGAACACCCCGGCGCGCACGTCGGCCGCGTAGCGCTGCAGCGCGTCTGTGATCACCTCCGCCAGCTCGGCGTAGCGGCGCGCGTGGCGCGGGACGAAGTCGGTGTACAGGCCCAGCAGGTCGTGCCACACCTGCACCTGCCCGTCGCACTCCGGCCCCGCGCCGATCCCGATCGTCGGGATGCGCAGCCGCGCGCTGATTTCGCGCGCCAGCTGGGTCGGGATCAGCTCCAGGACGATCGCGAAGGCGCCGGCCTCCTCGAGCGCCAGCGCGTCCTCCAGCAGCCGGCGCGCGTCGTCGGCCCGCCGCCCCTGCACGCGCGTGCCGAGCCGGTGGACCGCCTGGGGCGTGAAGCCGATGTGGCCCATGACCGGGATGCCGGCCTCCACCAGCCGCCGCACGGCCGGCGTGGCGCTCTTCCCACCCTCGAGCTTGACCGCCTGGGCGCCAGCCTCCTGCAGCAGCCGGCCGGCGTTGTGCAGCGCCTGATCGGGCGTCGTGTACGTGAGGAAGGGCAGGTCGCCGACCACCAGCGCCCGCTGGCTGCCGCGCACCACGGCGCGGGTGTGGTAGATGATGTCATCGAGCGTGACCGGGATGGTCGTCGGGTGGCCGGCCACCACCATGCCGAGCGAGTCGCCGACGAGGATCAGCGGGATGCCCGCGCGGTCGGCGAGCTGCGCCGAGGTGTAGTCGTAGGCCGTTACCATCACGAAGCGCTCGCCACGCTGCTTCAGCTTATGGATATCGAAGACCGTGGTTCGCATCGCAGGACTCCAGTGCGCGGAGGCGCACGCTGACGCATTCCAGAGCCATCACTGTACCATATCCTGCGCCAGCTCTGCAACCGGACGGCCCGAAACAAAACGGGCGGCGCGAGCGTCACATGGGCGACTTCAGGTTTCACGCCCTCAGGAGACGTGTATGCCCAGCATATCCCCGGCGCACCGACCCGCGCGCATCTCCTTGCTGCTTCTGGCCGCTGTCTGCTGGGCGGCTGCCTGGGCGTGGCCGCCCACCGCCGCCGCGCAGCAGCAGTCCGGCGAGCTGCAGGCCCGGATCACCCAGGTGGACACCTCGCGCTACCCCGAGGTCACGGTGTATGTCAGCGTGCTGGACGCCGCCGGCCAGCCGGTGAGCGGCCTCGACGCCGATGACTTCCAGCTGGCCGAGGGCGGGCGCCCGGTCGACCTCATCCGCTTCGTCGGCGGCGGCTCGAGCCCGGTCGCCGCGGCGCTGGTGATCGACCGCTCGCTGAGCATGCAGGAGGCGGGCAAGATGAAGGGCGCCCGCCAGGCCGCGCTCGCCTTCATGCAACAGATGCGCCCGGGCGACCGCAGCGCCCTGATCGCCTTCAACGAGGACGTCGAGCTGTACCAGGAGTTCACCGGCGACGTGAGCCTGCTGGAGGACGCGGTGCGGCGGCTCAGGCCGGAGGGCGGGACGGCCCTGTACGACAGCCTGGTGGCCGGCGTGGACGCCCTGCGCGCCGAGAGCGGCCGCCGCGCGCTGCTCCTGCTCACCGACGGGCGGGACTGCCGCGACGACCCGAGCTGCGCGGATGAGTACGGCAGCCGGCACACGCTCGACGAGGCGATCGACTACGCCGTCGCGGTGGGCCAGCCGGTGTACGCGATCGGCCTCGGCAGGCCCGGTGGCCGCGGCCAGAGCGGCGTCGACGAGCGGGTGCTGCGCCGGATCGCCTCCGAGACCGGCGGCGAGTACCTGCACGCGCCGGATGCGGAGGACCTCGCGGCGCTGTACCGCGGCATCGCGGTCACGCTCCAGCAGGAGTACGCCTTTACATACCGCAGCCCGCGGCCCTTCTACGATGGGACCCGCCGCGACATCAGCGTGGCGGTGGGCGGCGCCCCGGCCGCGCGCGGCGACTACCTCCAGCAGCACCTGCTCCACGTCCGCTCCAACCCGGTGGTCGGCTTCATCCTGCTCGTCCCGCTCGTCTGGGCGCTGCTGCTGCCCGGCTGGCTGCGCGGCAGGCGGCGGGGCGCCGGCGACGCGTCCCCGGCGGCGATGCCGCCCGCGGTGCCCGCTGCGCTCGCCGCGGACGGCGCGACCATCGTGCAGGCCCCCGACGCGCCGCGCCGGGTATTCTGCGCGGAGTGCGGCCGGCCGCTGCGCGAGCAGGCGCGCTTCTGCTCCGGGTGCGGCGCGCCCGTTTCCCGAACGCACTAGATCCCCTTCCGAGGAGACACGCTGATGAGCAAGGCGCTGCAGATCTACTACACCGCGGTCCTCGGCGCGCTCGGCGGCCTCGCCGGCTGGTGGGCGGTCGGGGCGGTCGACACGGCCGGCTGGCCGCTCTGGCCGGCCTACCTGTTCGTGGGCGCCGGGCTGGGCCTGTGCATCGCCGCGGCGGTCGCGGCCACCGAGGGGGCGCTGGTGAAGCGCAGCCGCCCGCGCGCGCTGCTGGACGCGCTGCGGGGCGGGCTGGCCGGCGCGCTGCTCGGCGCCGCGGGGCTGGTGGCGGCCGGCGCGCTGTTCCTGGCGCTGGGCGGGGGCTTCGCCGGGCGCTCGGCCGGCTGGATGCTGCTCGGCGCCGCGATCGGCCTGAGCGACATCGCCGTCTCGGGGCGCCGGCGCCGCGCCGTGCTCGGCGCGCTGGGCGGGGTGGCCGGCGGCCTGGTGGGCGGCCTGCTGTACGAGGGGCTGACGCTCGCCTTCCTGGACAGCAGCGACCGGGCGCAGATGGTGGTCGGCGGCGTGGGGCTGGTGCTGGTGGGCGCGTGCATCGGCGCGCTGATCCCGCTCGCGCGCCAGGTCCTCGCCGCCGGCGAGCTGCGCGTGCTGCGGGGCCAGCAGGCCGGGCTCACGCGCGAGGTCAACGACACCGTGACGATCGGCCGCTACGACGGGTGCGACCTGTACCTGCCGGACGCCGGCGTCGCCTGGCGCCACGGGCTGGTGCGGCGGGTGGCGAGCGGCTTCCAGTTCGAGGTGCTCCCGGGCGCCGAGGGCGGCGCGCTGGTGGGCGGGCAGGTGGTGCTGCCGGGCGGCGTGGCGGCGCTGGCCGGCGGCGAGCGCATCCGCGTGGGCGAGGCCGAGCTGGAGTTCGTGGGGCTGCGGCGTTGACGCGCCGCCGTTTCGTGGTATCGTTGGATGGAATCGAACGCTCCGTAGCGTGAAAGGAGCCCGTGATGATTCCCACCATGCCCTTTGGCCGCACCGGCCACATCAGCACGCGCGTGATCTTCGGCGCCGCCGCGCTGAGCAACGTCACGCAGGAGGAGGCCGACCGCACGCTCGACCTGCTGCTCGAGTACGGCGTCAACCATATCGACACCGCAGCCAGCTACGGCGACTCGGAGCTGCGCATCGGGCCGTGGATGCGCGAGCACCGCGGGAAGTTCTTCCTGGCCACCAAGACCGGGGAGCGCACCTACGAGAAGGCGCGCGACGAGATCCGGCGCTCGCTGGAGCGCCTGCGGGTGGACTACGTCGACCTGATCCAGCTCCACAACCTGGTCGATCCGGCCGAGTGGGAGCAGGCGCTGGGGCCGGGCGGCGCGCTCGAGGCGGCGATCGAGGCCCGCGACCAGGGGCTGGTGCGCTTCATCGGAGTCACCGGCCACGGCGTCACGGTGGCCAGCCAGCACCGCCGCTCCCTCGAGCGCTTCGACTTCGACTCGGTGCTGCTGCCCTACAACTACGTGATGATGCAGAACGAGGCGTACGCGGCGGACTTCAACGCGCTGGCCGAGCTGTGCCGCGCCCGGAACGTCGCGATGCAGACGATCAAGTCGATCACCCAGGCGCCGTGGGGCGACCGCGAGCAGACCGCCGCCACCTGGTACGCGCCGCTCACCGAGCAGGCCGACATCGACCTGGCGGTCCACTGGGTGCTCGGCAACGAGCAGGTGTTCCTGAACACCGTCGGCGACATCCATCTGCTGCCGAAGGTCCTCGACGCCGCGTCGCGCTTCGAGCGGCGGCCAAGCGAGGAGCAGATGCAGACGCTGGTGGCCGAGCGCGAGATGGCGCCGCTCTTCGTGTAGGAATCCGCATTCCACGCCTCCGTGGATTCCGTTGGGGGCGCGGCGCGCTGCGCCCCCACCTCAATGCCCTCCACGCCTTCCAGGGCTTCCTTGGCCTCGGTGGATCCTCGGTGCACGGAATCTGGTACAATCGGGGGGTGGCCGTGCGGGCGCACGGCCTAAGAGACACGAGCGCCAATGCCCTGCTACAGCGAGCTTCAGCGCCGGCTCCAGGCCGGCCAGGTCGTCGTCACTGGGGAGATCGCCCCGCCGCGCGGTGCGGCCCGAGCCACCCTGGAGCGCCTGGCGGCCGGCCTGCGAGACTACGTGGACGCGATCAACCTCACCGATAACCAGCGCGGCCTGGGGCGCATGTCCGCCCTGGGCGCCGGGATCATCCTGCGCCAGATGGGGATCGAGCCGGTGGTGCAGATGACGTGCCAGCACCGCAACCGGATCGCTCTGCAGGCCGATGTGCTCAGCGGCGCCGCCTGCGGCATCGGCAACTTCCTGGCGATGACCGGCGACCACCCCAAGATCGGCGACCACCCGGACGCCAAGAATGTGCTGGACCTGAACTCGTTCCAGCTGATCCGGATGCTGCGCACGATGCGCGACGAGGGGCGGTTCGACTCGGGCGTGGCGCTGACCGAGGCGCCGCGCTTCTTCCTCGGCGGGGTCGCGAACCCGAACGTCGAGCGGGTGGCGCGGCTGGAGCGCAAGATCCAGTTCGGCGCGGAGTTCATCCAGACTCAGATCATCTTCGACATCGAGCGCTTCAAGCAGTGGATGGCGGAGGCGCGCGCGGGCGGCCTGCACCAGCAGGCGTATATCCTGGCCGGGGTTATGGTGATCAAGTCGGCGGCGTCGGCGCGCTTTCTGCGCGACCGCCTGCCGGGCTCGCGCGTGCCGGACTGGGTGATCGAGCGCATGGAGCGCGCCGCCGACCCGGAGGCGGAGGGGATCGCGATCGCCGCCGAGCTGACCAACGAGCTGCTGGCGGTGGAGGGGGTGCGCGGCGTGCACCTGATGTCCGTGGGCTGGACGAAGGCCATTCCGCAGGTGGTGGAGCGCGCGGGGCTGCTGCCCCGCCCAGCCGCGCCGCCGGCGGCCGAGTAGGTTATGACACATGTGATGAAGTTCGGCGCAGCCGCCGTGAGCGATGTCGGGCGACTGCGCGAGGTGCTGCGTATCGTGAAGGAGACCGCCGAGGAGGCTCCGGCGGTGGTGGTGTGCACGGCGCTGACGGATATCACCGACGCGCTGATCGGCGCGGCGCGCGCGGCGTCGCGCGGGGGGCTGGCGGCCGCCGAGGAGGCGCGCCGCGACCTGTGGGGCCGCCACCGCGTGCTGGCGGAGAAGCTGGTGGAGGACGCCTGGGAGCGCGAGCTGCTGTTCCGCGAGTGGGCCGAGCTGCTGAAGACCTACGACCGGATCACGCGCTCGATCGCGACGCTGGGCGAGTACTCGCCGCGCAGCATCGACGCGGTGGCGGCCCTCGGCGAGCGCTTCGTCGCCCATCTGATCGCGGTGGCGCTGCGCCAGAGCGGCGTGCCGGCCCAGCTGGTGGACGCCACCGAGCTGATCGTCACCGACGACCACTTCGGCAACGCCAGCCCGCTGATGGACGAGACGATGGGGCGGACCCGGGCGCGGCTGCGGCCGCTGCTGCAGGCGCGGATCGTCCCGGTGGTGACCGGGTACATCGGGGCGACGCGCGACGGGATCGTGACGACGCTGGGCCGCGGCGGCGGCGACTACTCGGCGACGATCCTCGGCGCGGCGATCGAGGCGTCCGAGGTGACCTTCTGGACCGATGTGGACGGCATCCTCACCGCCGACCCGAAGCTGGTGCCGGAGGCGCGCACGCTGCCGGAGCTCTCCTACAGCGAGGCGGCCGAGGTGGCGATGCTCGGGGCCGAGGTGCTGCACCCGCGCACGCTGGCGCCGCTGGCGGAGCTCGGCATCCCGCTCAGCATCCGCAACATCGCGCGGCCGGATCGGCCGGGCACGCGGGTGGTGGCGCGCCCCGAGCCGACCGGGCACGCGGCGCGGGCGATCATCTCGGCGCCGGGCTTCAGCCTGGTGAGCGTGGTGGCCGCCGGGGCGATCACCGCCGATAGCTGGACGCCGGACCTGGCGGCGCGGGCGCTGGCGGGCCTGGCGGCGACGCGGATCGAGATCCTGAGCTTCTCGCAGAGCTTCACCGAGCGCAGCCTGACGGTGGCGGTGCGGGCGAGCGACGCCGACTTCGTGCGCGAGTGCCTGGAGTCGATCTTCGAGCGCGAGCGCGAGGCGGGCGCCGTGCGCCCGGCCTTCAACGCCGGCCAGGTGGCGCTGGTGGCGGTGATCAGCGCCCCGAACGGCGGCACGCTGGTCCCGCGCACCTTCGCGGCGCTGGGGGAGGCGGGCGCGCACATCCTGACGATGTCCCAGGGCGTGGACTCGTTCCACATCTCGTTCATCCTGCCCGAGAGCGAGGTGGCGCGGGTGGTGCAGGCGCTGCACCGCGAGCTGGGGCTGGCCTGAGCGCACGTGCGCGCGGGGCTATGGGGCGCCCGGGCGCTCGGGTGGGGCGGCAGCAGGTACGAGGCCAGGATCGGGGCGGCGGCCGGCACAGCGCCTTGCGAAGCGGGAAGGCGGGCGGGCCGCCACCGGCATCGCTTTCAGCCGGCGAACGGCGAGCGCTAGCTGCCGGTGCTCTGGTACTTGCTGACGCCGTAGCGCCAGAAGGCGAGGGCGATGGCGAAGAAGAGCGCGGCGACGAGCGGGGCGGCCCAGGCGATCTCCGCCGGGAGGCCGTGCGGGTCGCGGCGGCCGAGCAGGAGCAGCGCGGCCGGGTAGTTGGCGAACGCCACCGGGACGATCGAGAGGAACACGGTGCGGATCCAGCGGTTGTAGATGTTCAGCGGGTAGCTGATGAGCTGCTGGCCGCCGAAGGTGAAGACGTTGATTATCTCGGGCGTGCGGATCGTCCAGAAGCAGAACGTGGCGCCGATCACCATCAGCCCCATGTAGATCACCGTCCCCGAGAGCACCGTGAGGGGCACCAGCAGGATGGCGGCCGGCGTCCAGCTGATCGGGAGCTGGCTGAGGGCGTAGGCGAGCACCGCGATGCCCTGGGCGGCGCGGCCGAGGCGGCGCAGCTGGAACTCCGAGGCGAGCACCTGGAAGAAGCTGCCAAGCGGCCGGGTCAGCAGCCGGTCGAACGTGCCCTGCTGCATCATCCGCTCGAACGGCGCGTCGAAGCCGCGCGCCACCATCTCCGCGAAGCTGAAGGCCACCGAGGTCATGCCGTACAGCAGCGCGACCTCAGGCAGCGACCAGCCGCCGACGGCCTGGAAGCGCGTCAGCAGCAGCGCCACGACCACGAACTCCATCGCCGTGGCGAGCAGCGTCCCCCCCAGCTCGAGCAGGAACGAGACCTTGTACTGCATCTGGGAGCGGATGCGAGCGCCGATCAGCTTGAAGTAGAGCGAGAGCATGTTCTTGCGCGCTGGCACATTTCTGTGCGTCGTCCTGCTACTCCTGACCCCTGAAATATCCCGATGTCCGGCAGCAGATGTGTGACGGCTGACGTGCGACGTTCTAACGGCCGGCGATGACGGGCGGGCGACGACCGACGTGCGACGTGTGGCGTTCCGACGTTCGGCGATCGTTCAGTGGTCGGGTATCAGTCGCTGGCTGCCGGCTGTCAGTTCTTGGTTCTCCGTCCCCGGTTCTCGCCTCTCGGTTCTCGGTTCTCGCCTCTCGGTCCTTGGTTCTCGCCTCTCGGTTCTCGGTTCTCGCCTCTCGGTCCTTGGTTCTCGCCTCT
>CALJIC010000360.1 GCA_937974195.1 uncultured Roseiflexaceae bacterium | reverse complement strand
TTCACCCACCTCATCCCCTTCGCCGCCGGCCACGAGATCATCCGCCAGGGCCGCCGCGACCTGACCCTGATCCGCATGACGCCCGACCTGATCTACGACCAGCTGATCGGCATGGGCTGCGCGCGCAGGCTGATCTTCTCCTGGGGCGGCAACCCCGGCGTCGGCTCGCTGCACCGCCTGCGCGACGCGGTGGAGCGCGGCTGGCCGCGCCCGCTGGAGCTCGAGGAGCACAGCCACGCGGCCATGGCCAGCGCCTACCACGCCGGCGCGGCCGGGCTGCCGTGCGCCATCTTCCGCGGCTACTACGGCTCGGATCTGGTCGGCAACAACCCCAACATCCGCTTCGTGACCTGCCCGTTCACCGGCGAGCAGCTGGCGGCGGTGCCCGCCCTGCGCCCCGACCTGGCGATCATCCACGCCCAGCGCGCCGATCGCGAGGGCAACGTCCTGATCGAGGGCATCATCGGCGTGCAGAAGGAGGTCGTCCTCGCCTCGCGCCAGGCGCTCGTCACGGTCGAAGAGGTGGTGGACGACCTGCGCGCGCCCAGCCCGAACAGCTGCATCCTTCCCCACTGGACGGTCGATGTGATCGCCGAGGTGCCGGGCGGCGCCCGCCCCTCCTACGCCCACGGCTACTACGGGCGCGACAACGCCTTCTACACCGCGTGGGACGCCATCTCGCGCGACCGGGAGACGTTTCTGCGCTGGATGGAGGAGCACGTCCTGGGGGCGAAGGGCGAGAATCGCCGCTGACAGCGCCGTTCGCCAAGGAGCACGTATGGAGTACACAACCGCCGAAATGATGGTCGTCGCCGCCGCCCGCGCGCTCACCAGCGAGGACGTCTGCTTCGTCGGCATCGGCGCGCCCTCGCAGGCCTGCAACCTCGCCCGGCTGACCCACGCGCCCGGCATCACGCTGATCTACGAGTCGGGCACGATCGGCACGCGGCCCGACGTCCTGCCGCTCTCGATCGGCGACCCGGAGCTGTGCGCGACGGCCCGCTGCACCGTCTCGGTGCCCGAGATGTTCCAGTACTGGCTCCAGGGCGGCCGGATCTCGGTCGGATTCCTCGGCGGCGCCCAGATCGACAGGTTCGCCAACATCAACTCGAGCGTCATCGGGGGCTACGCCCGGCCCAAGGTGCGCCTGCCGGGCGGCGGCGGCGCGCCGGAGATCGCCGCCCACTGCCGCCAGACCTACGTGGTCATGGCCCAGAGCCGGCGCTCGTTCGTCGAGCGGGTCGACTTCGTGACCTCGTTCGGCTACGGCGAGGGCGGCGACCACCGCGAGCGCCTCGGGCTGCGCACCCTCGGCCCCACGCTGGTGATCACCGACCTGTGTATCATGAAGCCGGACCCGGCGACAAAGGAGCTGACGGTGGCCGCCCTGCACCCCGGCGTGACCGTGGAGCGGGTGCGGGCCAGCACCGGCTGGGCGGTGCGCTTCGCCGATGACCTGGGCACCACCGCGCCGCCGACGGAGCGCGAGCTCGCGGTGCTGCGCGACCTCCAGGCCCGCACGGCCAGGGCCCACGGGACGGCCGCGGCGTGAGCGGGCCGCTGCACGCCGGGAGACATTCGTGAATCTTTCAGGAAGAGGAGATGGCACTCACTGCGCGCTACGCCCACACTAATCTCGTCGCCCTGGACTGGCGGGCGCTGGCCCGCTTCTACCAGGAGGTGTTCGGCTGCACCCCGGTGCCGCCCGAGCGCGACTACGCTGGGCCGCTGCTAGAGGCCGGCACGGGCATTCGGGGCGCGCGGCTGCGCGGCGCCCACCTGCGGCTGCCGGGGTTCGGCGAAGACGGGCCGACGCTCGAGATCTTCCAGTACGAGCCGCGCGAGGAGCACGCGCCGCCCGCTGTCAACCGCCCCGGGTACGGCCACATCGCCTTCGCCGTCGACGATGTGCCGCAGGCGCGCGCTGCCGTCCTCGCGGCCGGCGGGCGCGCGGTCGGCGAGGTGGTGACCCTGGCCACCAGCGACGGCCGGCGGGTTACCTGGTGCTACGTGACCGATCCGGAGGGGAACATCATCGAGCTGCAGGCCTGGGCGGGGCCTGAGGGGGCGGGCCAGCAGTGACGTAGCCCGCTGCCCGCTTGCCAGCCTCGCCGGGCGGGGCCGGCAGAGCGACGTGGTATGATACGTGGGCGTTCTCCCAACCGAGGCTCTGCGAGGGTGAAACCATGACGCGCTACCAGGTGCTGGTCGACGAGGTGCTGCCCGACGAGATGCTGTCGCTCATGGCCGAGGACTGCGAGGTCCACGTCTGGCCCGCCGACGAGGCCGCCCTGGCGCCGCTGCTCCCCGCGGCCGAGGGCCTGCTCACCTACGGGCACCCGCGCGTCGACGGCGCGCTGATGGACCGCATGCCGAAGCTGAGGGTGATCAGCAACTTCGGCGTCGGCGTCGACCACATCGACCTGGAGGCGGCCCGGCAGCGCGGCATCCCGGTCGGCAACACGCCCCGCATCCTCGACGGCGCGACCGCGGATATGACCTTCGCGCTGCTGCTCGCCGCAGCGCGCAACCTCGTCGTCGGCGACCGCTACGCGCGCAGCCCTGACTTCACCCACTACGACCCGAGCCTGTTCCTCGGCCAGGAGGTGCACGGCGCGACGCTCGGCATCATCGGCATGGGCAGCATCGGCCGGCAGGTCGCCCGCCGCGCGCGCGGCTTCGACATGACCGTGCTGTACCACAACCGCCGCCGCGACCTGCAGGCCGAGGCCGAGCTGGGGGTGACCTACGCGGCGCTGCCCGACCTGCTGCGGCAGGCCGACTTTGTGACCCTGAACGTCCCGCTGACCCCGGAGACGCGCGGGATGATCGGGCGCGAGCAGCTGGCGCTGATGAAGCCCACGGCCATTCTGGTCAACGCCGCGCGCGGCGGGGTGGTCGACCACCAGGCGCTGCTGGATGCGCTCGAGGAGCGGCGCATCGCGGGCGCGGCGCTCGACGTGACCGAGCCGGAGCCGCTGCCGCGCGACCACCCGCTGCTCAGGCTCGACAACCTGGTCATCGCGCCGCACTTGGGCAGCGCGACCCACCAGACGCGCCGGAGGATGGCCGAGCTGTCGATCGCCAATCTGCGCGCGGGCCTGCGGGGCGAGGAGCTCCCGAGCCGCGTGGCCTGAGGCGCGCCG
>CALJIC010000359.1 GCA_937974195.1 uncultured Roseiflexaceae bacterium | reverse complement strand
AGTGATTTCATAACTCCTCCAATAGCATTATTTCTGCACCGCTGCCTCGCCGCCGAGCACGCACCGCAGCAGATGCACTAGAGCCCGCTCCCGGGTGAAGCGGGCCATACGTCATGGACGTCTACCGCGCAGCAGACGTTACACGAAATAAGGAGGGCGGCGAGAGAGGATCGAGCCGCCGTTCGTGAGACCTTCGCCGGAGGTGGCTGCTGAGGGCGGCGCCTTGCTCGCCGTGCTGCGCGCAATGTGAAAAGGGCCAGGGCATCGTTGCATGCCCTGGCCCAAACCGTTCGGAGGCGCCACGCGCCTGTCACACGCCTCTGCCCCCTGCTCCCTACGCCTGCCTGCGGCGATACACCTGGAAGTTGCGGAAGCGCGTGCCGTCCGGCTGGCTCCCCTCCTGTACAACTGCCAGGAGCGCGCCATCGTGCGATGCGACGCGCCGGGCATAGGCGACCACGGCGCCGCCCCGCAGGGCCGCGCTGTCCAGCGTGTGCGCATCGACGCGGGTTAGCGAGAACGCGTCCGGGGCGCCGGCCGGCGAAGATGCCGGGAGCGCTTGGGGCGCGCCATCCACCGGCCCGCCGAAGGCGGTCGACAGCTCCGGCCCGTCCGGCTGCATCGTCCAGCTGACGCGAACCTGCACGCCGCCCTCGACCTGCTCGATCTCGTACGTGCCGCTCGCCGGTGCCGGCCCGAACTCATACAGCGAGAGCTCCGGAACCAGATCCCAGGTGCCAACATACCGATCAGGTGTGGTCATCGTCGCTCCTTACTGCCGGGAACACATTCCGGCAACCGGCCCACGGAGGGGCGCGGGCGCCAGCGGCTCCTCCCGCACGTCAGCGTCCGCGCCCTCCATTGTACGCCATCGCCCCGCATCCGCGCGTCACGGCCCGCGGGCCACCTTGACCGCCAGCCCGTCCAGCGCGACCTGCCCGGCGTACAGGCGCGTCGGGTCGTTCTGCACCACGTGGATGGCCTCCAGCGCGAGCGGGCTCGCCTTGCCCTGTGGCAGATCGACCTCGACGTACTGCCACCCGCTCCAGGTGATCTCCGCCGCGTACACGTCGAAGCGCTCGCCGTCCGCGCCCGCCAGCGTGAAGACCAGCTGCTCGCCCTGATCCTGGCCGTGCACCCACAGCCCCAGCCGGAGCGGGACGCCCGGCAGCTGCAGCGGCGGGCTCGGCCGGGCCGACGCGCCGCGCTGCGCGTCCCCCTGCGTGAAGTCGAAGTCCAGCACCAGCGCCTGGCCGAACATCCCCTCGCCGGCCGCAACCGAGGCGGTGCCGCCCCAGGACACAGCGCCCCAGCCGGCGACGTCCTCGAACTCGGTCACGACCACCGGCGCCAGCCCGATCATGACCGGCAGCTCCGCCGTTTGTCCGCCGGCGTGCGCCCGGATCGCCGTCATGGCGTAGGGCACCTTCGGCGTCACCTGGAAGTGCTTGTGGTCGACCGGCACGATCTCGAGCAGGCTCGGGTCGTAGCTGAGGGCCACGTCGCGCGGCTCGATCTGGGCGCTCCGGCCGTCGGGGCTGAGGCCGCGCACCGCTATGAAGCCAGGCCCCGCGCCGGGCGCGAAGTCCATCCCGACCGCGTCGATCGCCAGGCCGGCGAGCGGCAGGACGATCAGCGTGCGCTCCCCGCGGGCCGATTTGCCGCTCCGGCTGTCAGCCTCGGCCTCGACCACTGCCACCCCCGGCTGGCCGGCCCGGAAGACGCCGCCCGCCTCGAAGGCCCCGATCTCGGGCGTCAGCGCGCGCCAGCGCACCTCGCCGGCCTGGGCGGGGCCGTAGGTCTCGTCGAACCCCTTGGCGACGAGCGTGCGCGACGTGCCCTGGAAGACGTGTACCTCGCCCTCGCCGAGCGCCGGGACGATCCGCAGGCCAGCGAGCTGCCCGCTGCCCGGCGCGACGAACAGCCCGAGGCCGTTGGGGATCGGCCGCTCTCTGCCGCTGGAGGGCCGGTTGATCAGCTCCGCCCCGGCCTCCCCCGGCCGGCGCGCCAGCAGCGTCGTCGAGCCCCCGCCGTCGAGGTTCATCGCGTCGGAGGCGCCGATGCTCAGGAGCAGCTCGGCCAGCTCGCGCAGCGTCATGCCGGTGCTGCTGCGCTGGCGCCCGTCCACCGTGACCAGAAACATCGTCGCGCCGTCGCCCGAGAAGCCGACCGCGGTGCGCGGCTGCGGCGCCCCGTCGCTGACGTCGGCGATCTGCCCGCCGCGCAGCAGGATCTCTTTGCCGCCCAGCCCGACCGCAAACGGCGCGGGCGCGTCGCTGCGCGGCCCGACGCGCACCTGCACCGGGGCGCCGATCGGCACCTGCGCGAGGGCGGCGGCGCCCTCCTCGCGCCCCAGCAGCACGAACTCGTCCGGCTCGATCCAGCCCGCCCCAGCCTGGTCCGAGTGGGCCACGGCGACGCCGTTGCGCACCCGCAGCTCGTGGACGCCCTGGGCGCGCTCGACCGCGCGGCCCCGCGACGCCGGTCCCCAGACGGTGGTGAACAGGCCGATCCCGTTCGGCTGGATGTTGTGCTGGTTGAACGCGTCGATCGGGCGCTCGCCGTCAGGAAGCACGACCGCGCCATCGAGGAAGACCTCGGCGATCCTGCCGCGGCCGTCCTGCCCGACCCCGGCCACGCGCGTCCAGCTGAAGATCGGCCCCTTGAGCAGCTGGCCGTCGGCGATCGCGTTGCCGTACGGTGCGTTGGTGTAGTACTGGTCGAAGAAGTCGCCGTTGACGGCCGCCACGGCGCCGCTGCGCGCGACAAGCTGCGAGAGCGGCTCGGCGGCGGCCAGCGGGCCTGGCGTCAGCAGTCCGATGCTCGTCTGCGGGTTCTGGAGGTCGATGGTGAGCACTGCGCCGCGCACCGGGCCGTGGCCAGTCATCTGGGCGAAGGTGGTCAGCGTCGCCCCCGGTGCGACCGGTGTCACTTCCTCAGCCCCGGCGATCGCGGCCTGTGCGGGCTGTGCTGGGTGGGCGATGAGGATGCTCCCAAGGAGCAGCGGCAGCAGTGTCAGCACGAGCGTGCGCCGTGGTGAAGTTACAGCTCGGTTCATCTCTCCCTGTGTCTAGAGCGCGCCGGCGCAGTGTATGCGGCGCAGGATCCCCCGGCGGCTCCGCGCCCGGCGCATATCGGGTATCATGCCCCGGCGCGGGCCGCGCGTCCCATATCACTTTATCACAGCGGTTCCGCGCGCGGGCAGGCGAAGCGGCCGCCGTCGCCAGATCGAAATGTTCGGCACGTGCCGCGCGCGCCGTCGCCAAGCTCCGCGCTAGCGCTCTACATTTAGAAACGCGAATGTAATCTCGGCGGGGTACGCGGGGCCGCGCCGTTCGCGCCCACGAGATATCTGGCGCCCGATGGCGGTACGGCGGTACAATAGGGCGCGACAAGTCGTTGCGAAGGATTGCTCACCATGAACGAGTCACGCAGCGCGCTGCCGATGGTGCTGCTGGGGCTGCTGCTGGCGCTGGCGCTGATCTGGATCGCGAGCGGCGGGCGGCCGGGGCCCAACCAGGCGCTGGAGGCGCGGTTTGCGCCGCGCCCACGCGCGCCCGGCGAGCCGACCCCCGCCCCCTTCACGCTGCCGCAGGTGCGCCTGCCGGACCTCCCCCCGGAGGTGCAGCAGGCGGTGGCCGACGCCGCGACCCAGCTGTCGGGCGGGCAGGCCGCCCCGGCGCTCACCCCAGTCGCGCGCGGCTCGCGCGTCGAGATCGAGGTCGCCGAGGTGCGCCGCGAGGGCCAGCGCGTGCGTGTGCGCGGCACCGTCGCCAACATCGCCGATCAGCCGCTCGAGATTCCCCCCGGCGCGTTCTCCTTCCGCGACAGCGCGGGCACGAACTACGCGACGAGCGGCAGCGGCGGCGCGTCGCTCCAGCCCGGTGCGAGCACCACCTTCGATCTCACGCTGCCGCTGCCGGAGGGCCTGGGCCTGACCCTCATCCTCACGCTGCCGCCCGACCCCCCGCTCGAGCAGGTCCTCTTCCCCGAAGTGACGCAGTAGCGCCCGACACCGCCTGCGCCGCGCCGCAACATCCGCGCAACATGTGCGCAACATCGCCATGATACACTGCGTCATGGCCTGCTGCGGTGTGGCCGCAGCGACATGCCGGCGGCACACCCCCTGCAGCACCAGGCGCCAACGCTATCTCGTATCCATCACCCGCAGACAGACAGAGGAGAGCATGAGCATCACCCCCGCCGAGTACTTCGAGCAGGTTGTCCCGCAGCAGTACGCCGCGGCGCTGGCAGGCGCCCCCGAGAGCGTCGTGAGCCAGCCGAGCATGACAGTGACGTACGTGATCTCGGGCGAGCAGGGCGGCACCTTCGGGCTGCGCAGCGAGGGCCGCAGCCTCGTCTACGTTCCGGGCGGCATCCCCGACAGCGACATGCTCGTGCGGCAGAGCTACGAGACATGGCGCAAGGGCGTCGAGGCCGGCTCCACCGAGATGGCCCTCGACTACGTGCAGCGCCGCAAGGTGTCGGTCGTCAAGGGCCTGCGCGGCACGGTGACGCTGGCGCTGACGAACTCGGACGGCGAGCTGCACGAGACGACGGTGGTGTTCGGCGGCCAGGAGCAGCCGGCGGTGACCCTGAAGATGACCACCGAGGACTACCGCGCCATGATGAGCGGGGAGCTCAACGGCAACATGGCCTTCATGCTCGGCAAGCTCACGTTCGAGGGCAGCCTGCCGCTCCTGATGCAGGTGGGGGCGCTGAGCGGCTAGAACCCGGAGGAGCGTATGGTCTCGTTCACACCAAGCGAAGAGCAGCAGCTGATCGTCGACACCGTGCGGCGCTACGCCGTCGAGCAGATGCGGCCGGCCGCCCACGACGCCGACGAGAGCCGCGCCACGCCCGGCCAGATCATCGCCCGCGGCTGGGAGCTGGGCCTGCTGCCGAGCGCCATCCCCGAGCAGTACGGCGGCTTCGGCGAGCAGCACTCGGCCCTGACCGGGGCGCTCGCCGCCGAGGAGCTGGCCTACGGCGACCTGGCGATGGCGCTCTACCTCCTGGCGCCCAACCTGTTCGCCATCCCGATCCTCCACTGCGGCACCGAGGAGCAGAGGCAGCGCTGGCTCCCGCAGCTCACCGGCGACACCTTCGCGCCCTACACGGCGGCGCTGATCGAGCCGCGCTGGGACTTCGACCCCCACGCCCTGCAGACCACCGCCGAGCGGGAGGGCGACTCCTACCGGATCACCGGCCACAAGGCGTACGTGCCGCTCGCTGCGGACGCGCCGGCGATGCTGGTGTACGCCAGCGAGGGCGGCAGCACCCAGGCGTTCATCGTCGAGCGCGGCGCGGAGGGGCTGACGGTCCTCGACCGCGAGCAGCACATGGGCATCCGGGCGCTGCCGACCTACGAGGTGCGCCTGGAGGACGTGCGCGTGCCGGCGACGAGCAGGCTGGGCGGCGAGGCCGGCTGTGACCTGGAGCTGCTGCTCAACTACTCGCGGGTGGCCCTCGCCAGCATGGCGGTCGGGGTGGCGCGCGGCGCCTACGAGTACGCGCTGCAGTACGCCAAGACCCGCGAGGCGTTCGGCAAGCCGATCGCGCAGAACCAGGCGATCGCCTTCATGCTGGCCGAGATGGCGATCGAGGTCGAGGCGGCGCGGGCTATGGCCTGGGAGGCGGCGTGGAAGCTGGACCGGGGCGAGGATGCGCTCGCGCGCGCGGCGCTCGCCAAGCAGTACGCCGACGAGATGGCGCTGTTCGTGACCGACCGGGCGGTGCAGGTGCTCGGCGGCCACGGCTACATCCGCGAGCACCCGGTCGAGCGCTGGCTGCGCAACGGGCGCGGCTTCACAACGTTCCTCGGCCTGGCGATGGTCTAGCGCAGGAGCCAGCGCACACAGGGGGTCTGCCCCCAGCTTGAGCGCGGCGCGCCCTTCAGCGGAGCGGCTGCGCGCTGGGCCGACCACCGGCCACTGGCTACTGTTCAGGAGCGACAGCGATGATCGATTTCGAGATTCCGGCCGCCATCCAGCGCCAGGTCCAGCTGATCACGATGCTCGGCGAGCAGGTGATGCGGCCGGTGGCGCGCTACTACGACGAGCACGAGGGCGAGACGCCCTGGGAGTACATCAACCTGATCTGGCCCACCATCCGCGACCAGGGCGGGCGCTCGTTCTCGGTGGACACCAAGGCGGGCGGCGGAGAGGGGCGCCCGCGCATCGGCTACCTGATGCTGGCGCACACCGTCGAGGCGCTGTCCTGGGGCGACGCAGGCCTGTACCTGTGCACGCCGGGCAGCTCGCTCGGCGGGGCCGCGGTGGACGCCACCGGCACGCCGGAGCAGAAGGAGCGCTTCCTCAAGCGCTTCGCGGAGGGCGAGCCGAAGTGGGCCGCCATGGCCATGACCGAGCCGCACGCCGGGTCGGACACCGCCGCCATCCGCACCACCGCGAGGCTCTCCGAGGATGGCCGGGAGTGGATCCTCAACGGCGAGAAGATCTTCGTCACCGGGGGCAAGATGGCCGCCCAGGACTCGCCGGGCTTCGTGGCCGTGTGGGCCACGGTGGACCCGAGCGCGGGCCGGGCCGGCATGAAGCTGTTCATCGTGGAGAGCGGCACGCCCGGCATGACGGTCACCAAGCTGGAGCGCAAGCACGGCATCCGCGCCTCCGACACCGCGGCGATCGTGTTCCAGGACTGCCGCATCCCGCGCGAGAACCTGCTCGGCAGCGAGGAGGTGGTGACCGGCGAGGCGGCCGGCGCGAAGGGGTTCAAGGGCGCGATGCGGACCTTCGACGCCACCCGGCCGCTGGTGGCCGCCTCGGCGCTGGGCATCACCCGCGCGGCGCTCGAGTTCACCGCCCAGTACCTCAAGGAGCGCGGCGTGAAGGTGCGCTACGGCGTCGCCCCGCACCTGCTCACCGCCGTCGAGCGCGACCTGCTGCAGATGGAGGCGCAGCACCGCGCCGCGTGGCTGCTGGTGCTCAAGGCGGTGACCAGGATGGACGCCGGGCTGGACAACGCCACCGAGGCGAGCATGTGCAAGGTCAAGGCCGGCGCGGTCGCGACCTACGTGTCCCAGAAGGCAGTGGAGCTGCTGGGGCCGGAGGGCTACTCCTGCAAGCTGCTGGTGGAGAAGTGGATGCGCGACGCGCGCATCAACGACATCTACGAGGGCACCGGGCAGATCAACCGGCTGGTCGTCGCCCGGCGCATCCTGGGGTACAGCAGCAGAGAGCTGCGCTGATCCGGGGCCTGCGCGGCAGGCGCCAGGGGCTGCGCCCCTGGACCCCGATTGGGGGAGCCGCTTGGGCGCGGCGGGGCAATTTGGGCAGCGCCGAGCCGGCGGCAGCGTGGGTGCCGCTACGCGCGGCAGGCGCCAGGGGCTGCGCGCCCCTGGACCCGCGGCAGGGGCGACGCCCCCGCACCCCAAAGGGAGGCAACCGTGTGCCGGCCGCTCGTTGTCATGCCTCCGCACACCGGCGCCCGTTATCCAAACAGTGCCTGTTCGCAAGCGACGGCAGCGGCGCTGGCAGGCAGCAGGCGCGGCGTGCTGACGGGCGTTCCAGCCGCGGAGGCATGACAACGGGCGTGAGGGAGGAGGCGGCATCACTTGCGGGGGTGGCCTGGCGGGGGCTGCTAAGCCCCCGTCCAGCCGGGGGGCGCGGGGGGCGGCAAGCCCGCCCGCATCCGAAGCACGATGATGCTGGCACGGCAGCGCAGACAGCCGCCTGCGCGGCTGAGGAGCGCCTATCCGGGGCGCGGGGGGCGGCAAGCCCGCCCGCATCCGAAGCACGATGATGCTGGCACGGCAGCGCAGACAGCCGCCTGCGCGGCTGAGAAGCGCCTATCCGGGGGCGCGGGGGCGGCAAGCCCGCCCGCATC
>CALJIC010000358.1 GCA_937974195.1 uncultured Roseiflexaceae bacterium | reverse complement strand
CGAGGAGACAGCGGGGCTCCAGCCAGATCGGGACGTGGTGGCCTTGTCGTTTCAGGTCCATCACCGCCGATGAGCCCAGCGACAGGCTGGTGATCACATCGTCGAAGCAGGGCGTGCAGTCGATATGGTCGGCGACGCCCTGACCAGGTGTGTACTCGTTGATGATCGCCTGGTCCGGTGCAGCGCCAACAAGGCCGTCCGCTACCAGCTGCCGGGCGATCCGGGCAAGCCAGCGAGGAAGTTCACCCAGCCAGGCCGAGGCATCGACGCTGCGGGCCCGGTAGTCGTAGACGTACACATAGTGCTGGGTGCGCCGCGCGAGGTCGGTGCGCCACGGCTGCGAGTCGATCGTCTCGATCAGAACATCGTGGTGCTGGGGGCTGATGTACCCGGGGATGTAGAGCAGGCCATCGATGCCAAGCACATGGACCTCCTTGCGTATTGCACCCACTGCCGAGTGTGCTCATGGTAGCACACATGTGCACCTTTGCCTCGACGGAGGTCCGCCTATGGGGCATCTGTTAGCGATAGCCGCCCAAGCGCCAGCTGCCAGGCGGCAATGCTTACCCAGAGAAGCACCGCGCTGAAGGCTATCCACTCGCTGGTGGCAACGATCCAGATAGCGGGTCGTGTCGCTACGTCTGGGGCGGCAAACACCTGATTTATGCCATCTGGGAGCAGCAACGGCATGCTGATGTACAGGCCAAGACAAGCACTGGCCGACAGGCTCGGAAGCGCAAGCCAGCGCGGGATGAAGCGCCCATCCCCCAGCAGCGCGTTCACGGCGAACAAGAGTGTGCTGAGGAGGCCGGCCACAAAGCACGTGGGGCCGACCACTTGATGGAGGGCATGATCGACCGGGAATACGCCCACCAGGGCAGTTGCCATGCCAGTGGTTGCCCCGAGCAGTGCAAAGAGCGCCCCGATCACTCCGCCGAGCCGCATACCTAGGCCGACGAGAAACACGAGCAAACAGACGCCGCCACTGATGAGACCCGCGTTGAAGATGCCCGCCGCGGGGGAGTCCGGCAGCAGACCCAGCTCGGAGATGGTGAGGTTGAGCAGCGTGAAGGGGCCTCGATACCGCAGGAGCGCGATGCTGGTGGCGGCGACAATCAGCGTCACGCCGAGCCAGCCGGCGGCTGCAATCAGGGATACGCTGCGGCGGGCCGTGAAGTGCGAGGGTGAGGTGCTCATGCTGCAGGTCGCCTTCGAGATGGCCCCGAATACAATTGACGGTCAACTGGATCTCCGTCGAAGGGTAGCAGCTCGGATGTGCCGGGGCGATTGATCACTGCTGATGCGCTCGTGATGCTTGGCTGCCGCCAACGATTATGAAGCGCGACAAGCTATAATGCGAACCTACCGCTTCATCGTGTGGCGTGGCGCACCGCGTCAGCGCCGACCGAGGCAGAACATGGACCTTCAGCTCACAGGGAAGGTGGCCCTCGTCACAGGCGCGAGCCGGGGGATCGGCCGCGCCATCGTCGAGACGCTGGCGGCCGAAGGCATGCAGGTAGCGCTGGTGGCGCGCTCAGCCGAGCTGCTGCAGGAGCTCGCCGCGGCATTGCCGACGGCGTCACTCGTCCTCCCCGCCGACCTGCGCGAGCCCGAGCGCCCGGCCGAGGTCGTCGCGGCGGCGGTGGAGCGCTTCGGGCAACTCGACCTGCTTGTGAACAACGCAGGCGCCACGGTGCGCGGCGACTTCCTCGCGCTGAGCGACGCCGAGTGGCAGGACGGCTTCGCGCTGAAGTTCTACGGCGCGATGCGCTGCGCTCGGGCCGCCTGGCCCCACCTCCAGCGCAGCCAGGGGGCGATCGTAAACATTGTGGGCATCGGCGGGCGCACCGGCAGCGCGGAGTTCGCGATCGGCGGCGCGGTCAACGCCGCCCTGCTCAACCTCACCAAGGCGCTCGCCGACCGCGGTGTGGCCGACGGCGTGCGGGTCAACGCGGTCAACCCGGGCTCGATTGCCACCGATCGCCTCGAGCGGCGCATCGCCACCTTCGCCCGGGAGACCGGGGCGGAGCCAGCGACGGCGGCGCAGCAGATGGCCAGGGCGCTCCGGGTCGCCCGCTTCGGTGAGCCCGCGGAGATCGCCCGCGCGGTCGCCTTCCTCGGCTCGCCAGCGGCCTCCTACTGCCAGGGCGTCGTGCTGGACGTCGATGGCGGCCAGACCCGCACGCTCTGAGATTGCGCCTCGCATTAAGCGCTGGCAGATGCAAGCCGCATCAGAGCAGCGAGCTGACCCTCAACTCGGCAGGCATGCCCCGCCTGCTCACGGCCTCATCGCGAGGTGGCCTATCAGCACGGCGAGGGGCGAAGCCTCTCCGGTGATGAGCGCGGTCTCGGCCAGCGCGTCCGCTCGTCCTTGGGCTATAGATCTTGCTCCCGCGGGAGGCTACGCCGCGCCGCCCCGCCAGCGATGGCAGAGATCCTGGGCGGCCTCCGGCCAGGTCGGCCACTGGAATGCGAAGCCGGACTGCAGCAGGCGGCCCGGAACTACACGCCGACTCTTCAGCGCGAGCTCGCTCTCCGTCCGTAGCGCAAAGGCGCCCAGCTCGACCATCCAACGGGTCGCCGGCAGCCCGAACGGCATCCCCCAGGCCCGGCGCAGCGCCCCTATGAACGCCCCGTACGGCAGCGGGTTGGGCGAGGCGAGGTTGAGCGGCCCAGCCAGCTCCTCGTGGGCGATGAGCCAGTCCACGGCGCGGAGGAAGTCGGCGTCGTGGAGCCAGGAGACGTACTGGCGGCCGCCGCCCGCCGGGCCGCCGAGGCCGAAGCGCGCCAGGCGCAGCAGCGTGTCGAAGATGCCGCCGCGGTCCGGGCTCATGATCATCGCCGAGCGCATCAGGACAAGGCGCGTGTGTGGGGTCTCCACCTCCTGCGCCGCCTGCTCCCAGGCCTTCGCCACCGCGACGCTGAAGCGCCAGGTGGACGGCGCGCCGGGCTCATCGCCGCCGATAATGCCAGTGGCCTCGTCATTCGGCGCGTCGAGGCGGTGGGCGTAGATCGTGGCGGTGCTCGCCTGAAGCCAGAGCCGCGGCGGGCGCGGGCTCCTGGCGATGGCGGCGCCCACAGCACGGGCCGAGGTGACCCGTGAGTCCATAATCTGGCGGCGGTTTTCTGGCGTGTAGCGGCAGTTGACGCTGCGCCCGGCCAAGTTGATGACGACGTCGGCGCCGTCGAGCTCGCCGGCCCACGGGCCAACAGTCGCCCCGTCCCAACGAACGGTCCGCCAGGGCGCCCCCGCCGGCGCCCGACCCAGCACGACCACCTCGTCGCCGCGGCCGTGGAAGGCCCGCGCCAGCAGCGCGCCCACCTGCCCCGTGCCGCCAGAGATCACCAGCTTCATAGTCGCCCCTCTGCCACCCGCTCGCACCGCCCGTCGCGGCCGCACGCGAGCAGGCTCATAGTCAGCCCGCTATTGCCGCGCTCACGCCTCTGTCGCAGCTGGGGCCGGGGTGGCTCCCCGCGAGCGCTGGAAGCGCAGGAACGCGGGGATACCCGGCGTCAGGCAGAGGGCGAGCGCGCAGCCGACGTGGGCCACCAGGAAGGTCAAGGCGATCAGCAGGGCGGGAAGCTGGCCGAACAGCTCAGCCATGCCGCTCGGCGTGCCCAGGCCGTTCAGCACGAAGAAAGCCGCCACCAGCCAGCGCAGCCAGCCGTGGCCGCGGTAGATCAGCCAGCCGAGCCCTACGAGGATCGCCGTGATGATCAGGCTCGCCACCAGCCCACGAGCCCCAACGACAATATGATAGACCAACCGCTCGGCCAGGTAGGTCGCGCCCATTAGGGCGAAGATCACGAGCAGGAAGACACGGCCACGAGAAGCCCAGGTACTCATCACGTCTCCTTGTTACACACCAAACTGCTCGAACCCCTCGATCAGCAGCCAGATCGGTACGCCGAGCCGCTCGGTCGCATCGAAGATCCCGCTCCAGTAGGCATCGGCGATCACATTGTCGCGCCAGAGCACCGTGAAGAGCACCATCATCGTCAACCCGCCGATCGAGCGGAGTCGCTGCCGCAGGTCGAGTGGCAGCGAGGGCGCCAGGATGCCGAAGCCGTCAAGCGGCGGGATCGGCAGCAGATTGAAGAGCAGCGCGCTCACCTGCAGAAAGCCCAACATCGCCAGGGCCGGCCAGAAGTACATGTTTGTCTCGCTCAGCCACCAGGACTCCCAGGGTAGCCAGAGCGGGACGATGACCAGCAGGCCGAAGAGCAGCGTGCCGAGCGGCCCTGCTGCGGCCACCATCCGCTCCCAGCGCGAGCCGCGCAGCGCCGCGGTGTTGACGTAGACCGCGCCGCCCGGCAGGCCGATGCCACCCATGAGCAGAAAGAGCACCGGCAGCACTAGGCTGAAGATCGGGTTGGCGTAGCGCAGAGGGTTCAGCGTGAGGTAGCCGGCCGCCCGCGCGCCCTCGTCGCCGCCGAGGTAGGCCGCCGCGGCGTGGCTGAACTCGTGCAGGCAGAGCGAAACCACCCAGCCGCAGATCACAAACAGCATGGTCAACGGCCGGACATACGCCTCCGCCGGGTTGAGCCAGAGTGCCATGCCGCAGCCGAGCAGCAGGCTCAGCGGAAAGAGGAAGACTGGGCTGAGCTGCACGTGGGGGAGAAGCTGGTCGAGGTAGTAGCTCGCACCCTTCCAGCGCCAGCGACGCCGCCCCGAAAGGAGCTGCTCGCGTAGCCCGACGAGCGAGACACCGGCGCCGGCCAGGGCTCTGGCCGCCTGGCTCGTCTCGTTGTACAGCAGGCCGAGCAGCAGGTGGAGCGCGTCAAGCTGGTAGTGGCCCAGGTGGAGCGCCTCGCGTCGCGCGTCGGCGAGGGCCTGGCGTGCGGCCTCTCCGAGCGGCGGAGTTCCTGCCGAGCGGGCACCGGCCGGCGGACTGCCAAGGACAAGGCGAAGGCGCCCGAGATCCACGCCTGCACCACGCAGGGTGCGGCGGACGAGGCCGGAGGTGTCGAGGATGGCGAGGAGCAGCTGCTCGGAGCCGATGTCCAGCCCCTCAGGGGTGTGGGCAGCGGCGCGGGCGAGGGCCATGCGGGCGGAGCGAGTGAGGCGAAGGTCGGCGAACCCTGAGAAGACAGTGGTCATCACAATGGCCTGGGGTGAGATGCACGAGAACACGAGGCCGCTGGCGAGCAGTTGAGCCTTCCCGAGGGTAGCACCGGCGGGCGCCAGGCGCGATAGGCTGATCGTCCGGACGATCTGATAGGCCATGCCTGGACGATGATGGTATGTCCAGTTCAAAGCGCCGCGAACATGGTCGCGCCACTGGATCGGTGCCGGTTCGCGAACCGTCGCAGGGGGTTGCTATTCTGGGAACGCTCGTCATTCTCGCTATCCCGATCTCACACTGTCGATGACAACCACCACCTCCATCTCAGCCCACGACCTTGTCCAGGCCGGCGCGGCGGCCCAGGCCGCCGGCGACAGCTTCACGGCGCGCTCGCGCTTCCGCGCCGCCACCGAGCTTGAGCCCGACTGCGCCGAGGCCTGGTTCGCCCTCAGCACCATGACGCCGGCCCTGCGCGACCGGCGCGCCCAGCTCCAGCGCGTGCTCGAGCTCGCCCCCGCTCACGAGGAGGCGCGGCGCCAGCTTGCGGAGGTCGAGGCGCTCCTCGCCTGTGGCGTCCACGTTCAGAAAACAACGAGCCGTAAGGCGCCAGGCGCCGTCGCGGCCGCGGCCCCATCGCCGGCGGCTCAGGACGAGCTTGCGACCGTCTGCTACCGCCACCAGGAGCGGGCCACTGGCCTGCGCTGCGGGAGCTGCGAGCGCCCAATCTGCGCGGCCTGCGCGAGCAACGCGCCCGTGGGCCACCTCTGCCCGGACTGCCGGGTGAAGCGCCGCCCGGTGAACTACCAGGTGGCCCTGCCCCACCTCGCGGTTGCTGCCGCTGTGGGAACCATCGGTGGGCTGCTGGCCGCGACGCTGCTCTCGTTCGTGGTGGTCGGCTTTCTCGGCTTCTACATCGCGATGGTGGTGGCGCCGTTCGTCGGCGCGGGGCTGGTGATGCTGATCGACCGGCTGACCCGCGCCAAGCGGGGGCGACCGATGCAGATCGCGACCGGCGCGGCCGTGGTAGTGGGGATGCTGCCGGTGATGCTCTTCGGGCGGATGCTGCTGCTGTTCGCGCAGACCGGCTTTGCCACCGAGATGCTGACGCCGATGCTCCAGGAGCAAGGGCTGAATCTCTGGACCCTGGCGCTCTCCAGCGTGGACCCGGCGATGGTGATCTTCATGGGTCTCAGCGCCATCTCGGCGATGTACCGCCTGCGCTAGACAGGCTGGCACGAGGAGCGTGACTGCCCAACCAGCTCACTCCCCTCCGACAGGCGTAAGCAGTTTGGCAGCGAGCGCTCATCGCCGTGGTTGAGCGACCTTGGTAAGCTCACGCTACCAGGCGGGATAGTTCATTGAAGCAAGGTGTGGGCTGGGCCGCTGGGCCTCACAGCGCGCCAATCCCTACCTCTGAAAGCTGTGTGGCATGGCAAACCTTGGCTGGCAACGCCGTGCGAGCGGGGCCTGGTGGCGGCGCGTCACCAGGCTGCTACTGGCGCTCGTCCTGGTCGTGAACGGCCTGGCGTTTCTTCAGGCCCGCGCCGCCACGATGTTTGCCCCGGACGGCGCGACTCTGGAGGCGCAGCTCTCGCAGCCCCTCCCCCAGCAGCTCCTCACCCTGCTCACGGGTGTCCGCATCCCCCGCCCGCAGAACCGCTCCACGCCCGCAGACCACTACCTCCCCTTCGAGACGCGGATGATAGGGTTGGCCAACGGCGAGCAGCTGGAAGCCTGGTATGTGCCCCAGCCGCAACCGCGAGGCATCGCCCTGATGTTCGTGGGCTACGCCGGAGTGAAGGAGGGCGCGCTCACCCCTGCCGCCAAACTCTACCAGTGGGGCTACAGCAGCCTGCTCATCGACTTCCGCGGCGCCGGCGGCTCCTCACGGAGCGACCAGACGCTGGGCATCCGCGAGGCTGAGGATGTGGCGGCGGCCTTCGGCTACGCCCGCACCCAGTGGCCCGAGTTGCCGGTGGTGCTCTACGGCGTCTCGATGGGCGGGGCGGCCGCGCTGCGGGCCGCCGCTGAGGCGGGTGTGCAGCCCGACGGCATGATCCTCGAGGCGGTTTTCGACACCCTGCTCGCCACCACCCGACATCGATTCGACGCCATCGGGCTGCCCGGCTCGCCCGCCTCAGAGCTGCTGCTCTTCTGGGGCGGCATACAGCTCGGCGTTAACCCGTTCGCCCACAACCCGGTCGGCTACGCCGCCGCCGTGGAAACACCGGTGCTGCTGATGTACGGCGAGCAGGACCCCTGGATCCTGCCCACTGAGAGGGAGGCGCTGGCGGCCGCGCTGCGCGGGCCGGTGGAGCTGGTGAGCTTCCCAGGGCAGGGCCACGGCGGGCCATACGTCTACGCCGACGCCGAGCGCTGGGACGCCGCCGTGCGCGCCTTCCTGGACAGCTTGTAGGCCGTGCGCTCCAGCGCGCGTCCAGCGCTTCGCGGGCGGCGCGGCTACGCTACCGTATTCCCTATCTGACAGCCAGGAGCTGCTATGGAGCGTGTGGCGCTGGCGCTGCCGGCCGATATCCCCGCCTGGCGGGAGCTCGCTGCCGAGGTGGAGCCGCTGTTCGGCCCGATGGTCGGCCGGCCGGAGTTCGAGGACGCCCTGGCGCGAAAGATCGCCCGCGGCCAGGCGTTGTGCGTGCGAGCGGGGGATGGCCCGCCCGGGGCGCCGCTGCTGGGCGGGCTACTCTGGTCGGCCCACCCGCCGCACTACCGCATCGGCTGGCTCGCGGTGGCGGAGCGGGCGCGCCGCTCGGG
>CALJIC010000357.1 GCA_937974195.1 uncultured Roseiflexaceae bacterium | reverse complement strand
GCGCAGCTCAACGCGACGGCCAGGTACAACGGGCAGCCGGTGGCCGGGAGCTTCAAGTACGACCCGCCGGCGGGGACGGTGCTGAACGCTGGCTCGCATCTGCTCAAGGTCACGTTCACACCGGCCGACAAGAACACCTACGAGACCGTGACACACAGTGTCATGATCCACGTCGCTAAGGCGCCGCTGACCATCCGGGCGGACAACAAGCGCAAGCAGGTTGGCACGCCCAACCCGCCGCTGACGGCCACCTACATCGGGTTCGTCAACGGCGACACGCCCGCCAGCCTGGACGTGCCGCCGATCCTGAGCACGACGGCGACGACCGACAGCCCGGTGGGCCAGTATCCGATCACCGTCACGGGTGCGATGGACGCCAACTACGCCATCACCTTCATCGAGGGGATACTGACCGTCACCGACGAGCCGGTGTTCACGAATGAGCGGCAGGTGATGCTACCAATGCTCACACGGTGAGGTACGCGGTGGGGCCAGGCGCCGGCGCTCGGCCCCACCATCGGAGCGGATAGGTACAACGGTTGACCTGGGAGCAGGGTTACGCAGTGCGTAGCCCTTGCTCCCAGGTCGTTTTTTAGGGCGGCGTGTGCCCGAGCGGTAACCGGTATGGCACGTTGTTCGGCAGCTGGGGCGCGCTTCCGCCTCCTGCCCGCAGGCCGTTCAGGGCTTCAGCAAGCGCTATTCGCCGCTAGCGTCGAAAGTGCCCATTAACTGAGCATTAACTGACCATCAACTTGTGGACTGATCGAGGAGGGGCGTGGTAGTGTGGCTGTAGTGAACGGTTAATAAATCGTAAAGGAAACCACATGCTACAGCTACACCTCATCATATCCACCATCACCGTTCTCTGGACACTGTTCCTAGCGCCGATCATGGCACATCCGGCGATGGTCGGGGGCACTGCATACTACGTGAGCCCGCAGGGCTCGGATAAGAATCCAGGCACATCGCCCAGCGCGCCCTTCAAGACCATCCAGCAGGCCATCCGCCTGGCACAGCCCGGCGACGTCATCAACCTCGCCCCGGGCGAGTACTACCAGGATGTCGTCAGCGAGCGCAACGGCACGCCGACGGCGCCGATCACGATCACCGGGCCGGCCGATGCCGTGGTCAAAGGCGGCGGCAAGGCGCGCATCTTCCAGATCAGCCACGACTACCTGACGCTGAGCGGGTTCACGATCGACGGCCTCCACGGCAACCCGAACTCGCCGGACGGCTACCGCGACAAGCTGCTCTTCGCGATCGGCACCGAGCGCCGCGCGGGCGTCACCGGCATGCGCATCCTCAACATGACTTTCAAGAACGCCGGCGGCGAGTGTGTCCGGCTGCGCTACTTCGCGCAGCAGAACGAGATCGCGCATTCGACCTTCCTGAACTGCGGCGTCCACGACTTCCGGTTCAACGGCGGCGGCAAGAACGGCGAGGCGATCTACATCGGCACCGCCCCCGAGCAGCTGCGCGACGGGAAGAACCCGACCGCCGACCCGGACCAGTCGAACGGCAACTGGATCCACCACAACACCTTCAACACGCAGGGGAACGAGTGCGTCGATATCAAGGAGGCGTCGACGGGGAACATCGTCGAGTACAACACCTGCACCGGGCAGAAGGACCCGGAGGCGGCGGGCTTCGGCTCCCGCGGTAGCGGCAACGTGTTCCGCTACAACACGAGCTACGGGAACGTCGGCGCGGGCGTGCGCCTCGGCGGGGACACGTCGAACGAGGGGATCAACAACGACGTCTACGGCAACACCATCCGCGACAACCGCGGCGGTGGGATCAAGGTGCAGCGGTCGCCACAGCGCATGATCTGCGGCAACATCATGAGCGGGAACAACGGCGGCGACGCCACCGGCTCGTATGCCTCCTCGGTCAAGCCGACCGTCCCCTGTGACGGCATCGCGGCGCCGGCGGCACCGCCTCCTGCGGCCCCGACGAACCCCCCGGCGCCGACCGCCACCCCGGTCCCGCCGACGGCGGTGCCGGTCGTGCCGACCGCCACCCCAGTCCCGCCGACGGCGGCGCCGGTTGAGCCGACGGCGGTGCCGGTTGAGCCGACGGCGGCGCCGGTTGAGCCGACGGCGGCGCCGGCCGACCCGGGTGTGCCCGCGTCTGATCCATCCAGCTGCGTCTACGTGATCGACGGATCGACGGCCAACTTCATCGAGGCCGAGCAGTACTCGAGCGTGAGCGGCAACTTCCAGCTGCTGGCGGACGGCTCCCGCTCAGGCGGGCAGGCGATGATGGTGCCGGGATCGGGCATGCGCAAAGATCCCAACACCGCCATCACCTTCAACCTCAACGTCCAGAACGGCGGGACCTTCTACGTGTGGCTGCTCGGCTACGGGCGCGACGGCTCGACGGATAGCTTCTTCGTGAAGGTCGACGATCGGGGTGCATTCGACGCCGTCCTGGTGCAGGGCAAGTGGGGGTGGAAGAAGGCGAGCGAGTCGGTGAAGCTCAGCGATGGCCCGCACACGCTGCGGATCACCAACCGCGAGGACGGCGCGCACGTCGACAAGATCCTGCTGACCAAGGACAAGAAGTTCACCCCGTCCGATCTGGGCCCAGCCGCGCTTGTGCCGCAGTGCTCGTAGCGGTTATGGCCGCCGCTCGCAGCTAGGCTGCAATACCCAGCTGTGAGTGATACTGACGCGGTGGCTCCGCAACCCGCAGGAGGCTCCGGGGAGGCAATGCCTCTCCGGAGCCTCCCCTTTTCCGCCAATCCGCGTTCCAGCCTCGTATTCTTGGGAGGAGTGCGAAGGGTGTGCCGCTCGCCGCACATCCCCGCGAGACGAGCCGCCAAAAGAAAACAACCAGCCGCGGCCTGCGCGGCTGGTTGTATTTCGGTTAACATCCGCTACTCAAAAGTTATGGTATTCATGTTGCAATTGCAGTGACATACGTTAATATACGACTCACGCGGTGGCCACGCCCCACCCCTGGCGGGCCAACGGTCATCCAGACCGCCCCGTGGCAGGCGCCGCAGCACCGCACCGCGTAAGCGGTCGATATTGAGCGTTACTGTTTCCAGACTACACCGGCGACGCCGTGCATCCTGCGACGTGGTGCTGCTGGCCAAGGAGAGGACTGTTATGGTTACGACAACTGTTGACGCGGAAAAGACCAGGCGCCTGCTCTGGTCCCATATAGCGCATCAAGTCATATCCACCCTGCCTGCCTACGAGACCTGTGAGCTGGTTGGTGTCGGGACAGGGTGGGGGCTGCGGCGCATCAACGATCATCGCCGCGCGATCCTCATCCACCCGACCATCGAGGGGCACGAGATCGGCGAGCTGTCGCTGACCGTGTGTGGGGAAGGCACACAGATCATCCCGCGCTGCAACAACGACTTCATCCGCTATTTCCACACTGTCAGCGACGTCGTCGAGACGGTAGCGCACGCACACCTGCTGGACTGAAGGCGATCGGTGGCGGACCGGCCCATAAGGGGCAGGCCCGCCGCAGTCCGCTCGCGCGGGCCTGCCTAGGCGCTGCCCCTGCTACGCTCTGGCGCGCTACTCCTCACCCCTCCTGGCAATCCAGGCCTCGATCTCCGCCCGATCCGGCGCGTCCGGCGCCAGCCGCAGGTAGTTGCGGAAGGCCTCGATCGCGGCGTCAATCTCGCCAAGCTTACGCTGCCCCATACCGATGCCGCGGTACGCCTCAGCGTTGTCGGGCAGCGTTTCCAGCGCTACGGTGAAGTTAACGACCGCCCGGCTGTACTCCTCCCGCTTGTAGCGGATCTTCCCGGCCCGCAGGTAGATCTCGCCCGGCACCGGCACCAGCGGGATCGCCTCGCCATACGCCTCCAGCGCCTCTCCGAGACGCCCGGCCTTCTCAAGTACCTGGGCCTGCAGCAGGATCAGAGCGGCGTCTTTGGGCGCTATCTTGCGCGCCCGCGCGATATCGGCCAGCGCAGCCTCGGTGTTCCCCTGGGCGGACAGTATCTCCGCGCGCAGCTTCAGCACCTGCAGCATGTAGTGGTCCCTGGGCTGCTGCCTGAGCGCCGCATTCGCGTCACGCAGGGCCAGGTCGAATCTGTGCAGGTCGGCGTAGATCCGGCCGCGCGCGATCAGCGCCCGGATGTTGTTGGGCTCGAGCTCGAGCACCCGGTCGAGATCGTCAATCGCGACGTGCGGGGCGCCGCGCTCGGCGTGGACGCGCGCGCGGATCAGCAGCGTCGCCACATCGTTGGGGCGCAGCGTGAGCGCCCGATCGAGATCGGCGAGGCCGGCGGCGATCTTCCCCTGGTCGATCAGCACGCGACCACGCGCCGCGTATACGCGCGGGTTGTTGACGCCGAGGCTCAGCGCGTGCTCGAAGTGCTCCATCGCCTTGGCTTGGTCGCCGCGCTCGGCGGCAAACAGGCCGAGCTCGACGTAGCTGTCGGCCTCTTCCGGCGCGAGCTCGGCCGCCAGCAGGTAGTCCTGCTGCGCCCGCGCCGCGTCGCCGCTCGCCTGATAGGCGTGCCCGCGGGCCGTGTAGAACCTCGCGTTCGTCGGCTCCTGCTCGATCGCCGCGGTGTAGTCGTCGATCGCCTGCGCGTAGTCGCCTTGGGCCACGTACAGCGCCGCGCGGTTGGCCAGCCCGGCGACGTTCGCCGGGTCGCGCCGCAGCAGCTCGTTCAGGTCCTGCAGCGCCGCCTCGGGCTGCTCCAAGATGCGGTAGACCTGGGCGCGCGCGAGGTAGCCCTCCAGCCTGTTCGGGTCGAGGTTGAGCACCTGGTTGAGATCGATGAGCGCCTGCTCGGGCTGGCCGCTCAAGCGGTGCGCCCGGGCGCGCGCGAGGTAGATCTCCGGCATCCGGGGGTTGAGCTGCGCCGCCTCGGCCAGGTCGGCGAGCGCCCCATCGAACTGGCGCGAGTCCATGCGGACGTTCGCGCGCCGGATGTACCCCTGCGGGTCGTTGGGCCGCAGGTTGATCGCGCTGGTCAGGCTCCGGTCGGCTGCGGCGAAGTCGTGGCGCTGGGCGTACAGCAGCCCCATGCGGATGTGCACCCAGGTCAGGTTCGGCGAGAGCCTAACCGCCTGCCGGTAGTCGCGCAGGGCCTGGCTGTCCTCGCCCTGCCGCTGGTAGTAGGCGCCGCGCTGCGCGAACGCCTCGCCGCTCTGCGGGTCGCGCTCGATCGCGCTGTCCAGGTCCTCGAGCGCGCCCGCGAGGTCGCCTTTGCGCTCGCGGATCTCTGCGCGCTCCAGCAGCGCCTCTGCGCTCGGCGCGAGGCGGATGACGGCATCGAGGTCGGCGAGCGCTGCATCGAGCTGGTTGAGCTGCGCCGCGTAGCGGGCGCGCGCCAGGAGGTAGGACGGCTGATCCGGCCGCAGCGTGAGCGCCTGGCTCATATCGGCGATCGCCTGCTCCCACTGGCCGAGCTGCCCGTAGGCGCGCGCGCGGGCTGCGTAGCTCGCCACGTCGTTCTGGTCGCGCTCGATCGCCGCGGTGAAGTCGGCGATCGCGTCTTCCAGCAGGTACAGGCGCGCGCGGCTTGCTCCACGCGCCCGGTACCCCGCTGGATCATCGGGCTCGAGCTCAATATAGCGGGTGAAGTCGGGGAGCGCATCCACGTCCTGGCCGAGGTGCTGGAGCGCGTAGCCGCGATTCAGGTAGGCGTGCCCGTCCCAGGGGTCCATGTTCACCGCCCAGCTGTAGTCGGCCACAGCCTGCCGGTAGGCCCCCTGCGCGTAGGCGGCGTCGCCGCGGCTCACGTAGTAATGGTTGACGCGGCCGGCGCCGAGCCAGTAGAACAGCGTCGCCAGGAGGGCCAATACCGCCAGAAACATCACCACTGTGAGGGAGCGGCCAGCGCGTGAAACAGGATCTGCAATGATAGGTCGCTCCGGAAGTGGGTTAAACGATGTGGGCTGCACAGACATGCTCTCTGTCTCTCCCTATTCCCGCAGGCGGGGCCGCGGGACGTAGGCTTGTTCCCCAGGTGATTCGGGCTCTCAGCTCCCCACACCCGCTACTGGGGAGGGCAACGCGCCCGTGCCCTCCCGGCAATCGCTAGCGCACTATCAAGTCAGCGGCGGGTGCTGCTGGCGAATCTGCGCCACCAGCGTCTTCACATCCTGTGCCCGGTCGCGCGGGCAGATCATCAGCACATCGTGGGTGTCGACGATGACGAAGTTCTCGAGGCCGATGGTCGCGATCAGGCGGCCGTTGCCGTAGATCAGGGTGTCGCGCGTATCGATGCCGACGTGCTCGCCGAGCACGCTGTTCCCGGTGCTGTCGCGCGGCAGGGTCTCGGCCAGCGCCGACCAGTCGCCGATATCGCTCCAGCCCAGGTCGGCCGGGATGACCGCGGCGTCCGACGTGCGCTCCATCACCGCCACGTCGATCGCCACGTTCTCCATCTGCTGCCAGGCGGCCTCCAGGCCGGCGCGCTCGTGCGGCGTGCCGATGCTGGCGTCGATCTGCTCCAGCGGCTTGGCCACGCCCGGCCGGTGCCGCTGCAGCTCCTCCAGGATGCGGTCGACGCGCCAGATGAACATCCCGGCGTTCCAGAAGTAGTCGCCGCTGTCGAGGTAGGCCCGGGCGCGCTCGGCGTCGGGCTTCTCCACAAACGCCGCCACGCGGTGCGCGCTGTGCGGCCCGTACGTCCCGATCTGCTCGCCGCGCTTGATGTAGCCGTAGCCGGTGCTCGGCTCCGTCGGCGTGATGCCGAGCGTGACCAGGCGGCCCTCCAGGGCGAGCTGCTCGGCCGCCTTCAGGATGTCGCAGAACAGGTCAGCGCGCTCGATCCGGTGGTCGGCGCTGAGCACCGCCATCACCCCCTGCGGGTCGCGGCGCCGCAGGTGGAGCGCCGCCCAGCCGATGCAGGGGGCCGTGCCGCGGCCGTCCGGCTCGGCCAGGATATTCTCGCGCGGCAGGTCGGGGAGCTGCTCTGCGACGAGCTCGGCGTAGGCGGTGCCGGTCGCGACGTAGATATGCTCGGGCGGGACGATCGGCAGGATACGCTCCACCGTCTGCTGCAGCATCGTCTGCTCGCCGTGCAGGCTCAGAAACTGCTTCGGCCTGGTGCTGCGGCTGTATGGCCACAGGCGCGTCCCGCTTCCACCTGCCAGGATGAGTGCATACATAGTCGCGTCTCCTTCTATCGGGTCGTGATCGGGAGGTAGACGGTGTTGGAAGGGATGAATCCCGCCACGTTGTATGTGAGGCCCGACGAGTTCCCGCTGCTGTCGGTGACCGTCGCGTTCACGTTGGGCCCCATCCAGTTCCGCTCCACGCGGAAGGTGCCATCGCTCCCGACCAGCAGGCGCGTCTCGAAGTAGCGCGCCTGCCCGCCGCTGTCGGAGAACAGCTCCACGATCGAGCCGGGCGCGGCCTCGCCGGTCACAACGTTGCCGGTCTGGGTGAGCTTGGGCCCCTTGATGCCTTTGTTCGCGTTGCTGGTGGTCACGATGCCGCCGGCGAGGTTATCGTACACCAGGTTCTCGGTCCAGGTGTTGGCCACGACGTCGGCACCGTTGGCTCGGATGCCGTGCCCGCGGTTGTTGAAGGACGTGTTCCTCTTGATCGTGTTGCTGCTCGCGCCCGATGCCAGGTAGATGCCGTTGGAGCCGTTATCGTGCACGGTGTTGTTCTCGACCAGCGTGCCCTTCGCGCTCTTGAGCTCGATGCCCTCGTCGAAGTTCTTCGCCACCGTGTTGCCGATGATCTTGTTGTTCTCGACGGCGGTCGCCGCGGCGGGCGACCCGAGCAGCTCGGGCGCCGACTGGGCGATGCTCACGGTCTCGCCCGGCAGGATCAGGTCGGCCGCTGCGCTCGCGACTGTGCTCTCCTGCAGCGTGGCGATGCCCGAGCCGCTCGCCACCCCATCGACGACCGAGCCGTTCTCGGAGACGATGTTCTGCGCGATCGTATTGTTGCCGGTCTTGATGTAGATGCCGTGCTTGCCGTTCTTGGTCACGATGTTACCGGTGATCTCGTTGTGATCCGAGCCGCCGATCAGGTAGATGCCGTACAGCCCGTTGCCGGTGAGCGTGTTGTTCTTGATGGTGTTGCCGGTGCTGCCCTGCTCCAGCGTGATGCCCTGCAGGTTCCCGGTGAAGGTGTTCATCTGCACCGTGTTGTTCGTCGAGCCCACCACGCGCAGGCCGTACCCATCGTTGCCCCAGGCCTCGTTGTACTCGAGCAGGTTGTCGAACGACGGCTCCTGCGGGTAGCGGCTGTTGGGCGAGCCCGGGTCGAGCATGAAGCCGTGGGCGCGCCGGTTGTCGGTGCCGACGGTGTAGCGGTTGTTGTAGGACTTGTTGCGCCGGATCACGAAGTTGTTGCACCCGCGCGAGATGATGAAGCCGTGGTTGCCGTTCTCGAACGCCTCGTTGTCCTCGACGATGAAGTGGTGCGAGAAGTCGTGCGGGTCGAAGCCGTAGCCGATGTTGTTATGGAACTTGTTGCCACGGAAGATCATGTGGCTGGCCTGGAAGGTGTAGATGCCGTAGTAGTTGTAGCTGAAGACGCTGTTGATCACCTCGCCCGTCACCCGCGTCATCAGCACGTCCGGCTGCTCGGCCTCGTTGATATCGCGCCACGAGACACCGTAGCTCTCGCCGTCGGCGGAGCCGAGGTAGCTCAGCACGGAGTTCCTGATGTCCATGCGCGCGTCGTACTTGGCCAGCAGGTAGCTGCGCCCGTTCGAGATATCGGTGTCGTAGTTGTTGATCTGCGGGTCCCAGGAGGTGATCTTGACGCCGTCGATCAGGATGTTCCCGTTGTACGTCCGCAGCGTCACGAAGCTCTTGTAGTTGTACGCCGCCTCGCCCGCCTTCTCGAGCACAATGTCCGTGGCCTGGCTGCGCAGCTTGAGCCAGCTGACTGTGTCGCTGGTGAGCTTCAGCGTCACGCCGCGGTTGATGAACAGGCTGACATTCGACATCCAGACCTTGTTGGCCGGATCTTCCAGCACCAGCAGGTCGGTGGTCGGGCTGATCACCCTCAGGGCCGCCTGGATGTCCGGCAGGGTGACGATCGCGCCCTGCCCGCTGATAAAGACCGTGGTCTCGCCGTCCTTGCCGGCGCCGATACTGTAGACGGCCAGCGAGGCCAGCACGCCGTCGCCGCCGAAGGGCGAGGTGTTGCCCACCGAGTCGATCGCCAGGACGGTGATCGGGCCCTCCTGCGGGTTGTCGTTCGCCGGCAGCGTGAAGCTCCAGTTGCCGCTGGCATCGGCCAGCGCGCTCCCCTTGTACACGGCGCCCTGGTTGTTCGTGTCGCGGTACACCTCGACGATACTGCCGGGCACCGCGGTGCCGGTCACGGTCGTCGCGTTCTCGGGGCTGGTGACCTCCGGCGCGGCGAGGTCGCCGTTGCCGCCGTTCTGCAGGTTGATGCCCCGGCCGCCGTTGGCCGTGATGCTGTTGCGGGTGATCCGGTTCTTGTTGCTGTCCGCGCCTCTGACCAGCACGCCGTCGGCTACGTTGCCGACGATGGTGTTGCCGAACACGACGTTGCCGACCGCGCCGGTGTCCATTCTGATGCCGCTCGCGCCGTTGGTGCGGATGGAGTTGGCGTGCGCCGAGTTGGGCTGCGAGAGCTGGGGGCCGATGACGGTCTCGACGGCGCCGCGGAGCAGGATGCCGTTCCCGTTGTTATCCTCGATGGTGTTGCCGTAGATCTCATTTTTGTGCCCGGGCTGGTACAACGGCTCGATACCGCCCGGCGTATAGGCCGCGCCCGCGCCGCCGATGATCGCGATGCCGTGGCGGTTGACGCGGACCGCGTTGTTCCTGATGATGTTGCCGCCGGTCTTGATATAGATGCCGTCCAGCTGGCTGCCGGTGATCGTGTTGCCCTCGATGATGTTCTTGTCGGCGCGCTCGTAGAGATAGATGCCGTACTGGCCGCTATTCTCGATGGTGTTGCCCTGCACGATGTTGTTGTTCGACAGGCCGTCGTAGATGTCGTCGGAGTCGAACGTCGCGTTGATGCGCACGCCGCGGTTGTTGTCGCGCAGGATGTTGCCCCGGATCAGGTTGTTCGACGACTGGAAGATCGCAATGCCGTCGCCGTTGTTATAGACGGTGTTGTCGGTGATCTCGTTGCGCTCGCTGCCGCGGTCGAGCATGATCCCGTGGCTTGCGTTGTCGTACACCTCGTTGTGGTGGATCTTGTTGTCCACGCACCCGCGCGAGAAGATGATGCCGTGGTTGCCGTTGTGGTGCACCTTGTTGAACGCAACCTCGAAGCCGCTCGAGTAGTCGTGCGGGTCGATGCCGTAGTAGAGGTTGTGGTGGAACTCGCTCTCCCTGATGACCAACCCGTACGCCTCGTAGGAGTACTGGCCGAAGTAGTTGTCGTGGACGTTGCTCCGCAGGACGCTGCCGGTCGCCCCGGTGCGGATGACATTCGGGTCACGCGGGTCGCCGCTGGTGGCCGTCTTGCGCCACGAGAGCCCGCTCGGCTCACCCGGGCTGTACCCGAGGTGCGAGATCTCGGAATCGATGATGTCCATGCGGCCGCCGCGCTCGGCCAGCAGGAAGCTGCGCCCGTCGGAGACGTTCGTGTCGTAGCCCTCCGGCTCGGGGCTGTTGGCGTCCCAGGAGTACAGGCGGATGCCGTTGATGTTCAGGTGCCCGCCGCGCGCGACGATCTTCGTCACCCCCAGGGTTCCGCCTGGCGGGACGGTGCTGTCGAGCCGCAGCACGCCCAGCGTTGCGCTCGTCAGGTCGAGCCGCGCCGTCTGGCTGATGACGGTGTTGGCCTTCAGCGTCCAGACGTTGCCCCCGTTGTTGACGATCAGGTCCGGGTGGCCGAGCGCGGTCAGCGCCGCGTCGACCTCGGGCAGCGTGATCGGGCTCTTCGGCGCATCTGGGTGCGAGGGGTAGTTGACATACGGCTTCTGCGCCGGGTCGGACGAGTTGTAGTTGGCGCCGATGTAGATGGTGTTGGTGAGCGAGTCGTAGGCCACCGGTACAGCCGGCACCGTCTGCGCAAGTGCTGTATGGTTGGCGAGTTGCAGCGAGGCTAGACCGATCAGCAGCGCCGTGATGGCCGCCAGAATACGGTAAGCGCTCTTCTGGGTAAGGGAGCTGTTACGCGCCATGACAGGTCTCTTCTTCTCTGGAAGGAGCACCATGCTGCACTGCAGTGGGCCGGTGACACCCTCACACTTGTGTTGCTGGCTTGTCCTGGCGCATCAAGCGCCGGGCGCCGCCGGCCGATGGGCCGGAAGCGCAGATGTCGGTGATGTGGGTTGCTTGTGGGTTGGCTGGACCCGCTGCGTCAGGTTGTCGCGGTGGGAACCCGGGTCTCTTGCTCGGCCTCGCTCACGCGCTTGACCTCGCCGTCAACCACCGCGACAGCCCGCGTCAGCCACTTGTGCTCGCGGATCGTGAACAGCGCGTAGGCCTTGACGAGCGACATGTAGTAGTTCATCACCACGAAGACGGGCAGGATGAGCCAGTCCTCCGGCTTCCGGATGAGGTGCGGCATGATTTTGACCGCCCGGCTCACGTGCCACCAGATCAGCAGCGCTACGACCAGGCTCCAGTTGCCGAGCGCGATCGATATCAGAAGGACGATCGGCCCGACGAGCAGCGTGAAGGGCGCGATCGTCTTGTCGATCAGCATCACCGCCAGGTACGGGTAGCGCCAGACCCAGCCCTGCCACAGCGCCCGCAGGTCAGAACGAAAACTATTGCGGCTCCAGCGGATGCGCTGCTTCTGGAAGCCCTTGAAGTCGGGCTTGAACGTCGAGTAGACCCGGGCGTTCAGCTGGTTCCAGGTGTGGTAGCCGTTCTGCAGCACCAGCGTGGTGTAGCGCTTGTCGTCGCCGCTCATGCAGTGCGTGCCCCAGAAGGTCTCGTTCAGGAAGGGCTCGCGCAGGCTCTGCAGCAGCTTCGTCCGGTAGGCGGCGGTGCGCCCCGAGAGGCAGCTCACCGCGCGGCCCCAGCGGGTGGTGGCCGGCACCTCGTCGGAGTAGCGGATGTCGAGGTAGATGTCGGCGAGCCGCTCCCACAGCGTGGGGCGCTTGCCGTCGCTCGGATACATGTTCTGGCGCGTCCCGACCCCGCCGATCTTCGGGTCGATGAATGGCATCTTGATCTTCTTGAGGACGTCCGGCTCCCAGATCACATCGCTGTCCACCAGCACGACGATCTCGGTCGTCGTCGCGTCGACGCCCGCGGCGAGCGCGGCGCGCTTGCCCGGGATGTCGATCGGGATCACGTCGATCTGGGGGTACTCAGCCGCGATCTGCATGCAGGTCGTGTCGGTCACATCGATCACGGCGATGATCCGGTCGGGTTTATTGGCAATCCACGACTCGATCGCCCGGCGGAAGAGCACCGGGTCCTCGTTGTACACCGGTGTGACGATCGTCGCCGAGGGGTTGTAGTCATTCTCAATAGGGCGATAGAACAGCGCCGGGATGCGCTTCGCCAACCACATCAACCACCGAAAAGCTCCCAGCGCCCCAATGGGAATAAGCAAGAATGCATTTGCGAGGATGCTGGTCAAAAAGCTCTCGATCAACGCCACAGCAGATGCTCCTTTTCTGCTGAGAGACTACGGTGCAGCAACTGCACCGTAGTCTCTGCCAGGGGAGGTTACAGCACGATCGGTGTCGATCGGCCCACCTCAGCAGCCAGATCCTCGGGCTGGGCCGCCGTGCCGCGCGCGTTCACCGCCTGGAGCACCGCGTCGATCTTGTCGGGCGAGGGGACGGCCGGCACCGACTGCTCCAGCTTCTCGTTCACCGCGATGGTGGCCTCCAGCATCAGGTGCTCCCAGCCCCGCTCGCGCACGAACTGCATAAACGCCACCGTGTCCTTCGGCAGGCAGGCGCCGCCGTACGGCACGCCGCCCCGCGTCCCGTACAGCGGGTTCCACATGCTCTCCGCGCTGCGCGCCACCGCCGCCCCCACCAGGTGCCCGTCGATGCCCAGCTTCTGGCAGATGGCATAGACCTCGTTGAAGTAGCTGATCTTGACCGCGTTGTAGACGTTGTTGACGTACTTGATCATCTCGGCCTCGGTGGGCGTGCAGTGGACGATCAGCGCGCCGAAGGGCTTGTAGAGCGTGTCGAGCACCTCCCTGGTGCGCGGGTCGGTCGTGCCGAGCACGGTGATCCAGGGCCGGGCGAAGTCCTGCTCGTTGCTCACGGCGCGCAGGAACTCGGGGTTCATGGCGACGCCGAAGTCGTGGCCGGCGCGCTTGCCCGAGGCCTGCTCGAGGATGGGAGTGATGCGCTCCTCGGTGGTGGTGGGCGGCACGGTGCTGCGCACGACGACGGTGATGTAGTTGCTGGTGGTGGCCAGGCCGCGCCCGACATCCCAGGCCGCCGACTCGATGTAGTCGAGCACGATCTTGCCATCGACACTTGGGGTCGAGACCGCCAGCATGACCAGATCGACGGCGTTCCAGTCGACCTCGCCGATGGTCATCGCATTCAGGCCCTCGCCACGCAGCTTGGCGATCGTCTGCGGATTGATGTCGACGAAGGTGATATTGTGCCCTTTCTTGGCAAGGCCTTTGCCGGTAGCTTGGCCGACGACCCCGGAGCCGACGATGACGATACGAAACATGGAGCGCCCCCTTGAATGCATACTAGGATGCCACACAGTTATCGGGATCAGCTGCGCCGATCGTTATCAAGCCGTCGTGTTCGGTTGAGCAGCTGTAGCTGCCTGTAGCTCTGTTGCAGTTCAGGCGTTTTGCTCGAACGTTCTCAGGCGCCCGGCCGAGCATTGGTGTTGCCCGCCGGGTGGGTGCGGAACCCCGCCTCCGCGTCAACCTCGCTTCGGTAGCGCCGCTCGCTGGGTGATCTCTGCCAGGATTCCGACCTCTTAACTCACCCATTTGCAGCCGAGATCAGGGCAACCCGATCACAAAGAGAGCTGTACAAGTGCATCGGCTACAGGTGAGAGCATTCTAGGAGACGAAGATGACAAAGCTCTTGCAGCGCCTGAAGGGCCTGATGAACTTTTGTTTACTGACACGACGCATGCAGTGGCCGCGTTCGACGGTGGGGTGTGACGAGACGCTGCGCCCCAGAATCTTGCTGCGCCGCGCTGCGGCGCCGCAGTCGCGGCAGGGCGGGGCGCTGACACGGGCGACCCGCATGACGTCCGCGTCACTTCGGTTACTGGTCAGCTAGTCGCCCGGCGATGCGTGCGGCGCATCGGCGCGCACTCGCAGGCGTTCGCCGGCGTGGCAGCAGGGGCCGGAGAGGTTGATCGGGGAGCTGTGTTCGCAGCGGAGAGACCGCGGCTTCGCAGGCGGGTGAAGTGGCTGGGAGGAGTGAGAGGGGCGGGCGCAGAGCGCCGCAGAGAACCGGCGGCCTCCGCGGCGCTCGCCCGCGGCCCGATTCATGCGGCGGTGACGGTCGGGCCGGGTCCGGTGAATTACGCCACCCGCACCAGCTGGCGCAGGCGCGCCGACTGGTAGGCGGCGTCCAGCAGGGCGCTGACGGCCATGCCCTGCTCGCCCGACACTTCTGGGTCGCGCTGTTCCCGCACCGCGGCGACGAAATCCTGCACGATTCCGAGGTGCGTCGGGCGCATGGCGGGGAACTGCTGCGCCTCGACGCCCTGCGCGCGAAAGATGGAGAGCTGCCCCCGATCGAGCGACGTGATCACCAGCCGGCCGGCGCGGCCGATGATTTCCAGTTCGTCACAGAAGCCCTCGCTCCCCCACACGACTGTGCACGCCGCGTGCGCGCCGCTCCGCATGTGCATGTGCACCGAGGCGATCCGCTCCGCCTCGCCGGGCGCGGGGGCGTCGGTGAACGCGCTCACCGCGTCGGCGGGGCCCAGCAGCGCCAGGAGGAGGTCGAGCCGGTGGACCCCCACATCCGCCAGGCAGCCCCCGCCGCTGATCGCCGGCTGAAGCCGCCAGTCGGGCGTGGGGGCGCCGCGCGGCACATGGGCGGTGACGTACTGGGCGCGCGCCGCGATGATGTCGCCGAGCGCCCCCGAGGCGAGCAGCGCCTGCGCGTGCCGGATCACCGGGTAGAACCGCCGGTAGTAGGCCACGCCGAGCCGCACGCCGTGGGCGCGGCAGGCGGCGATCATCTGGGCGCACTCGGCGCGGTTCATGCCCATCGGCTTCTCGACGAGCACATGCTTGCCGGCCTCGGCGGCCGCGATCGTCTGCGAGCAGTGATGCACCACCGGCGTGGCGATGTAGACGGCGTCGATCTCCGGGTCGGCGAGGATGCCCTCGAGCGTGCTGTACACACGCGGCACGCCCAGCCGCGCCGCGACCGCCGCCGCCTGCTCGGCGTCGCGCCGCATCACCGCCAGAACTGTCGACCCGGCGGCCTGCTGGAGCGCCGGGCCGCCCTTGAACTCGGCCACGTTGCCCGCGCCGATGATGCCCCAGCGCAGCGGGTGTGCTGGCTCTCCCATACGCTCGCTCCTCCTCATAGCACGATGTGTGGGCGCCCATCTCCCGCCGCAGGGCGGCGCGGAAACCCGGTGGGACGCAGGCCCTCTGGACCTTACCTCATTGTAAGCGAGCGGCGCGGCCGCAGAACTCGTGAGGGCGCGCTCTTGACGGGCGTGGCATGATACCAACTGGCGGCTCGGCGGCAAGCGTCCCCGCCGGCCTGTCGCAGGGGCTTTGGGACGCCGGTCCCCGGCACGCCCGACTATATCTGGGGAGAACATGATCTTGCCACGTTCCAGCTTCGTCTCGCCCCACTTGCGCGCGCGCCTCGCCCGCATCTGCGCGATCGCGCTGCTCGCGCTCCTGCCGGCGTGTGGCTCCTCATCGCCAACTGCTCCGCCGGCGGCTCCGGAGCGCCCGACCCGCCCGTCAGAGGCCACCCTGGCGCCCTCGTTCGTCGAGCAGGCTGCGCTCTGCGAGGCCGTGCAGCAGGGAGGAGGTGCCCCGATGCAGCAAGGAGCCCCGGCCGCAGGCGATGCCGAGGTGCGCTACGATGAACAAATGAACACGATCGAGGTCCGGCGCGGCCAGCTGACGCTGCCGCTGCTGAGCCAGCTCGTCGGGCGCCCCGAGGTGCTGCGCGAGCTCGCGCCCGGCGAGTGGCTGCTCGGCGCGAACGTCCAGATCGAAGCGGGGGCCGGCGTCCGTATCGCGGCCCCGGAGGCGCGCCGGCTGAAGCTGCGCAGCGATGCGCAGGGCTTCGTGTGGATCAAGGCGATGGGTGGCGCGCTGCACATCGAGGGCAGCTGCGTGACCTCCTGGGATCCGCAGGCCGACGACGTCGACCGGAACTACGAGGACGGGCGCAGCTTCATCCTGGCGCGCAGCGGCGCCACCATGACGATCCACGCGTCCGAGCTGAGCTACCTCGGCTACGGCGCGAACGAGTCCTACGGCGTCGCGTGGCGGCTGCCGGGGACGAGCGGCTCGATCACCAGCAGCACCCTCGGCTACAACTTCTACGGGCTGTACGCCTACCGGGCCTCGGGCCTGGTGATCCGCGATAACGAGGTACACCACAGCGTGAACTACGGGATCGACCCGCACACCGAGTCGAACGAGCTGATTATCGAGGGCAACCGCTCACACCACAACGGCAAGCACGGCATCATCCTCGCCGAGGGGTGCTCGGACAGCGTCATCCGCAACAATATCTCGTTCGAGAACGCGATGCACGGCATCGTCCTGTACCACGGCTCCAACCGCAACCTCGTCGAGGGCAACGTCGTCTACGGCAACGGGCTGGAGGGGATCAACGTCAACGGGGCGCACGACAACACCATCCGCGGCAACACGGTCTACGGCAACCGGAAGTCGGGCGTAGGCGTGGGCCTGTCCTCGGAAGGGAACCTGGTTGAGGGGAACACGGTCTTCGAGAACCAGGAGGACGGCATCGCGCTCTACAGCGACGCGCGGGCGAACACCCTGCGCGCAAACCTCGTGCGCGACAATGTGCGCTACGGCATCTACGTGAAGAGCCCGGACAACCGGATCGAGGGGGCGCACGAGGTCTTCGGCAACCGCGTCGGCATCTACCTCAACGTCTCCCCGCCCCCCACTGTCTCCCTGGAGGAGAACCAGGTCTACGACAACGCCGAGCAGAACCTGCGCGTCAGCTCGCAGTAGCCCGGCCGTATCGCGGGGGCGGCTCGGCTGGGGTCACCTGCGCCGGACGCTGGCGCGCAGCCGCTGCAGCGCCTGCTCCAGATCCTCGGGCAGCGGCGAGCTCCACTCGGCCCACTCGCCGCTGCTCGGCAGGCGGAAGCCGAGGCGGTGCGCGTGCAGGAACTGGCGCGTGAGCCCGAACGTGGCGCGCGGCCGCTTCGGGCCGTAGAGCGGGTCGCCGAGCAGCGGGCGGCTCTTGTGCGCGAAGTGGACGCGGATCTGGTGGGTGCGGCCGGTCTCGAGCCGCGCCTCGATCAGTGTGTAGTCGCCCAGCTCCTCGAGCACCCGCCAGTGGGTGCGCGCGTGCCGGCCGTTGCTCACGACGGCCATGCGCGTGCGGTCGGTCGGGTGGCGCCCGATCGGCGCGTCGATCGTCCCCTCCGGCTCCTTGAAGCGCCCCTCCACCACCGCCAGGTAGACCTTCGTCATCGCGCGCGCCTGCTGCTGCGCCTGCAGATCGCGGAGCGCGCGGTCGTTGCGCGCCACCACCAGCAGCCCCGAGGTGTCCCGGTCGAGCCGGTGGACGATCCCCGGCCGCAGGTCGCCGCTGATCGCGATGTCCGGGTAGCGCGCCAGCAGCGCGTTCACCAGGGTGCCGCGGGCGTGGCCCGGCGCCGGGTGGACGACCATGCCGGCCGGCTTGTCGACCACGACGACGTCGGCGTCCTCGTACACCACATCGAGCGGGATCTCCTCGGGCACCAGGTCGGTCGGCTGCGCGAGCGGCCGCCAGATGGTGACCTCGTCGCCGGGGCGCAGCGTCGTGCTCGGGCGGGCGTCCCTGCCGTTGACGCGGATGTGGTTGTCCTCGATCAGCTGGCGGGCGTAGCTGCGCGACAGGTCGGGCACCTTGTCGGCGGCGAAGCGGTCGAGGCGCTGGCCTGCATCCTCGGCGCTGACCGTCAGCGTGAGCGCGGTGCCGGCGAGGTCTTCGTTTAGGAGGGGTTCGTCGTTCATCCGCAGGAGGTACGGGCGGAGCGCGCTGCGCCCGGCGGAGGCGCGGAGCGGGGCCTACCGCTGGCCGGGCGGGTCCTGCCCGAGCAGCTCGCCGAGCAGGGCGTCATCGGGCGGGGCCGCGCGGCGCTCGGCCTCCTCGCCGGTGAACACCAGGTAGATGGCGAGCATCGCCACGCCGACCGTGATCGCCGCGTCGGCCACGTTGAAGATGCCGGGGAACCAGCTCACGTGGACGAAGTCCACCACGAAGCCCTGGCGGATGCGGTCGATGATATTGCCGATCGCGCCCCCGACGATCATCCCCAGGCTGAGCTGCACCCACGGCCGGCTGCGCGGGAGGTGGAAGCGGTAGAAGTAGATCGCCCCCAGGCTGATCAGGATCGAGGTGACGGTGAAGAAGTGCGGGATGCCCTGGAACATGCCGAAGGCCACGCCGGTGTTCTTCACCAGTGTGAAGCTGAGCCAGGGCTCGATCAGCGGCCGGCTGGTGCCCTCCACCGGCCCGAGCACATCCCAGATCCAGGCCTTGCTGATCTGGTCGAACGCGACGATCGAGGCGGCGATCGTGCCCGGCGCGAGCCAGTACCGCCGCAGCTCCTCGCTCAACTTCATCTTCACAGCTTTCTTCAGTAGCGGATGAGGGGCGCGCCCTCGATCCTAGCGCTCGCGCTCGACGGCGCTCTGGCAGGTGATGCAGAGCGTGACGTAGGGCAGCGCCTCCAGGCGTTCGGGGGCGATCGGCTGGCCGCAGCGAGCGCAGATGCCGTAGGTGCCGTCCTCGATCCGCTTGAGCGCGGCGTCGATCTGGGCGATCAGCTCCTCGGCGTTGCCGCGCAGCGCGAGGTTGCGCTCGCGCAGGAACAGCTCGCTGGCGTCGTCGGCGAGGTGGTTGCCCACGCCGTAGTCGTCCTGCTGGCTCTGGTTCTCCACCTCGAGCGCGTCGATCTGGGCCTGCAGGTCTGCGCGCTCGTCCTCAAGGCGCTTTCGAATAGACGCAAGGGTGTCGTTGGCTAGCATCACGTGCGCTCCTCTCTGTGCGCTGCCTGGCGCGCCGACGGTCTGTCGTCGACCGAGGTTCCGATGCGTGCCATACCTTGCAGGAATTATACCATTCCTAGGCGGTATCCACACTGCGGTAGCCGCCGAGGCCGCTGGGCGCGAACGTCTCGCCGAGCGAGTGCAGCAGCGCCGCCACGATCAGCAGCTCGTCGCGCAGGGCCTCGCGCAGCGCATCCGGGCTGCGCGTCCCCCACAGGTCGCTCAGGTCGGTCACGTTGGTGCCGACGATCTGGGTGTACGCCAGCGTGGGCTTGTCGCCGCCGGTGCGGTACCCGCGCCGCACCTCCACCGCGATGTACTCCGCCGGGCTGGGCATGTCCGGCGCCACCCGCCGCAGCGCCGCGCGCACGGCGCCGTTGAACGCGCGCACCAGATCGATGTCGCTGCGGTCCGCCGCGCCGCGCACGTCCACGGTGTACGTCCAGGACAGCTCGAGCACCCCCGGCGAGATGTCCCGCCCCTCGGAGTGCAGCTGGTGCGCCGGGGTCCAGGTGTAGCTCATCTCGACCCACGGCGGCGAGTTGTTCTCGTTGAGCGGCTCCGGGTGCTCAGGGAACAGCTCGACCCGGTAGGAGCGGTCGAGCGTCTCCGGATGAATGTTCTCGTAGAGCGCGTGCTCGTGGAGGCCGGCCATGATCCACGCGTCCTCCAGCCCCGCGGCGAGCTCATCATATGTGATGACGGTCACGGCGTTCCCTCGTTGCGTTCTGAACGGTCCGTATATTCTACCGCTTCGCCGGTGCGCCGGCAAACCAGCGGGCCATCCCCCGCCCGCCGCCCCGCATCCCTACGCAGGGTCGTTAACCATAGTTTGACATGTTTGGGGTGTTATGGTATCGTCCGCCCCCGCCGATGGCTGAATTGTCACATTATGTTCTAGCATAAGCCGAGAGGGCTTGATGCCACGACCGCATCGGACTGCCGGCGTGCGCCGGTGGTTACCAAGATTGTTGCGCCTGCTGGCGCTCACGCTGGCGCTGGCGGGCACGCTCCCTGCCACACACGCATACGCCGCGCCGTCCGAGTCCCCCCCACAGCTCTGGCTGCCCACCCCGCCCGGCGAGCCGTGGAAGATCATCCAGGGCTACGCCTGTGGCACCCACAACAGCTGGGACCGCTACTCGCTCGACCTCGCGAGCGCGGGGGGGCGCACCAGCGGCGCCCCGGTCCGGGCGGCGGCCGATGGCACGATCTTCGTCTGGGTTCCCAAGAGCGGGACGCTGATCCTGGACCACGGCGGCGGCTTCTACACGATGTACACCCACATGGCGAGCGCCGCGTACACCGACCGCGGCCGCATCCTGGCCCGCGGCTCTGTGATCGGCACGGTTGGCGACCGCGGCTCGCCGGGGACGCCGCACCTGCACTTCACCGCCTTCCGCGCCGACGGCTCGTGGGCGAGCAACCGCCGCTCGGTGCCGCTCTCGTTCGCCGAGGGCTACGACCTGCCCGATATCGGCGGCTGCAACCAGCACGGCGGCCAGCAGCTGGTGGCCGGCGGCGGGCCGCTGCTCGGCGCGGACGGGATCGCCTTCAAGGCCTCCGTCGAGCCGGGCCGCTGGTACAACCACGACCTGACGATCGAGTTCGGCGGAACGGGCACCGCGGCCGGCTTCAGCGTGGCCTGGGAGAGCGAGCCGGGCGGCGAGGCGCCGATGGTCAGCGGGCAGCCGCTCGGCGCGGCGCAGCTCGCCGAGGCCGGCGAGGGCCTGCACACGCTGTTCGTGCGCGGCTGGGACCTCTCCGGCGGCCAGTCCGTCTCCAGCTTCGGCCCGATCGGCTTCGACATCACGCCGCCCAGCGTCGAGCCCATGCCCGAGCCGATCCGCATCGGCGCAGATCAGCCCGCCGTTATCTCCTGGGAGCCGGCCACAGACAACGGCTCCGGGGTCGCCGGCTACCGCATCTACATCGGCGCGGACCCGCAGGGCACCGACGAGTGGTTCGTCCCCGGGCCCGAGGTCGAGCTGCCCCCGCTCCAGGCCGGCACCTACCTCCTGCGCCTCCAGCCGCGCGACTACGCCGGCAACGAGGGCGAGTGGACCACCGTCGCCAGCCTGGTGGTCGAGTAGAGACGGCCCTGCGCTCCGCTCCCAACTGCTGTATAATGCGCCCCGAGCAGTGTCGAGCACAGAGTGAGCGGAGCGATGCGATTCGGCGCCCACATGTCGATCGCCGGCGGCCTGCACCGGGCCTTCGCCCAGGGCCAGCGGGCCGGCTGCGACGTGATCCAGATCTTCAGCAAGAACCAGCAGCAGTGGCGTGCCAGGCCGCTCACCGCGGAGGAGATCGCCCAGTTCCGCGCCGAGCAGGAGGCCAGCGGCATCCGCGCCGAGCTGGTCCACGACTCCTATCTGATCAACCTGGCCTCGCCGGACGACGCGCTGTGGGAGAAGTCCACCGCCGCGTTCCGCGATGAGCTCGAGCGCTGCTCCGCCCTGGGCATCCCGTACCTCGTGACCCACCCCGGCGCCCACGTCGGCAGCGGCGAGGAGGCCGGGCTGGCGCGCGTCGCCGAGGCGCTCAACCGCCTGTTCGCCGAGGGCGCTGGCCCGGGCGTCACCGTGCTGCTCGAGACGACCGCCGGCCAGGGCAGCAGCCTCGGCTACCGCTTCGAGCATCTCGCGCGGCTGATCGAGCGCTCCACGCACCCCGCGCGCCTGGGGGTGTGCGTGGACACCTGCCACCTGTTCGCCGCCGGCTACGACATCCGCACCCCCGAGGCCTACGAGGCCACCTTCGCCGAGCTCGGCCGGCTGGTCGGGCTGGAGCGCGTCCGCGCCTTCCACCTGAACGACTCGCAGAAGGGCCTCGGCAGCCGCGTGGACCGCCACACCCATATCGGCGAGGGCTGCATCGGCCTGGAGGGCTTCCGGCTGCTGGTGAACGACGCGCGCTTCGCCGGGCTGCCGATGGTGCTGGAGACGCCGAAGGGCGACGACCTAGAGGGCGACATCAAGAACCTGGCGACGCTGCGCGGGCTGCTGGCGTCGCCGGGGAGCGCGTAGCTCGTGAAAAGCGATGCCCGGCTGGCCGGGGCGCGTTCCCGTCTCGCCGGGCGCCGTGCCCGCCGGGGCCCCGCCCGTGACCTCGTACCTGCTGCCGCCCCACCCCGGTCCCGGCCGGGCCGCGAGCCCGCCGGAGAAGGGACTCGTTCGCGGGCCACGCCGGCCCGTGAGCGTACCAGGAAGGAGCCTGCCCGTGCTGAGACGCCTCCTGCTCCTCGCTGTGCTACTGGCCGCCGGCATGCTCGTGGCGCGCCGGCTGCGCGCCCGTGAACACGCTGGCGACATGTTCGCGCCGCCCGCGTCGGTCCGGCCTGCGTTCGACCGGCCCCGCGCCGAGCCGCAGCGCGCGGCGCCGGCCCCCGAGGCCACCGAGCCGGCCCCGCAGCCCCGCGCCGAGCCGCAGCGCGCGGCGCCGGCCCCCGAGGCTGCCGGCGACATCGAGGGCTACTGCATGCGCTGCCGGGCGCGCCGCACCATGGCCGGGGTGCGCATCGAGACCACCGAGACCGGCCGGCGCGCTGCCCGCGGCACCTGCCCGGTGTGCGGCGCGAACATGTACAAGTTCCTCCCGGCCTCCTCGTAACCCTCGCCCGCGCGGCGGGGAGGCGGGCCGCAGGCCCGGTGAGCCTTGCCCACACGGCAGGGAGGAGAGGCGGGCCGCAGGCCCGGTGAGCTTCGCCCACGCGGCAGGGAGGAGAGGCGGGCCGCAGGCCCGGTGACCCTCGCGCGCGGCAGGGAGGAGTGGAGGGCCGCAGGCCTCGTGACCCTTGCCCGCACGGCAGGGAGGCGAGCCACAGCCTCGTGACCCTCGCCCGCACGGCGGGGAGG
>CALJIC010000356.1 GCA_937974195.1 uncultured Roseiflexaceae bacterium | reverse complement strand
AGAAGCCGAAGTCGAGCGTGCGGTTGCTGTCGGTGCCGTCGCCGTCGACCGGCGTGTTCGGCTCGCCGCCCGAGGTGAGCGTGATCGGGGCGCTGACCGCCACGTTGCCGGTGCCGGTGCCGTTGTCGTCGTTGTTGACCGGGACGGCGTCCGGGTCGGGGCCGGGCTCGTAGGCGCCGGCCGGCCCGGTGCTGCCGCGGTAGCCGCTGGGCGCGACCACGCGCACCACGTAGTCTCCGGGCGCGAGGTTGGTGAACAGGTACAGCCCGTCGGCGCCGGTCGTCTGGTCCGCGACGAGGTTGCCGTCGGCGTCGCGCGCCGGGGTGAGGCCGTCGGCGAGGAGCAGGCTGACTTCCGCCCCCGCGAGCGGCTTGTCGGTGCCGGCGGTGTACGTGCCGCTGTTGTCGACGTCCTCGAACACCAGGTCGCCGAGGCTGAGCGGCCGCCAGAGGCCGAAGTCCACCGTGAGGTTCGAGCGGTCGTCGGCGGTGCTGTCGGAGATGCCGGGGGTGGGCGGCTCGTCGGTCGGCTCGGCGCCGAGGCTGAGCGTGACCGGGTGGCTGCGGATCGTGGTCCCGCTGAGCCAGCCGTTGTCGTCGTCGTCGGTCGGGTCGGCGTCCGGGTCGGGCGGGGGCTCGTACTCCCCTGCCGGCCCGGTGCTGGTGCGGTACCCGGCGGGCGGCACCACCTCGACGATGTAGGTGTCCTCGTTCAGCCCGACGAACAGGTAGTAGCCGCCCCCGTTGGTCACCGTGCTGCGGATCGCATCGGCGGTGCTCACGTCGCCGTCGCCGTTCAGGTCGTCGGGCACGCCGTCGTTGTTGCTGTCGCGGTACAGGCGCACGGTCACGCCCGAGATGCCGGTCTCGCCGTCGTTGAGCGAGCCGCTGTTGTCCGCGTCGAGCCACACGCGGTTGCCGAGCGAGAGGCCCGCGTAGAAGCCGAAGTCCACCGTCAGGTTCGAGTTGTCGTCGTCCGCGTCGTCGGAGAGCCCGGGGGTGGGCGGCTCGTTGGTCGGCTCGGCGCCGAGGCTGAGCGTGACCGGGTGGCTGCGGACGGTGGCGCCCGGCGTGACGCTCGCGTCCGTGCCGCCGTTGTCGTCGTCGTCGGTCGGGTCGGCGTCCGGGTCGGGGGCCGGCTGGTACGGCATCGCCGGAGACCGGCCAGTGCTGCTCACGTAGCCCGCCGGCGTGGCGACTTCGACGATGTAGGTGTCTGCGCCGAGGCCGGTGAACAGGTAGTGGCCGGTGGCGTTGGTCGTCGTGACCATGATCGCGTCGGCGGTGGTGACGCCGCCGCCGTTCAGGTCGTCGGGCACGCCGTTGTTGTCGCTATCGCGGTACAGGCGCACGGTGACGTCGGCCAGGCCGGGCTCGCCGTCGTCGACTAAGCCGTTGTTATTGAGGTCGTTCCAGACGAGGTTGCCGAGGCTGAGCGGCTGGAACAGGCCGAAGTCCACCGTCGCGTTGCTGTTGTAGTCGGCGGCGCTGTCGGTCAGCCCGGTGCTGCCGGCCTCGCCGGTCGGCTCGGCGCCGCGCGAGAGAGTGACGCCGCGGCTGCGGATCACGGCGCCGGCCGACGTGCCGTTGTCGTCCGAGTCGGTCGCGTTCGTGTCCGGGTCGGGGGCCGGCTCATAGGCGCTGAAGTTGCCCGTGCTGCTGCGGTAGCCTGCCGGGGGCACGATCTCGACCAGGTAGGTGCCCGGCTGGAGCATGGTGAACAGGTAGTGGCCGGTGGCGTTGGTCGTCGTCGTCGCCAGCCGGTCGGAGGCGTCGATCTGCGCGTCGCCGTTCAGGTCGTCGGGCTGGTCGTCGCCGTCCGAGTCGCGGTACAGGCGCACCTCGACGTCGGCCAGGCCGGGCTCGCCGCTGTCGATAATGCCGTTGTTATTGAGGTCGTTCCAGACGCGGTTGCCGAGGCTGAGCGGCTCGAAGAAGCCGAAGTCGAGCGTGCGGTTGGACTGGTCGTCGGGCGCCTCCGATGGGGCGATCGGGCCACCGTCGGTGTCGGTGGTCGGCTCATCGGTCCCGTCGCCCTCGCCAAGCGTGATGACCCCGCTGCGGATCGCGCCCGAGACCGGCGTGTCGAGGCCGTTGTCGTCGCCGTCGATGTCGGTGTTCGGGTCCGCCTGCTGGCCCGCGCCGGTGCTGCTGACGAAGCCGGCCAGCGCGCCGCCGAAATTGCTCGACATAACCTCGACGAGGTAGTCGCCGGCGGGCAGGTTGTCGAAGCGGTAGAAGCCGTTCGAGTCCGTGGTCACATCGGGGACGGTCGCGCCGCCGATGGTTGTCGCGCGGGTGGTGCCGTCGGCCTGGTAGAGGCGCAGGGTGACGCCTGAGATGCCGGCCTCGCCGCTGTCGAAGAGGCCGTTGTTGTTGGCGTCGGCCCAGACGCGGTTGCCGAGCGAGTAGGTGCGCACAAAGCCGAAGTCGAGCGTCGGGTTAACCGTGCTGCCGTCGGCGGCGCTGACCGTATTGTTACCCTGCGCGCCGCTGTCGCCGGGGGTGAGCGAGAAGACCGCGCTGCTCGCCGCGCCGTTGGCCGAGCCGACGCCGTTGTCGTCGTCGTGGTTGCCGTCCGGGTTGCTTGTCTGCGCGCTCACATCGCGGCTGCTGGCGAAGCCGGGCGGCGGCGTCACCCGGATCCGGTAGGCGCCGGCAGGCAGGCCGCGGAAGCTGTAGCGCCCGTCCGCGCCCGTGGTCACCCCGCCGGGCGCGTCGTCGGCTGTGCCGAGCCGCCCGTCCGGCCCGACCGGGATCTCGGTGCCGGCCGAGGAGAAGAGCTGCACAGTCGCGCCGGCCAGCGGCATCTCGCCGGCGTCGCGCAGGCCGTTGTTGAACGCGGCGCCGGTGCCGTCGTCCAGCCAGACCATATCGCCGACGCCCGCGGTGTAGAAGCCGAAGTCGACCGTCAGGTTGCTGCGGGAGTCCTCGATCACCGTGCCGCCCGGCGCGGTCCCGGCCTCCTCGGGCTCGCCGAGCGGCTCGTTGGCGTTGATCGCCACCGCCTTGCTCAGCACGCCGCCCGCGTAGAACGGCGCGGAGGCGCCCTGCGTGTCGCCGTTGTCGTCGCCGTCGATGTCGCTGTCCGGGTCCGGCGCGGGGGTCTCCTCGATCTGGCCGGTAGAGCTGATCTGCGTGCCGCTGCTGTGGTAGCCGTTGAGCGGCCCGCCGGGCGCGAAGTTCTCGGGCGGGATACCGACGATGTAGGAGCCCGGGTAGAGCGGCACGCTGTCGATCTGCACCCCGCCGACGTGGGTCTGGGCGTCGAAGCGGTAGAAGCCGTTCGCGTCGGTGGTCTGGGTGGCGATCGGCAGGCGCTCCGCGCCGGTCAGGCTGCCGTCGCCGTTGGCGTCCAGGAACAGCTCGACCTTGACGCCGGCGATCCCGGTGCTCGAGCCGGGCGTCCCGTCGCCGTCGTTGTCCAGCCCGTCGTTGTTAGTGTCGTACCACACCCGGTTGCCGATGCTCACCACCGGCGCGTAGATGCCCAGGTCGATGTCGAGGCGGTCATCGCCGCTCGCCAGCTGGACGATCGGGGTGCGCCCGGTGAGCGGGTCGGCGTCGCTGTCGGTCGCCGCGGTCGCCCCAGGGGCGGACTGCGTCGTCAGCGTGTAGCCGGCGGGCGGGACGATCTCGACGAAGTAGAAGCCCGGTTCCAGCGCTGGGAACAGGTAGAAGCCGGGGTTGCCGCCGCTGTCGTTGCGGGTGATCGTGACCCCGACGAGCGTCTGGTCGCTGGTGGTGGCGGGGTTGCCGTCGGCGTCCTCGTACAGCCGGATGGTGACGCCGTTGACGCCGCGGAAGGCCGGCTCGTCCTGCACGCCGTCCTGGTCCACGTCGTTCCAGACGTAGTCGCCGAGCGAGGCGCGGCCGGGCGGCGTCGGCTGCACCTCGATGCCGACGCGCGGCGGCTGGGCGATCAGCTGCGTGCCGTCGTCCTGGCGCACGGCCGAGTAGGCGAAGGTGTTCCAGGCCACGCCGCCGTCGTCGTTGGTGCCGAACGTGCCGTCGTCCCCGGCGGTGGCGATCGGGGCGTCGACCGGCGCGAACATCGGGAAGGTGAAGGCGACGTGCTCGTTGGCGCGCAGCACGTAGCTGCCGAAGTCGAACTTCAGCGAGCGCACGGCGGTCGGGTCGCTCGGCAGGTTGAGGCTCCAGATCCCCGGCCCGGGGTCGTCGCCGTCGACCATCGGCGTGCAGCCGGGGTTGGGGTCCACCAGCTCCGGCCGGCAGGGGTTGGTCTCGGTGCTGTAGCGCACCGTCAGGCCGGGGATGGCGGGCGTGATCGTGACCGGCCCGGCGAGCTGGGGCGTCCACTCGGTGCCGAGCGGCAGCAGGTCGCGCACGCCCAGGTTGCCGGGCGCCGGCTCGTTGTAGGGCAGGATGTCGATGATCTGCAGCGAGCGGAAGTCGACGTTGCCGGTGTTGGTGAGCGCCAGGCTGTAGGTGATCAGGCCGCCGCGCACCGTCGCGCCGACCTGGGGATCGCGGTGGAAGCCGGCGTCGAGCTGGCCGCGCACCTGCTTGGCCGAGGCGAGCGAGGCGGCGGCGATCACGCGCAGGTTGCTCGGCGGGGAGAAGCACAGCTTCGTGGCGTCCACGCCCAGCGCGGCGTCGGTGGTGAACAGCGAGGCCTCGGCGGGCGCCGCCGCGCACTGCTGGGTGCGCACCAGGCTGGCGGGAGTGCTGTAGTTCACCAGCGCGAAGCGGTTTGGCAGCGCGCTGGTGGGGTAGGTGCCGGGCTTCACGCGCACGTCGAAGGTGATCCGGGCGCTCTCGCCGGAGGGGATGCTGCAGCCGGTGCCGGCCCAGCTCCAGATCAGCAGCGTGCGCCCGCTGCCGTTGTAGTCCGCCACCTCCTGGAAGCTCGGCTCAGCCGCGCAGCTCGCCAGCGGGGATTCGTAGCTCCAGCTGCCGGGCAGGTACTCGAGCGCGGCCGGCAGCAGGTCGGCGACCACCGGCTCGTCCAGCTCGCGGAAGCTGCCGTTGCTCATCGACAGCCGGTAGCGCACGACGTCGCCGGGCAGCGCCGGGCTGCCGCTGACGATCGCCTTCTGCGGGCTGGGGCGGGCCTTCGGCACGTCGATCTCGGTCGTCGCGCCGTCCTGCTGGTCGGTCAGCGGTGTGCCGCCGTGCTCGGCGCGCACCGTGGCGGTGTTGGTCACATTGTGCGGCAGCGCGTAGGCCGCCCCGCCGCCGTTAGGCGGGTTGACCGCCTCGCTCCGCAGCCGGATCGCGTCGCTGTCGAAGCCGACCGGGATGTCGCCCAGCACGAATCGCAGCGCCGAGACGTAGTCGCCGGGCTCCAGGCCCGGGAAGTTGGTCCCGTTCACCAGGACGCCGGTGCCGGTGACGACGCCCGAGTGCCAGACCGGGTCGCCGTTCTTCTGATACTCGACCGCCACGGCCTCCCCGGTGTCGAGCGACCGGAGGTCGTGCTCGGGCGGGATGGGGTCCTCCAGCACGACGTTCTGCAGCCCGACGTTGCCGGTGTTGCGCACGCGCAGCCTGGTAACGATCGTGCCGCCGACGTATCGTGTCGGCGTCGGCGCTCTTCTCGAGCTCGATGTTCGGGTTGGGGTCCGTGAGCGTGTGGCTGACAGAGCTGGTGATCGTCTTCACCACGCCGCCGAACGGCGTGCCGCTCACGACGGCGGTGTTGAGCTTCGACTGGCCGGCGGCGTTGGCCGGCTCCGGGTAGCTGACGCCGACGGAGTAGCTGCTGCAGCCGCCGGCCGGGATGTTGGCGATGTTCGACCAGACGACGACCTGCGGGCTGGCGCTGGTGATCACCTCGGTGGCGGGCGGATTGGACCACAGGTACGTCGCGCCGAGCGGCAGCGTGTCCGTGACCGTGACGGTGCGGAAGTCGAGCCCGCCGGGGCCGCCGGCGCAGACGTTCACCCGGTAGACCGACTCGTCGCCGGCCGCGCCGCCGCCGCTGAGCGTCTTGGTGACCGTGCTCAGATCTTGGGCGTTCGCCGTGACCGTCGGCGAGCTGCTGCTGACGGGGGTGCGCCCGTCGGCGCTGATGTGCGCCGTGATCGACCCGCTGGTGCCGTCGAGGGTGACGCCGGGGACGAAGCGCACCTCGAACTCGAGCTGGCCGGTGGTGCCGGGCGGCAGCGGGCTGCGGAACTTCCAGGTGGCGCGGCGGGTGGCCGGGTCGTACTCGGCCAGGGTGACGTCGCTGTTGCCGACGACCTGCAGCTCTTCGAAGACGACTGGCAGCGGGTCGGTGGTGACCAGCATGTTGGTGCAGATGTCGCTGGCGAGCGAGCCGCTGCACTCGTAGGTCAGCCGGAAGCGGAAGGCGCTTCCGCTGTCGATCGTTGTCGGGGTGCCGGGCGCTAGCTCGACGCGCAGCACAAGGGTCGGTGCGGCGAGCGCGGGCCTAAGCGGAGCCAATGCAGCGAACATGGCGGCGAGCAGTGCGACGAGTGCGCACTGCCCGATGCGACTGCGAGGACGCAAGGGTGGGACGGAGCTCATGGGCGCTGGCTGTGATGTCTCTAAGCAGGCTATTACTATGTATGCGCGTACGCTACCAGTGATATATCACAGATGGCGAGCCGAAACATTACCAAGACAGGCGCAGTTCTGTTGCCGGGTACGGCCGGAGGGCTTGCGCGGCGCCTGTATCGGGAGCTGTGACGTCGGCTGGGTGTGGGGAGGGCAAGCTGCCAGGCTCCGGCCTGCTCCCGGCGGGGCGCTGGCAGCGAGAGGTTCGCGATAGAGAGGGGGAAGCCTACCGCTAGGCGGTCGGGTCACACCGCCGCGAGCGCACCGGCCAGGTCGGCCAGGATGTCATCGGCGTCCTCGATGCCGATCGAGAGGCGCACCATCCCCTCGCCGATGCCGCGCTCGGCGCGCTGCTCGGGGCTGAGGTCGCGGTGGGAGGACATCATCGGCGCGCTGACGAGCGTGTACACGTCGCCGAGGCTGGTGGCGGGCAGGATCAGGCGCAGCGCGTTCAGGAAGCGGTACAGGCGCTCGCGGTCGCCGTCGCGCAGGTCGAACGAGACCATGGCGCCGAACAGGCCGCTGAAGGACGCCGCCGCCAGCTCGTGCTGCGGGTGCGACGGGAGGCCGGGGTAGTAGACGCGCGCGACCTGCGGCTGCGCCTCCAGCCAGGCCGCGACGCGGGCGGCGTTCTGGCACTGCTGGCGCACGCGCAGCGCGAGAGTCTTGATGCCGCGCAGGATCTGCTGGGCCTCGAAGGGGCCGAGCACGCCGCCCAGGATCTTGATGTAGCTGCGCAGCGTGTCGCGCGGGAGCGACGTGCGGGTGACCACGATGCCCCCGGTCACATCGCCGTGGCCGCCGAGGTACTTCGTGGCGCTGTGGACGACCAGGTCGGCGCCGAGCGTCAGCGGGCGCTGGAGGATCGGCGTGGCGATCGTGTTGTCCACGATCAGGCGGGCGCCGGCCGCGCGGGCGCGCTGCGCGAGGGCGGCGATGTCCACCACGCGCAGCAGCGGGTTCGAGATCTGCTCGACGATCAGCACGTCGGGCGAGTGCCGGGCGATCGCCTCGTCGACCGCCGCCAGGTCGCACATGTCGCAGGCGACCACCGGGACGCCCTGGGCGGCGAAGAACTTCTCCAGCAGCACCGTGGTGACGCCGTAGATGTCGCGCGCCACCAGGATGCCGCGCGGCTGGGGGTGGGTGGCGCCGCGCGGGGTGCCGGCAGCGAGGATGGCGGCGTACATGGCGGCCATGCCCGAGCCGAAGGCCAGCGCGCCCACGCCGCCCTCGGCGGTGGCCATGGCCTGCTCCAGCGCCGCGACCGTCGGGTTGCCGTTGCGCCCGTAGACGTAGCCGTCGCCGGCGATCGCGGCATCCCACTCCGCCGCATCGCGGTAGACATAGGTCGAGGAGGTGTAGATCGGCGTGCTGGTCGGGGGCGCGGGTGGGGCCGGGAGGCGCTCACCGGAGTGGATGAGGCGCGTCAGCAGGCTCCAGCGCGGCGCCGAGTCATTGCTCATAGGGGTCTCCTCATATCTTCCGGGCTGCGGCCAGCGGAGCGCGCCGCTCCGCACCCCCGAGTATACCAGGTCATCGGCGTGGTTCAGCAATCGGGAGGCTCGCTCGGGCGACTTTCCCCGGGAGGAAGCTTCAGGCTCGCCAGACTGCTTTCCACCGGGAGAACCGAAGGGCCGGTGGCCCGCTCGGGCGACTTTCTGCCGGGAGGTTCGGAGGGTCGCAGGCCAGCCTTTCCGCCGGGGGTCCGAAGGGCCGCAGGTCGGCTCGGGCGATCTTCCGATGGGAGGTCGAAGGGCCTGCGGACCACCAGATCAACTTTCCCCCGGGAGGAAGCCACAGGCTCGCCAGACTGCTTCCCACCGAGAGAGCCGAAGGGCCGCAGGCCCGCTCGGGCGACTTTTTGCCGGGAGGTTCGGAGGGCCGCAGGCCCTCCGAGAGCCTTTTTTATACCGCGGCTCTGCGGCGACACGTCGCCGCAGAGCCGCGGGGGGGATTCCAGGGAGGCCGCGCCTCCCCAGACCCCGCCGCGCCGCAGAGCAGTGTGAAGAAGCGCCCACAAGCTGGGCTTCACCGCATATCGTGTCAAGCGGCCGAGTACGAGTATAATAGGCGCCCTACAGAGGAGCGGCACATGGTCCGGTCAACGGTGTTCGCGCATCTGAATATGGCGCCCGAGGAGGCCGGCGGCGGCGGGCGCGGGCGCGTCCTCAGCCGGCTCGGCACCTTCGCCGAGATGATCGTCGGGCCGCTGAACATGCGCCCCACCAGCGCGGCGATCGTGGCCGCCGACGACGAGCGGGTCGAGCTGCGGGTCAGCACGGCCGGGAGCCACGTGCTGGTGGTGATCGCCGCCGAGGGGGACCTGGCGGCCGAGGTGTTCTTCCTGCGCTCGCTGGCGCTCAAGCAGCTGCCGGCGCCGCGCCTGATCGCCCACGACCTCTCGTGCTCGCAGGTGCCCTACAGCTGGGCGGTGCTCGGCCACGTGCCGGGCCGGCCGCTCAGCGAGGTGCTGGACGACTCGCTGGTGCGCCTGGCGGCGCGTCAGGTCGGGCGGGCGCTGCGGCGCGCGCACCAGCTCGAGGCGCCGGGCTTCGGGCGGCCCCAGACGACCGGGCGCTGGCCGCGGCGCGACTGGCGCGAGACGCTGGGCATCTGGATGGCGCGCCGCAACGCGCAGGTCCTCGCGGCCGAGCTCCTCGGGGCGGAGCGCGCCTCCGCGCTCTGGCAGGCGACCGCCGACCACCCGGACCTGGCGTGCGAGGTGCCGCGCGTGCTGCACGGCGCCCTCGGCCCGGAGCGCGTGATCGTCACCAGCGCCGACCGGAGCGTTCACCTCGAGGCGCTGGTCAGGCCGGGCGAGATCGTCGGCGGCGACCCGCTGTTCGACCTGGCGCTCGGCCTGCTGCCGCGCCAGCCTGAGGCCTTCCGCCGCGGGCTGCTGGAGGGCTACATCGCCGCCGGCCCGCTCGACCGGGAGCAGGAGCGCCGCCTGCGCCGCTTCCGCCTGCTCGCCCGCGTCGTCGACGCGCTCGCCGCCGGCTCGCCCGCCGATCTCGCGGCCCTCTCGTCCACGCTGGACGAGGAGCTGGCCGCGCTAGGCGAGGCCGGTGCCGCCGGGTGACCCCGGCTCATTCGACGCGCTGGCTACCGCCCGGCGCCCACCAGCTCCTGCATGGCCGAGACGACCAGCTCGGGGTGGTCCCAGTGGAGGCTGTGGTCGGCGTCCGCCACGGTCGTCAGCCGGCTGTCGCTCGAAAGCCCGGCCTGGTACTCGAGCGAGCCGCGCCAGGAGGGGATGTTGGCTATCGTCTGCCCCGCGCCGAGCAGCACCAGCGGTGTGTCCCCAAGACTCGCGTTGCGCAGCGCGTCGTTGTCCGCGGCCGCGGCCTCGTTCTCGGCCAGCGCCGTCGCGATGTGGCCGGGCCGCGACTGGATGATGCCGAGCAGGTGGCGCAGCTCGGGCGAGAGCTTCGCCGTGACCGGCAGCGCCGCCGGCCAGAGCTCGGCCCACGCCAGGCGCACCAGCCCGAGCGCCCGCGCCCGCCCGATGAGCTGGTAGAACTCCGCCGTGCCGCGCAGCTCTGCGGCGGCCTCCTCGGGCGTCTGGCGGTCCTCCACATACTCCGAGCGCGTGTCCACCAGGACCAGCCCCACCACGTCCTGCGGGCGGCGCTGGGCGAAGAGGCGGACGTGCTTGCCGCCGGCGGAGTGCGCGACCAGGACGAGCGGCCCTTCCACACCCGCGCGGCTCAGCAGCGTATCCAGCTCGGCGGCGATCTGCCCCGGCGTGCGCGGCTCGGGCCCGGGGTCGCTCCAGCCCAGGCCGGCGCGGTCGAAGGCGCAGGCGCGCGTGGTCTTCGCCAACTCTTGCTGCACCTGCGACCACTCGGCCGAGAAGCCTCCCGCCCCCGAGGCCAGCACGACCGTCGGGCTGCCCTGGCCCACGCAGTGGAGGTGCATCCGGTAGCCGCCGACATCCACCAGCTGGCCCGGCGGCGGGAAGCGGGCCGCGTCGCCCGGCGCCGAGGCCGCTTCGTAGGCCGCGCCCGCCGCCACCAGGAGCGCCGCCAGCCCCAGCGCCGCCAGCAGCGCCCTCCCGATCCGCCACCCGGCGCCGCGCCGCACAGCTCGCGGCCCTCCGTGCGCGGGGATCTCACCCGACGATGCCATCGCGGCCCTCCTCGCCACTCCATACGCAGTGCAATCACAGATCGGACGAAGGAGAGCCGCCGGCGGTCGCAGCCGCGACTCCTTCAGAAAGCAGGCGCAGCCGCGGCGCTACAGGAAGCCGTACACCCCCCAGCCGCCGTCGACCACCAGCATCTCGCCGACGATGAAGGCCGCCTCGTCGGAGGCCAGGAAGATCGCCGGGCCGACGATATCGCTCACCTCGCCCATGCGCCGGGCCGGCGTGCGGGCGATGATCGGCGCGCGGTCCAGCTTGCCCTGCGCCACCAGGTCGTCCTGCAGCGGGGTGCGGATCCAGCCGGGCGCGATCATATTCACGCGCACGCCGAGGGGCGCCCACTCGACGGCGAGCGAGCGGGTGAACTGGAGCACGCCGCCCTTGCTCGCCGCGTACGCCGCGCGCTGCGGGATGCCCTGGAACGAGTGGATCGAGCCGATGTTGATGATCGCGCCGCGCCCCTGCTCGATCATGATCCGCCCGGCGGCCTGGCAGAACAGGAAGGTGCCGGTCAGGTTCACGTCGATCGCCCGGCGCCAGCTCTCGAGCGGCAGCTCGGCCGTCGGCGAGACCATCGGGATGCCGGCCGCGTTCACCAGCACGTCGATCCGCCCGAACTGCTCGCGGGCGGCCTGCACCGCCCCCTGCACCGCGGCCTCGTCGCGCACGTCCGCGGCGGCCACCAGCGCCTCGACGCCTGCGGCGCGCGCCTCGGCCGCCACCTCCTCCAGCTCCGAAGCCGTGCGGCTCACCAGCACCAGGTTGGCGCCCTCGCGCGCGTACCCGAGCGCGATGCCGCGCCCGATGCCCCGCCCGGCGCCTGTGATCAGCGCGACCCTCCCCGCTAATCGTGTCATGCGCGTGCTCCATTTGGTTTCAGCCTGCCGATGGGCCGTACCGGCCGCCCGCCATTATATATGCAGTGGCGGCGCTTTCCGCTTTCTGATACAATACGCCGCATGATCGAAGAGCTCTTTCTGGTGCGCCACGCGGCCCCCGACCGCTCGACCGGCGTGCCCTACAACATTCTGCCCGGCCCGCCGCTCACCCCCGCCGGCCAGCAGGAGGCGCTGCAGGCCGCCCACTGGCTCAAGGGCCGCGGCATCGAGCACATCTTCAGCTCGCCGTTCGTGCGCACCCGCGCTACCGCCGAGACGATCGCCCGCGCGCTCGAGGTCGGCCTGACGCTGGTGGACCGGCTCGGCGAGGGCGCGCCCGGCGAGCGGCAGGAGCAGGTGCGCCAGCGGGTGAGCGAGCTGCTGCCGCAGCTGGACGACACGCCGCTGCGCAGGGTGGCGCTGGTGACACACGGCGCCTGCATCCTCGGGCTGCTGCAGCACACAACCGCCGACCGCATCGACCTCAGCGCCCACCGCTACGACTACGGCAACTGCTCGCCGACGGCCGGGATCTGGCACGGCATCCGCGCCGACGGCGTCTGGCGCTGGGAGTTCGCCTTCCGCCCCGACCTCGGGCCGCAGTGGGTCTGATCCACGGAGGGCACGGAGGGCACGGAGGATACCGAGGGCTACCCTATCTCCGTGTCCTCCGTGCCCTCCGTGAATGTTATGAACCCGCCCCTCGCGAGTAGGCATCGCAGATGGAGCTGAGCGGGCAGCCGGAGCACGCGCGGCAGTGGGCGGCGCACTTGCGCGGGTCCACGAAGCGCGGCAGGGCGCCCGGCTGGTCGCAGCGCATCCGGCTGGCCAGGCAGTGGTGGATGCAGGCCTCGATGATCAGCGCGTGGAGGCGCCAGAAGAAGGTGTGGAGCGGGGGATGCGCTGCCCCCTCCGGGCCGGCGTGCCGCTCCAGCGCGCGTCGCACGTGGCGCAGCGCGCCGTCGGTTGCCACGGCCGCCTCGACGAGGGACTGCACCGCGTCGTACGGCGCGCGCAGGAAGTCGAACCCCGGCGCGAGGTCCAGGCGCGCCAGGAGCCGCCGGGCGTAGGCGTCCACGATGAAGGCCGGGTGGCCGCCGGCGTAGAGCATGACCGTATCGGCGGTCTCCCGGCCGATGCGCGGCAGCGCGAGCAGCTCGGCGCGCACCTCCCGCCGCTCGCCGGCCAGCAGGCGCCGCACGTCCCCCTCGTGGCGCTCGAGCAGGTGGCGGCAGATCGCCTGCAGGCCGGGCGCCTTCTGGGTGTGGAACGCGCACGGCCGGATCAGCCCCGCCAGCTCCGCCGTGTCGGCCGCCGCCATCGCTTCCGGCCGCATCAGCCCCGCGTCGCGCAGGCGGCGGATCGCCGCCTCGACGGTCTGCCAGCGCGTCTGCTGCACCAGCACCGCCCCCACCAGTATCTCGAACGGCGGGTCCGGGGTGACGATCGGCCACCAGTGCGGCTCGTGGCCGAAGTGCTCCTCCAGCCGCCCGTACACGTCGAGGAGTCTTGTGGTCAGCTCAGAGGCCATTGGCGACGGCAGGGGCGCAGAGCTGCTCTGCGCCCGCGCAAGGTGACGCGGCGGCAGGGCGGCCCTGTCGCCGTGTCAGGAGAACGAGGAAGGTCAGCGCTCGAAGGCTTCTTTCTCCACCAGCTGCACGTCGACGGGGTAGTTCCCGGTGAAGCAGCCGCTGCAGAAGCCGCCGTCGGGGTCTCCGGTGGCGCGGATCAGCCCTTCCAGGCTCAGGTAGGCCAGGCTGTCCACGCCGAGGTGGTCCTGGATCTGCGCGATGCTCATGCGGTGGGCGATCAGCTCCGGGTAGGTGGCCATGTCCACCCCCAGGAAGCACGGGTGGCGGATGGGCGGCGAGGAGACGCGCATGTGCACCTCGCGCGCCCCGGCGTCGCGCAGCAGCCGCACGATTGGCCCGGACGTGTTGCCGCGCACGATGCTGTCGTCCACCAGCACCACCCGGCGCCCCTCCAGGTTGTCCGCGAGCGGGTTGAACTTGAGCTGGATGCCGACCTTCCGCAGCCGGTCGTCGGGCTGGATGAAGGTCCGGCCGATGTAGCGGTTCTTGATCAGCCCCTCGCTGTAGGGGATGCCGGACTCCTGGGCGTAGCCGATCGCGGCCGGGATGGCGCTGTCCGGCACCGGGATGACGATGTCGGCGTCGGCGGGCGCCTCGCGCGCGAGCTCGCGGCCGGCGTTCACTCGCGCCGCGTGCAGCGTCAGCCGGTCCACCACGCTGTCCGGCCGGGCGAAGTAGATGTACTCGAACAGGCACATCGCGCGCTTGGGCGCGGGCATGCGCGCCACCACCCGCGGGCCGCCCTCGTCGATCGCCAGGATCTCGCCCGGCTCCAGCTCGCGCTCCACCTCCGCCCCGATCGTCGCCAGCGCGCAGGTCTCCGAGGCGACCACCCAGCCGCGCTCGCCCACCCGGCCGAGGCAGAGCGGGTGCAGCCCCCACGGGTCGCGCACCGCGAACAGCGTGTCGCGCGTCAGCACGGTGAGGCAGTAGGCGCCCTGGGCGCGGATCATGAACACCCGCAGCTTCTCCTCCCAGGTGCGCCCCTCGCCGCCGGCCAGCATCTGCGTGATCACCTCGCTGTCGCTGGTGGAGGTGAGCCCCACCCCGCGGGTGAGCAGCTCCTGCCGCAGCTCGGCCGCGTTGGTCAGGTTGCCGTTGTGGCCGACGGCCAGCGGGCCGAGCGCGCTCTCCACCATGAAGGGCTGGGCGTTCTGGAGGCGCGAGGAGCCGGTGGTCGAGTAGCGGTTGTGCCCGATGGCGAGGTGCCCCTGCAGCGGGCGCAGCTTCTCCTCGTTGAACACCTGCGCCACCAGGCCCATCTCCTTGTGCATGGAGATGCGCCGCCCGTCGGACACGGCGATGCCGGCGCTCTCCTGCCCGCGGTGCTGGAGCGCGTAGAGGCCGAAGAACGTCAGCCGCGCCACGTCCTCATCCGGCGCGTAGATCCCGAAGATGCCGCACTCGTGCTGCGGCTTGTCGTCCCAGCTCCCCTCGAACATGCCGAATTCCTCCCCGGCTCTCCCGGCTGGCCCACCCGCCGCCCGTTGGCCGTCTCGCGCCCGACATTATACCGCACCGGCTCGTGAAGACGCGGGGGCCGCCGCTCAGGGTCGCACGAGGTTGCGCGGTGTGATACAATTACGAACGGATTTTCACGTCCCGCATCACTCCCCCGCCACAGCCCGCGCGGCGCACAGCCGTGCCCGTCCTGCCGCAACCCACGTCCTTCCAGAACGAACTCGCGCCCGCCGGTGATCGCACGCTCGAGCCAGCGCGCCAGCGCGGCTTTGCCCTGCTTTTGCCCGATGTTCGAACTGCTGCGTGAGACCTACGAGTACCTGCTCGCCAACCAGGGGCGCTTCTGGAACGAGCTGAGCGACCACCTCGCGCTGAGCCTCGGCGCCCTGACGATCAGCGTGCTGCTGTGCCTGCCGCTCGGAATCTGGGCGGCCCGGCGCGCCGGCCAGGCCCAGCCGCTGATCAACGCGGTCGGCTCGCTGCGCACCATCCCCAGCCTCGCCATCCTGTTCCTGGCGCTGCCGTACCTGGGCACCGGCTTCTGGCCGGCGCTGATCGCGCTCACGGTGCTGGCGCTGCCGCCGGTGCTGGTCAACACCTACGCCGGCCTGCGCGGCGTGGACCGCGCCGTGGTCGAGGCGGCGCACGGCATGGGCATGACCCCGCGGCAGGTGCTGGCGCAGGTCGAGCTGCCGCTCGCGCTCCCGGCGATCGTCGGCGGCGTGCGCACCGCTGCGGTCGAGGTGATCGCCAGCGCCACGCTGGCGGCCTTCATCGGCGGCGGCGGCCTCGGGATCTTCATCACCCGCGGCTTCGCGCTCTTCCGCCCGGACATCATGCTCGTCGGCGCGCTGCCGGTCGCGCTGCTGGCGCTGCTCGCCGAGGGGCTCCTCGGCACAGTGCAGCGCGCTGTGGCGCGGTGACGGCCTGGTACGCGATGAGGCGGCCAGTGGATATCGAAACGCCGCAGGGATGGGCCGGTGGGCCGCTTCGGCCCTCGGCTCGTTCCGGATCGCAGGGGCGCGTCGCAGGACCCCAGGATGGGCGTCGTGCCGGACGCGCCGTATGGACCAGGAAAGGAAGCATCTCATGAGGAAGACTTATCGCGTACAGGCTCTCGGCCTCCTGCTGGCGCTGCTGCTCGCGGCGTGCGGCGGCGGGGGCACCGCCGCGCCGACGTCCGAGCCGGCCGGTGAGGCGACCGCCGCGCCTGCGGCGACCGAGGCCCCCGCGGAGGGGGGCGGCCAGCCGACGTCCGGCGAGCCGATCGCGGTCGGCTCGAAGAACTTCACCGAGGCCATCCTAGTGGCCGAGATGTACGCCCTGATGCTCGAGGACGCCGGCTTCACCGTCGAGCGCACGTTCAACCTCGGCTCGACGCAGGTGGCCCACCCGGCGCTCGTCAGGGGCGACATCGACCTGTACCCCGAGTACACCTCCACCGGCCTGCTCGAGGTGCTGAAGCTCGAGCCGCTCGACGACGCGGCCGCGATCCTCGAGGCGGTGCGCGCCGGCTACGAGGAGCAGTTCCAGGCCACCTGGCTCGAGCCGTCGCCGTTCAACAACACCAACGCCCTGGCCATGACCCGCGCCAAGGCCGAGGAGCTCGGCATCCGCACCTACTCGGACCTGGTGCCGCAGTCCGGCACGCTCAGGCTCGGCGGCCCGCCGGAGTTCCCCGAGCGCGAGGACACCAAGGGCCTGGTCGAGACCTACGGCTTCGACCCCAAGTTCACCGGCGAGAACTTCATGCAGTATGACACTGGCACCCTGCGCTACGAAGAGCTCCTCGCCGGCAACATCGATGTGGTGGTGGCCTTCAGCACCGACGGGCAGATCAACGGCCTCGACCTGGCGCTGCTCGAGGACGACAAGGGCTTCTACCCGATCTACCAGATCGCGCCGGTGGTGCGCCAGGACACGCTCGCCGCCAACCCGGGGATCGCCGACGCGCTCAACAAACTGGCGCCGGCGCTCACCACCGACGTGATGTCCGGCCTCAACTGGCAGGTGGATGGCCCCGACAAGCGCGAGCCCGCCGACGTCGCCCGCGAGTTCCTGACCAGCCAGGGCCTGATCCAGTAGTCCGCCATGAGCGCGATCGTTGTCGAACAGCTTGTCAAGCGCTTCCCCGGCGAGCAGCGCCCGGCCGTGGACGGCGTCAGCTTCGAGGTGCAGGCCGGCGAGCTGGTCGTGCTGCTCGGGCCGTCCGGGTGCGGCAAGACCACGCTGCTCAAGATGATCAACCGGCTCTACGAGCCGGACGAGGGTCGCCTGCTGATCAACGGCCAGGACGCGCGCTCGCTCCCGGCGACGCAGCTCCGCCGCAGCATCGGCTACGTCATCCAGGCCGCCGGCCTCTTCCCGCACATGCGCGTCGAGGAGAACATCGCAGTGGTGCCGCGGCTGCTCGGCTGGGACCGGGCGCGCATCGACGCCCGGGTCGACGAGCTGCTCGAGCTCGTCGGCCTGCCGCCCGCCTACCGCCGCCGCTACCCGCGCCAGCTCTCCGGCGGCGAGCAGCAGCGTATCGGGCTCGCCCGGGCGCTGGCGGCCGACCCGGCGATCATGCTCATGGACGAGCCGTTCGGCGCGATCGATGCCATCACCCGCACGCGGCTCCAGGAGGAGCTGCTCGCCATCCAGCGCCGCCTGCGCAAGACGATCCTGTTCGTCACGCACGATGTCGAGGAGGCGCTGCGGCTCGCCGACCGGCTCCTGGTGATGCGCGCCGGCCGGCTGGTGCAGTACGGCCCGCCGCTCGCGATCATGGCCGCCCCGGCCGACTCGTTCGTCCAGGAGCTGCTCGGCACCGAGGACCTGCTGCGCCGGCTCAGCCTGGTGCCGGTGCGCGACGCGCTCCAGCGCCAGGCCGGCCCGCCCCGCGCGGACGGCGCCGAGCCCTCGGTGTCGGTCGGCATCGACGACGACCTGCGCGCGGCGCTCGGGCAGCTCCTGCGCGCCGCCGGGGACACCCTCGCCGTCGAGGACCGCGACGGGCGCGTGGTCGGCCGGCTCAGCTTCGAGGATCTGCGCGCCGCGGTCGCGCCCGATCGCGCCGCCGTTCCCGAGGGCCAGCCGGGTCCGCCGGCGGCCTAGCGAAGAGAGATCGCGGCTGCCAGAGCTGCCGGCGCAGCCCGTGGCCCTGGCAGCCACCCGACGCCAGTGAAATACCTGCTCGAAAACCCGGATGTCGTCGCCCAGCGCTTCAGCGAGCACCTGGCGCTCACGCTGACGGCGCTGTCGATCGCGGTTCTGATCGCGCTGCCGCTCGGCCTGCTGATCGCCCGCACCCCGTCGCTGCGCGGCCCCGTGCTCGGCGTGCTCGGGATCATCTACACCATCCCCAGCCTGTCGCTGCTGGTGCTGCTCATCCCGCTGATGGGGCTGGGCTTCTGGCCGGCGGTCACGGCGCTGGTGGCCTACGCCCAGATCATCCTGGTGCGCAACGTCCTGATCGGCCTCACCGGCGTCGAGCCGGCGGTCTCCGAGGCGGCGCGCGGCATGGGGATGAGCGCCTGGCAGCGCCTGGTGCGGGTGGAGCTGCCGCTGGCGCTCCCGCTGATCATCGCCGGCGTGCGCGTGGCGGCGCTCGCGATCATCGGCATCGGCACGATCGCCGCCTACATCAACGCCGGCGGCCTCGGCCGGCTGCTGTTCGAGGGCGTCACCACCGGCAACCCGCAGAAGATCGTCGCCGGCGCGCTCGCCGTCTCGGCCCTCGCCGTCGGCGTGAACCTGCTGCTCTGGCTCGCCGAGCGCCGCGCCGCCCGCGCCGCGTACGGCACGTAGCGGCGCCCCGCCGCGCAGCTGCCGCCTTCGTGTATACTAGTGTGGCGATACGCTCCCCAGCCCCACTTGCAGCACGAGGGCGCGCCATGAACCTGCCACGAGACTTCGCCCGCCCCGGCCGGCCGTCGCTCGGCGGTCCCCGGGGCACGCTCAGCCCAGCCCGCCTGTCCGTCGTCGGCCTCACCCTGGCCCTGCTCGCGCTCGTGGCCCTGCTCCCGGCCGCGGCCGCCGCGCAGACGGTCGTCAACGCCGCGCCCCTGCAGCTCACCGTGGCCGCCACCGTCGGCGAGGTGCAGCAGCGCACGCTGGTGCTGGAGGCCGCGGCGCCGGTGAGCGGCCTCTCGGTGATCGTGACCGACATGGTGCGCGAGGACAACGCCGCCGCCCTGCCGCTCTCGGCCGTCGCCGTCGGCCCGCTCGCCCAGCAGATCGAGGCCGGCGAGCGCATCACTGTGCCGGTCACCCTCGACCTGCGCAGCGTCCCGGCCGGCCAGTACGCCGGGCAGCTGCTGGTCAGCTACACCAGCGCCGGCGCCCCGTCCACGCTGGTCATCCCGGCCAGCATCTCGGTGAAGGACCCACCGCACGGCGCGCTCCTGGCGCTGCTGATCGGCATCGCCGCCGCGAGCCTGATCACCTACTACCGCACCCAGGGCCAGCCGCGCGACGAGCTGCTGATCCGCGTCGAGCGGCTCCGCAGCCGCGCCCTGCGCGACCGGGAGCTGATGGACGATCCGTGGGAGCGCGAGTTCAACCGCCTCTTCGACGTGGCCGCCCTCGCGCTGCAGTCGGGCCGCGCGTCCGACGCCACCGCCGCGCTCGACACGGCCGACCAGCTGCTGGCGAAGTGGGTCCAGGGCCGCACCGACTGGGCGCGCCTGGCGGCCTACGCCGCCGAGCTGGAGGCCGGCCTGGCCGACAGGGGCCTCGGCGAGGGTCTGGCGTTCACCCGCGCGGTGCGGCAGGAGCTGGCGGAGGCCCGCGCCGCCGCCCCGTCCATGGCCGCCCCCGCCGAGCTGCAGGCGCGCCTCAACGCCGTCGTCGAGCAGATCAACGCCTTCGTGGTGCTCAAGACGCAGCTCGATGACCTGGAGCGGCTGCGGGCCCAGACCGAGCAGGAGCGCCGCCAGGGCCAGAGGGCCGAGGAGTACCGCCGCCAGGTGGCCGCGCTCCAGCAGCGGCTGGCGGCGCTCACCCCCGGCCAGCCCACCGACGATCTGCGCTCCGAGGTCGCCGCGCTCACCGAGGAGCTGCGCAACCTGCCGCCGCCCGGCCGCCCGCCGGTGCTCGGCGAGGCCGGCGCGCCGCAGCCCGAGTCGCTGCCGTTCCAGGAGGCCATCCCCGAGCTGTACCGGACGATCTCCGGCGCCCTCGAGCGCGAGCAGATGCGCGCCGCCCGCCAGGGCCGCAACGCGCTCGTCCGCTACTGGCTCTTCACCGCCGCCCGGGTGCTGATCGCCATCCTGTTCCTCGCCGGCGCCGGCTTCGCCCAGCTCTACCTCAACAACGCCGCCTTCGGCGCCAGCTGGTGGACCGACTACTTCTCGCTGGTGGCCTGGGGCTTCAGCGCCGAGGCCAGCCGCACCGCGATCGCCGACCTGGTGCGCGGCGGCTTCCCGCCGGCCGGCCCATCCTCAGGCACGTAGGCGCGCCGCAGCGCCCGCCCTCAGCCCGACCGCAGGCCGGCGCCCCCAGCGCCGGCCTGTTCGCTTTGCGAAAACAGCCACGCCGGCATACGGAGCGCCGTGCCGAAGCCCCGCTCTGCCCGTCCAGCGTATCGAGGCCGAGAAGCCGCAGCCCGCCCGCCTCCCGGCACCTTGGGTTACGCCCGGTGCCATCAACCTGCTATCGTGGATCATAAAAAAGGCCGGCCACGCATCGGAGCTTGTCGAGAGGTACGTCATGCAATCGTCCCACCCACTCTATAAGGCTCACGGTGCTCGTAGTTTGCCTCGCGGTCGCATTGGCCCTGCCGCGCCAGGTCGCCGCCGCCGAGAGCGACTCGCCGGTCGCCGAGGCTATCGATAAAACCACCGGGGTGAGCACCTACCGCAGCGAGGTGACCATCACCGTCATCGGCGCGCCCGAGAGCTGGTTCGAGGGGTACCCCGGCGTCGAGGATCCCACGCAGGAGATCCTGTTCTTGGACTACACCGCTAGCTACGGCGAGAACGGGGCGCACTTCGTGCTGGGGGCCTGGGATCCGCCCTCCTGACCGGCCCGCGGGGCACCGCCGATCGCGTGCCGGTGACCGGCGCCAGCGCGCCTTCGTCGCCGGCGAGCGCGGCGCCGCAGACCCCCGCGGTCTCCGGCAGCCCCACGGCGAGGGTGTACAACGGCGGCAACGTCCGCAAGGCCCCCAACCTGAACGGCCAGGTGCTCGACCAGATCCACGCCGGTGAGACGGTGACCCTGCTGGAGCGCACCCAGAGCTCGGAGTGGTTCTACATCATCAACCCGCGCGGCGTGGGCGGCTGGGTCCACCGCAGCCTGCTGACGCTCGACCGGGCGACGATCGAGCAGGTGCCCGCCCTGCCCGGGTAGGGCGCATCCTCACTCTCTGCCGCCACCGTTTCGTGGCCGGGCGGCGGCTCGAAGTGGACATAATAGCGCTGAGGGCGGGAACACGTTCCCGCCCTCAGCGTGTGCCAGGGCTTACGCGGCGCTGGAAGGCGCCGGCCGCCCGCCGTGGTATACTCGCGCCGTGTACAGCCACGCGCCGCCTGGATACGACTGCCCCTTCTGCCGGATCGCCCGCGACGACTTCGGCCCGATCCTCACGCGCCCCGAGGATGTCGTGCTGCGGCGCCCCGAGGTGACCGCCTTCATCAGCTCGCACTGGTGGCCGCGCAACCCCGGCCACGTGCTGGTGATCCCCAACGCCCACTACGAGAACCTCTACGTCCTGCCGGACGCGGCGGGCGCGGCGATCCACGCGGCGGCGCGCGACGTGGCGCTGGCGATGAAACGCGCCTACGGCTGCGCCGGCATCTCGACGCGCCAGCACAACGAGCCGGCCGGGCAGCAGGAGGTGTGGCACTACCACCTGCACGTCTTCCCGCGCTACCCGGGGGACGCGCTCTACACCTCGGAGCGCCGCGCGACCGCGCCGGAGGAGCGGGCGCCCTACGCCGAGCGGCTGCGCGCCGCGCTGTAGCGGCGTAGGGCCGCACCCCTACTGGAGCTCCTGCACCGTCGCCACCAGCGCCTGAGTCTCCTCGGGCGTGAGCGGCAGCTGCGGCGCGCGCGGCGCCGTGGGGGGCAGGTCGGCGACGTGCGGCAGGAGCGCCTTGACCGCCGGGACGTTGCCGTAGGGCTTGAGCGCGTCGCTGAGGGCGGTGACGCGCGCCTGGGCCTCCTCGACGCCCCTGCCGGCGGCGTGGGCATCGTAGAGCGCGCGCAGCTCGCGCGGGAAGATGTTGGTGAGCGCGTAGATCCCGCCCGCGGCCCCCTCGCTCAGCGCGCGCGAGGTGGTGGGCGGGCTGCCGGTGAAGATCCGCAGCTGCGGGTAGCGCCGGCAGAGCATGGCCGTGTGCTCGGCGTCGCCGCTGCTGTCCTTCAGCCCCAGCAGGTTCTCCGGGTGGCTCTCCAGCAGCCCGTCGATCACGCCGGTGGTGATCGGCACCTGGCTGACGGGCGGGATGTGGTAGAGCAGGATCTTCCCGCCGGGCGGCAGCGCGTCGCACACGGCGCGGTAGAAGGCCAGCAGCCCCGCGTCGCTCATGCCCTTGAAGTAGAACGGCGGCAGCACCAGCGCCGCGTCGGCGCCGTGCTCGAGCGCGTAGCGGGTGAGCGCGATCGTCTCGGGGAGCGCGGCGCAGCCGGTGCCGGGGATCACCTTCAGGCGGCCGCGGTGCGCCAGCACCGTGTCGATCACCGCCATGCGCTCGGCGACGCTCAGCGATGGCCCCTCGCCGGTGGTGCCGCACGGGACGACCCCGTCGACGCCGTTGGCCTCCATCCAGCGCAGGTGGCGCGGGATCCAGGCGTGGTCTACCTCGCCGGTGATGCTCTCGAACGGGGTGACGGAGGCGGCAAAGAGCTCAGGCATAGGAGGTTTCCTTTCGTTTACGCGTTTCGCGGTCGTTCCGACCGCGCCCTACGGGGAAGTGTGGTGGACCAGCGGCCCGCCAAGGCTGTTTTCGCCGAGCAGTTCGGAGGGCTCCAGGCCCGCCAGAGCGGCTTTTTGCCGGGAGGTTCGGAGGGCCGCAGGCCCTCCGAATTCCTTTTTTCCTGCGGCTCTGCGGCGACGAAGTCGCCGCAGAGCCGCAGGGAAGTATAGATCCTGGGGAGGCTACGCCTCCCCAAACCCCTCCGGCGGGCGCGGAGGCAGGCCACCGCAGGGAAGTATAGATCCTGGGGAGGCTACGCCTCCCCAAACCCCTCCAGAAAGCGCGCGGGCGAGGCATCGCCGGGCGTGGGGCGAGCCCTACCGCATTCCCGCGCTGCCCTGCAAGGCGGGCGGGCGCGCCACGCCGGTGTGCGATCCGCTGGACGGGCAGAGCGGGGCTCCGG
>CALJIC010000355.1 GCA_937974195.1 uncultured Roseiflexaceae bacterium | reverse complement strand
GGATGAAGCGCGGGTCCTCCTTGCGCTTCATGCGGTGGCCCATGCCGCAGACGTTCGGGGGCGTGGTCACCCGCACCTCGTGGCTGGTCTCGACTACCGCCGAGCTGCCGGCCGGCTTGGGCGTGTGGCGCTCGACGCGGTCGGCCAGGATGGGCTGGCTCGCCTGGTCGAGGATGCTCAAGGGATCGTGCTCGTTGGTCACGCCGTCACCTCCTCCTGCTGGGCGCGGATCTTCTCGGCGGCGTACTGGATGGCCTCGACGATCTTCACGTAGCCGGTGCAGCGGCACAGGTTGCCGGAGATCGCGTGGCGGATCTCGTCCTCGGTGGGCGAGGCGTTGCGCTCGAGCAGCGCCTTGGCGGTCATGATCATGCCGGGGGTGCAGAAGCCGCACTGCAGGCCGTGCTTCTCCCAGAAGCCCTCCTGCAGCGGGTGGAGCTGCCCATCCTTCGCCAGCCCCTCGATCGTCTCGATGCGCTTGCCGTTGGCCTGGACGGCGAAGAGGGTGCAGCTCTTGACGGCCACGCCGTCCAGCAGCACGGTGCAGGCGCCGCAGCTGGTGGTGTCGCAGCCGATGTGCGTGCCGGTGAGGCCGAGCTGCTCACGGATGCAGTGGACCAGCAGCGTGCGGCTCTCCACCTCGGCCGTGCGCTCCTCGCCGTTGACGGTCACGGTGATGGTGTGTGTGCTCATAGACTGTGGCTCTCCGCTGGGGCGCAGCGCGCTGCGCCCTTCTTATGTCACGCGCCTCTCGCCCGCTCGGCCGCCCGGCGCACCGCCCGCTTGGTCAGCACGCGCACCAGGTCGCGCTTGTACTCGACGCTGCCGCGCAGGTCGGCGGACGGGTCGCACTCGGCGGCCGCGGCCTGGCCGGCGGCCTCCAGCACCTCATCGGTGAGCCGCTGCCCCACCAGCGCCTGCTCGGCGCCGAGCGAGCGCATCGGGACGGGGCTGACGTTGGTGAGCGCGATGCGCGCGGCGGTGCAGGTGTCCCCGCTCATCGTCAGCTGCGCCGCAACCGCCGCCACCGCGTAGTCGCCGACCTTGCGCTCGACCTTGAGGTAGGCGCCGCCGGAGCCGGGGGCGGGGCGCGGGATGCGGATCTCGACCAGCAGCTCGTCGTACGCGAGGCTGGTCTCGAAGAGGCCGACGAACAGGTCGTCGACCGGGATGGCGCGCACACCCTGGGCGCCGCGGGCCAGCACCTCGGCGCCGTAGGCCAGCATCACGGCCGGGTGGTCGTTGGCCGGGTCGGCGTGGGCGATGTTCCCGCCGACGGTCGCTCGGTTGCGCACCAGCGGGTCGGCGATCACCCGGGCGGCGTCCGCGAGGAGCGGGTAGCTGCTGGCAACGAGGGGCGACACCTCCAGCGCCGCCTCGCGGGTGAGGGCGCCGATGGCGAGGTGCCCGTTCTGCTCGCGGATATACTCGAGGCCGGGGATCTCATTGATGTCCACGAGCACGGACGGGGTGGTCAGGCGGAAGCGCATGGCCGGGATGAGACTCTGGCCGCCGGCGAGGATCTTGGCGTCGTCGCCGTACTCAGCCAGGGCGGACAGCACCTCCTCAACCGTGCGCGGCGCCACGTAGTCGAATCGGGCTGGGATCATGGGACCTCCTTTTCTGTCTCCCCTGGGGCCACAACGCCCCCGAGAGACCCGTCCTCGGCGGGCGGGCGGGGGCCTCGCCCGCCACACCCCCTCCATGACATGATTTACGCGGCGGCCTCGCCCACACATCTCTCGGGAAGCCCGCGTAAGCCATGTATTTCGCGCCTAGACCCGAACCCGCCGGGCGTCGAGCGCGCGCAGGTGCCGCTCGATCGCCGCGAGGCTCTGGAAGTTATCGATCGGCAGGAAGTCGTCCACGTGCGCCATCGCCGCGCGCACACCGCCGACGAGCGGCCGGTAGGTGGCGCGGCCGCTGAGCGGGTTGAGCCAGATCAGCCGGTAGCAGCGGCGCCGGAGCGCGCGCAGCTCACGCGCGAGCTGCTCCGGGTCGCCGGTCTCCCAGCCGTCGGAGATCAGCAGCACCACCGCGCCGCGCCCGAGCACGCGCCGCGCCCAGCGGCGGTTGAAGGCGTGCAGGCTCTCGCCGATGCGCGTGCCGCCGGCCCAGTCCACCACCTCGCGGGCGGCGTCGTCGAGCGCGCGGTCAACGTTGCGCAGCTTCAGCTGGCTGGTGATGCGCGTGAGGCGCGTGCCGAAGACGAAGCACTCGACGTGGCTGCGGCTGTGGGCGACGCTGTAGAGGAACTGGAGCAGCAGCCGCGAGTACTTCTCCATCGAGCCGCTGATGTCGGCGATCAGCACCAGCGGCCGCGGCCGCACCTTGCGCCGCTGCCAGGCGAGCTGCAGCGGGACCCCGCCCTGGCGCGCGGCGTTGCGCAGCACCGCCCGCATATGGAGCTGCCTGCCGCTACGGTCCGGCGTGCGGCGCCGGGTGACGCGCACGCCCGCCTGCCAGCGCATGTCGCGCATGAGGCGGCGGATCTGCTCGAGCTCCTCGGGCGTCATCTCCGAGAAGTCCTTGCGCTGGAGCAGCTCGGCCGCGCTCGCCGATCCCGACCGGTCGGCGATGTCGATCTCCGGCGCCGAGGCGCGCGCCCGGCTGGCCATGTAGCTGACGATCGTGAACGGCTCGGCGCGCCGGTGCCGCGGGGCGGGCGGCATCGTGCGCCGCGCGCCCCCGGAGGCGGCCACGCGGCTCCAGAAGCGGTTGAAGATCGTCTCGAACAGGCGCAGGTGCTCGTGGCGGCGCACCAGCAGGCAGCGGGCGGCGTAGAACACCTGCTCGCGCGAGCCGATGTCCACCCAGTGCAGCGCGCGCAGGAGCTCGAGCACCTGGTCCACACCGATCGGCACGCCGGCGGCGCGCAGCACGCGGGTGAACAGCAGGCAGTTCCGAAGGAAGATTGGGCGCGACCGATCCACGTGAGCGCCTCTGCTGATCTCTTTCCGCCGCTCTGCAGCGACTGCGTCGCCGCAGAGCGGCGAAAAAACCGTCCGTGGAGGGCCTGCGGCCCTCCACACATCCCTGCGGAAAGCCTCTC
>CALJIC010000354.1 GCA_937974195.1 uncultured Roseiflexaceae bacterium | reverse complement strand
CAAGCTGGAGAACCCGGAGCGGAGAACCAAGAACTCAAGCTGGAGAGCCCGGAGTGGAGAACCCGGAACCCAAGCCGGAGAACCCGGAGCCCAGGGCTGAGAACCCGGAGCCGAAAACCCAGAACCAGGACTGAGAACCCAGAGCCGAGAGGTGAGCGAGCAGCAGCGTCGGTTCTGGGTTCTTGATTCCAGTTCTTGGACCTTGGCTCTCCCAGGCTTGGTTCTTTGTTCTGGCTCTGGGTTTTCACAGTCCTGGCTCTGGCTCTGGCTCTGGTTCTTGGTTCTCACAGGCTTGGTTCTTGGTTCTCACAGACTTGGTTCTTGGTTCTCATAGACTTGGTTCTGGGTTCTGGGTTCTCAGTTCTGATAGCGGACAAACTCGGCTTCAAAAAGCCATTTCGACCACTTGTGCTACTCGAACCTTCGTGCTATAATCCGCCTTGGGCAGCCGAACAGCCCGCCGCGTTGACGCCTCCGGCCGGGCGCGGTATAGTTTAGAGACTGTAAGGAGAAGCACGAGTGAGTACGCAGAACGGAGGAGCGCACGCGATGGCCATCTCTCCGGAGAAGGAAAAGGCGCTCGCGGCGGCGATGAGCCAGATCGACCGCAAGTACGGCAAGGGATCGATCATGAAGATGGGCGAGGCCGGCTCCAAGCTGGCCATCGAGGTGATCCCCACCGGGTCGATCGCGCTCGACATCGCCCTCGGCGTCGGCGGCGTCCCACGCGGGCGCGTCGTCGAGATCTACGGTCCGGAGTCTAGCGGTAAGACCACGCTGGCGCAGCACATCATCGCGCAGGCGCAGAAGATGGGCGGGGTGGCGGCCTTCATCGACGCGGAGCACGCCTTCGACCCGGTCTACGCCGAGCGCTGCGGCGTGGATATCAACAACCTGCTGGTCTCGCAGCCGGACTTCGGCGAGCAGGCGCTCGAGATCTGCGAGACGCTGGTGCGCTCCAATGCTGTAGACGTCGTGGTGATCGACTCGGTGGCCGCCCTGGTGCCGCGCGCCGAGATCGAGGGCGACATGGGAGACTCGCTGCCCGGCCTGCAGGCGCGGCTCATGAGCCAGGCGCTGCGCAAGCTCTCGGGCGCGATCAGCAAGTCGCGCACGGTGGTGATCTTCCTCAACCAGCTGCGCATGAAGATCGGCGTGATGTTCGGCTCGCCCGAGACCACCACCGGCGGGCAGGCGCTGAAGTTCTACGCCTCGGTCCGGATGGACATCCGGCGCATCGAGACGCTCAAGTCGGGGCAGGAGACGATCGGCAGCCGGGCGCGCGTCAAGGTCGTCAAGAACAAGGTCGCGCCGCCCTTCCGCCAGGCCGAGTTCGACATCATGGCCAACGAGGGCATCTCGCGCGCCGGCAACATCCTCGACGTGGCCACCGAGCTGGATATCATCCGCAAGAGCGGCGCGTGGTTCTACCTCGGCGAGGACCGGCTCGGGCAGGGCCGGGAGAACGCCAAGCAGTTCCTGAACGAGAACCCGGCGCTTGCGGACGAGATCGAGCGCCTGATCCGCGCCCAGGTCATGAGCGGCAGCGCCGCGCCAGTGGCGGTGGTCGAGGAGGACGAGGGCGAGGACGGGCTGTTCGAGGAGTAGCGTTCAGGGGTTAAGGGTTAGGGTTCGGGCCGCGCAGTCCGAGGGCACGGGCACCACCCGCGCCGAGGCCGAGCGCCCTGCAGCTCCTAGCCCTTAACCCTTGTTTCTTGCCATGCCCGCCGGTACGATCACGGCCCTGCGCATCCAGGAGCGCGACTCCCAGCGCGTGAACGTCTTCATCGACGGCGCGTACGCGATCGGCATCAGCCTGTCTACGCTGGCCCGCGAGCGGCTGTTCGTCGGCCAGCAGCTGAGCGAGGCGGACTTCGCGCGCCTCGAGCAGACCGAGAGCGTCGACAAGGCGCTGCACGCCGCCCTGCGCTTCCTCGAGTCGCGCCCGCGCTCGGAGGCCGAGATCCGCGAGCGCCTGCGCCGCAAAGGGTTCGCGCCCGAGACAATCGCCGCGGCGCTCGAGCGCCTGCAGCACCTCGGGCTGGTGGACGACGAATCCTTCGCGCGCGCCTGGGTCGAGAACCGCCAGACCTACCGGCCGCGCGGCAGGGGGGCGCTGCGCGACGAGCTGCGCCGCAAGGGTGTGGCGCCCGACATCATCTCCGCCACGCTCGAGGACGCCGAGCTGCTCGGCGACGAGCACGAGCAGGCGCTGGAGCTCGGGCGCAAGGCGCTGCGCAAGTACGCCAGCGCGCCGGACCGCGTGACCTTCGCGCGGCGGATGGGCGGCTACCTGCAGCGCAGGGGCTTCCCGCCCGATGCCGTTCGCCCGGTCATCGACCAGCTGTGGCGCGAGATCGGCGGGGAGAGGGAAGAGTAGAGGACGACCAATGGCAGATGTGCAGTACCTCGGCCACGCGTGCTTCCGGCTTCGCGGCCGCGATGGCATCGTGCTGACCGATCCCTTCGACCGCTCCGTGGGCCTCGACATCGGCCGGCCCACCGCGCATATCGTCACCGTGAGCCACCACCACCCCGACCACAACAACGTCGCCAGCGTGCGCCCGGCGCGCGATCAGGTGTTCGTGGTGGATGGCGCCGGGGAGTACGAGATCGGCGGCATCCTGATCACCGGCGTGCGCACCTTCCACGACAAGCAGAAGGGCGCGGAGCTGGGCAAGAACACGGTCTACGTCATCCACCTCGACGAGATCGTCTTCTGCCACCTGGGCGACCTGGGCCACGAGCTGACGTCGCAGCAGATCGACGAGATCGGCAGCGTCGACGTGCTCTTCGTGCCGGTGGGCGGGGGCGAGACGATCGGCCCGGCCGAGGCGGCGAGCGTGATCAGCCAGCTCGAGCCGCGGATCGTCGTGCCGATGCACTACGCGCTCAACGGCCAGATGAGCTTCACGAGCGAGCTTGCGCCGGTGGACAAGTTCACGCAAGAGCTCGGGCTCAAGGAGTTCGTCACCGAGACGAAGCTGAGCCTCAACAAGAGCAGCCTGCCGGGCGAGGGGGAGCAGACGCGCATCATCATCATGCAGCCGGACGCGTAGCCCGCGGGACGCTGTCATCAAACTGTTAAGATCGCCGTAACCGGAGACCGGCCGTATGGTATAATATGGTGCCGGGAGTATGGTACGCATGGCTAGAGTGCAACAGAGCGCAGCCGGCACACACTGGCCCGGCGCAGCACAGTACACGATATCGCTGGCCTCGGCCGAGCGAACACTCGGAGCCTCGTCTAGGGGAAGGTGACGTCACCTTCCCCTTCTCCTTTTTGTGAAAAAGGGCGGCGGCGCAGACGTTGATACACTACTGGATGCCTATGACATCGGGCTGTGCACGAGCAATCAGCACGTTCGGCATGCTGCGGGTCGGCTCAACCGGCGAGTTGAACGACCCGCACTCCTTTGCGGACACCGATAGTAGGCGGAGCGCCGCAGCGCCCGCGCTGGCGATGAGCAGGAGTAGGAGCAGGCATGGCTAAGTACATCTTCGTTACTGGTGGCGTGGCGTCCTCGGTCGGCAAGGGTATCACCGTCGCATCGATCGGGCGCCTGCTCAAGAGCCGGGGGCTGCGGGTATCGGTGCAGAAGCTCGACCCGTATATCAACATCGACCCCGGCACGATGTCGCCGTACCAGCACGGCGAGGTCTTCGTGACCGAGGACGGCGCCGAGACGGACCTGGACCTCGGCCACTACGAGCGCTTCATCGACGAGAACCTCTCGCGCCTCAGCAACGTCACCACCGGCCAGATCTACTCGGCGGTGATCCAGAAGGAGCGGCGGGGCGACTACCTGGGCGGGACGATCCAGGTGATCCCGCACATCACCAACGAGATCAAGGCGCGGATCACCGCCGTGGCGCGCCAGTCCAACGCCGACGTCGTGATCGTCGAGATCGGCGGCACCGTCGGCGACATCGAGGGGCTGCCGTTCCTCGAGGCCATCCGCCAGATGCGCAAGGATGTCGGGCGGGACAACGTCATCTACGTCCACGTGACGCTGCTGCCGCACATCGGCGCCACCGGCGAGGTGAAGACCAAGCCGACGCAGCACTCGGTGATGGAGCTGCGGCGCGTCGGCATCACCGCGGACGTGATCGTCTGCCGGTCGGACCACCCGATCTCGGACGAGATCCGCGAGAAGATCGCCCTGTTCGCCGACGTGGACCTCGAGGCGGTGGTGCCGCTGCAGACGGTGGAGACGATCTACGAGGTGCCGCTGGTGCTGGAGGAGGCCGGGCTGGGGTCGTACCTGGTCAACCGGCTCGGGCTGCCGACGCACGCCCCGGACCTGGCGGACTGGCGCCGCCTCGTCGAGCGCATCAAGGCGCCCAAGCGCCGCCTGCCGATCGCGATCGTCGGCAAGTACGTGGAGCTGCACGACGCGTACCTGAGCGTGGTCGAGGCGCTGCGCCACGCCGGCCTGCACCAGAACGTGGACGTCGATCTCAAGTGGGTGTCCTCGGAGCAGGTTGAGAGAGAGGGCACCGACGAGCTGCTCGCCGACGTCTACGGGATCGTCGTGCCGGGCGGGTTCGGCTACCGCGGGATCGAGGGCAAGGTGGCGGCGGCCGAGTACGCGCGCGCCAACGGCGTCCCGTACCTCGGGCTGTGCCTCGGCCTGCAGTGCGCGACGATCGCGTTCGCGCGGCACGTGATGGGCAGCAACTCGGGCGCGAACAGCACTGAGTTCGACCCGCACACGCCGCACCCGGTGATCGACTTCATGCCGGACCAGCTGGACGTCACGGAGAAGGGCGGCACGATGCGGCTCGGCGTGTACCCGTGCGTGCTGACGCCCGGCACCCGCGCGGCCGAGGCCTACGGCGTGGACACGGTCGTCGAGCGGCACCGCCACCGCTTCGAGTTCAACAACAAGTACCGGAAGCTGCTGGAGCAGGCCGGCCTGGTGATCAGCGGCCAGTCGCCGGACGGGCGGCTGGTGGAGATCATCGAGCTGCGCGACCACCCGTGGTTCGTCGGCACGCAGTTCCACCCCGAGCTGCTGTCGCGGCCGAACCGCCCGCACCCGCTGTTCACCGCGTTCGTGGCGGCCGCCGGGCGCACTCTCCGCGAGGGCGACCAGCGCCCGCTCCCGCTCGATGAGGTGGTTCCGACCAACGGCCGGGCGGATCTGCGCACGCAGGTGGGGGTGAGAGGGTAGCGTTTCGGATTTAGGGATTAGAAATCAGGGGCCGGGGCAGCTCTAGCGCTGCCTCGGCCCGCTTCGTGTTCTCGTATCAGCGCCGCTGTTACTCGAGGTAGTCGCGTAGATGCTGGCCGACCTCGGGGGCGCGCAGGCGGCGCAGCGCCTCGGCCTCGATCTGGCGGGCGCGCTCGCGGGTCATCCCCAGCACGCGCCCGACCTCCTCGAGCGTGCGACGCTGCCCATCGGCGAGCCCGTAGCGCAGGTCGATGATGCGGCGCTCGCGCTCGTTGAGGTGGTCGAGGGCCGCGGCCAGGTCCTGCCTCAGGAGCTGCTGCGAGGCGAAGTCGGCCGGCGTCGGCAGCTCGTCGTCCTGCAGGAAGTCGCCGAGCGTGTGCTCGCCCTCCTCGCCGACGGGCGTCTCGAGCGAGACCGGGCGGCGGGCGGCCTCGAGCACGCGCTCGATGCGCTCGATCGGCTGGCCGAGCGCGGTGGCGATCTCCTCGGCGGTCGGCTGGCGCTCCAGCACCTGCGCCAGGCGCTCGGCGGCGCGCTTCACCTGCCCGACCGACTCGCTCATATGGACCGGGAGGCGGATGGTGCGGCCCTGCTCGGCGATCGCGCGCGTGACCGCCTGGCGGATCCACCAGGTGGCGTAGGTCGAGAAGCGGTTGCCCTTGTGGTAGTCGAACTTCTCCACCGCGCGCATCAGGCCGATGTTGCCCTCCTGGATCAGATCCAGGAGCGAGAGGCCGCGGCCGACGTACTTCTTGGCGATGCTGACGACCAGGCGCAGGTTGGCCTGGATCAGGTGGCGCCGCGCGTCGTGGCCGGATGCCACATCCGCCTTCAGCCGGGCGCGCTCCTGCGACGTGAGATCCTCGGACGCCAGGCGCGCGGCGGCCTCGCGCCCGCGCTCCATACGCTCGGCGAGCTCGACTTCTTCGGCGGCGCTGAGGAGCGGGACGCGGCCGATCTCCTGAAGGTAGTGCTGAATTGAGTCGAGGGTCGAGTCCTGAGGGGCCGAATCCTCAAGGATCTCCCGCGTGAGATCCGAGCCCTCGGCAGACACCTCGATATCGAGCGGCTCGTCGCCGTCGGCGGGGCGCTCCTCGAACTCCCACGCTGGCTCGCCGTTCACACGTTTCATGGCGCGGCTCCCTGTTATAGAGACACGGCGCGGCTCCCCCAGCGGAGGAGCCGCGCCCTCGGTAGTTCTAAGACAAACGCGCTCAACTGTCGGGGTCGGGCGCTTTGCTGTTTGTCGGAGGGTGCGACATCATCGTGGGGCCTGCTACGTAGAAAACCCCACTGCGCATATTGTCACCCCGGGCTGGAGCCCAGCCCAGTTGGTACGACGCATCAGCAACTAGCGTACCAGCATTGCCGGTGCGCCAGTGCTGTAGCGGCATCACTACTTATATTATACGATCGGCGGGCGCTGTTGGATGTGAAAACCATTAGAGCCCGGTGAGCGTTAGCTCACGGGCAGGGGTAGGGGTATGGTCGGGGCGGAGGGATTCGAACCCACGACCCCAGCGTCCCAAACGCTGTGCGCTACCAGACTGCGCTACGCCCCGTTGTGTCGCGGATCAAGACGTCGCCGACAATGATACGGATGGATCGGCCCTTTGTCAAGGAAAGTTGCCAAGAAGGGCGCTCGCGTGTATACTACATCGGCAGCGTGTAAGCGCAGAAACTGCGGCGAGGGGGGGTGAAACAAGTCGCCCGAGCCGGGCGTGCTACGGCAGCAGCCGGAGGCGCGCCGGCCTCACGGGTAGCTAAGCTGATGAGAGTTGAGCGACGAGAAGGCGAGACCGTCGAGCAGCTGCTGCGGCGCTTCAACAAGGTCGTGGTAGCCGAGCGCATCACCAAGACCTACCGCGAGAAGATGCACTTCATCTCGAAGAGCGAGCAGCGGAAGGAGAAGCGGCGCCGAGCTGAGCGGAACCGCCGCAAGAAGGCATTGCAGCAGGCGGGCCACTAGGCCGCGCCAAATCTGTGACTGAGAAGGGCGCCGCGCCATAGTTGCCGGCGCCTTTCGGATCGGTTGGAGAGACTATCGTTATGTTTGACAAGCTTGCCAGCGTTGAAGCCCGTTACCAGGAGTTGCTGGAACTCATGGCGCAGCCCGATGTGGTTTCGGACCACCACCGGCTGCAGCAGCTCGCCCGCGAGCAGCGTGAGCTCGAGGAGGTTGTCGCAGCCTACCGCGCCTACCGCGAGAACCAGCGCCAGCTCGAGGACGCGCTCGCGCTGCTGGAGGACGGCGCAGACGCAGAGCTGCGGGCGCTGGCGCAGGAGGAGGTCGACCGGCTGCGCGAGGAGCAGCGCCAGCTCGAGGAGCGCATCAAAGTGCTGCTCCTGCCACGCGACCCGAACGACAGCAAGAATGTGATCATTGAGCTGCGCCAGGGTGAGGGCGGCGACGAGGCGGCGCTCTTCGCGGCCGATCTGTTCCGCATGTACTCGCGCTACGCCGAGCGCCGGGGCTGGAAGACCGAGGTCGTGAACGTCAACGAGAACGGCATCGGCGGCTTCAAGGAGATCATCTTCGAGATCCAGGGCGAGGGCGCGTACAGCCGCCTCAAGTACGAGGGCGGCGTCCACCGGGTGCAGCGCGTGCCGGCCACCGAGGCGCGCGGCCGCATCCACACCTCGACCGCCACCGTCGCGGTGCTGCCGGAGGTCGAGGAGACCGAGATCGAGATCAACCCGGCCGACTACCGGGTGGACGTGTACCGCTCGGGCGGCCACGGCGGCCAGGGGGTCAACACGACCGACTCGGCGGTGCGGATCACCTACAAGCCCGGCACCCCGGAGGAGATCGTCGTGACCTGCCAGGACAGCCGCTCGCAGCTGAAGAATAAGGCGTCGGCGCTGGCGGTGCTGCGCGCCCGGCTGTTCGCCCGCGAGGAGGAGAAGCGCCGCCGCGAGCTGGGCGAGTCGCGGCTGGCCCAAGTCGGCACGGGCGAGCGCGCCGAGAAGATTCGCACCTACAACTTCCCGCAGGACCGCGTCACCGACCACCGCATCGGGCAGAGCTTCTCGAACCTGCCCGGCCTGCTTGACGGCGACCTGGACCGCCTGATCGACGCGCTGATCGTCTACGACAACGCCGAGCGTCTCGAGGCGGTCGGGATGGGCTCCTAGCACGCCAGCCGGCGAGCGCGGCAGCCCCGCTGCTCCCGCGTGGGGCGGGAAGGGCCAGCCCGCTCGAGACAAAACGATACTGCAGCCGGGTTCTCTACTCTCTGGAGACGCCTGTGAGCACGGACCAGCCGCTGTCCCCCGAGCTCGACGCCTTCATCCGGCGCATGCCGAAGGTCGAGCTGCACCTGCACCTGGAGGGCACGATCACGCCGCGGACGCTGCTGGAGGTTGCCGAGCGCAACGGCGTCGAGATCCCGGCCCGCGACGAGCACGGCGTGGCCCAGCTGTTCAAGTACCGCAACTTCCACGAGTTCCTCACCGTGTTCATGGCGCTGGCGCGGGCGCTGGTGCACCGGCAGGACTTCGAGCAGGCGGCCTACGAGCTGGGCGCGCAGCTGGCGGCGCAGAACATCCGCTACGCCGAGGTGATGATCTCGCCGGTGCAGTACCTGCGGCGCGAGCTGGACCTCGACGAGGTGGTGCAGGGCGCCGCGGGAGGCTTCGCGCGGGCGCGCCAGGACTACGGTGTGCAGACGGCGCTGGCCTTCGACTTCGGCCGGCAGTTCGGGGTCGACCTGGCGTGGCGGGTGCTGGAGATCGCGGTGCGCAACATGCCGGCCGGCGTGGTCGCGTGGTCGATCGGCGGCGACGAGCCGCAGCAGCCGCCCGAGCCGTTCGCCGAGGTCTACGCCGCGGCGCGCCAGGCCGGGCTGCGCCTCATGGCCCACGCCGGCGAGGTCGTCGGGCCGCAGAGCGTCTGGGGCGCGGTGGAAGTGCTCGGCGCCGAGCGGGTGGGCCACGGCATCCGCAGCGTCGACGACCCGGCGCTGCTCGAGCACCTGCGCGAGCGGCGCGTGATGCTGGACGTCTGCCCGACCAGCAACCTGCGCACCGGCGCGGCGCCCCGCCTGGAAGATCACCCGCTCCGCCGCCTGTACGACGCCGGCGTGCGCATATCGATCAACACCGACGACCCGGTGTTCTTCGGCACCACCATGTGCGACGAGCTGCGGCTGGCGGCGCGGTCGTTCGGCATGGACGCGGACGATCTGACGGCGGTGATGCTCGATAGCGTGGATGGCAGCTTTCTGCCGGAGGATGAGAAGCGGGCGATGCGGCGCGAGTTCGAGGAGGAGATCCGGGCGCTGCGGAGCGAGCTGAACGTCTAGGCGCGGCACCTCCGCCCGCGGGCGGCGCCTGGCTAGCTGCCGACGGCCCGCGAGGCGACGGCTGCGGGCTGGTAGAGCTGCACCTGGCGCGCGTCCTCGGCGTCTGCGAGCAGCTGGCTCACCGTGTAGTAGAGGACCGGGTGCATCAGATCGGGGGCGAGCTCGGCGAGCGGCTTGAGCACGAACGCGCGGCGCGCGAGGAGCGGGTGCGGCAGCGTCAGCTCGCGCGTCTGCATCTGGATCGAGCCGTAGAACAGCAGGTCGAGGTCGATCAGGCGCGGCCCGTACTCCACGCCGATGCGGCGCCCCATGTCCCGCTCGATCCGCTGTAGCTCGTGCAGAAGATCGAGCGGCTTCAGAGCGCAGGTGCCCTGGACGACGGCGTTGATGAACGCGTCGTCGCGCACGTAGCCGAGCGGCGCGGCGACGTAGAGGTTGGAGACTTTTTCAACAGCGATGACCGCGCCAAGACGCCGGACAGCCTCGCGTAGATTCGCGACGCGATCGTCTAAGTTGCTGCCGAGGCCGATAAAGACGCGTTCCGCTTTCATCAGCAACCTCGCTCACGTACAGAGACAATGCACTGACATGAACGACGTAAGTAATCTATTATAACATAGTGGTCTAGAGAGGCCCGGGAATGGCATAGCCTCCCGACAATCACCCATCTCGGCGGCTCTGGGTCAGAGCCGCCGCGTATGTCCGAGAGAATAACGATGAGCGACGAGCCAACCGACAGGCGGCGGGCGCGGATCATCGAGCGCACGCGGCAGCTGATCCTGATGCGCGAGACCGGGCCGAAGAGCCGCGCCTGGCACGCGGCCAGGGTGCGCATGATCTGGAAGCTCCACGACCAGCTGCGGCGCCTTGAGGCGCAGCGCGCGGAGGAGACGCAGGAGAAAAACTCGGGATGACGCGCACGCCCCCTCTTCACGAGGCGGAACCGGCGGCTTGACAGGCCGCTGGCGCCGTGCTAGCATACAGGCGCCTTTAATTCAGTCCTGTGAGGCTGAGAAGGAGCAACCTGATGCGATATGACTTCTGCGACGCGTCGCGCGTCGTGCTACTCTTGGACTGTACCCCCACCTGCCCGCGCGGCAGGCGCGGGGTTTTTTGTTGCGCTGCGCGAGGCCCAGGCCGATGAGCGAGAAGCAGATCCTCTCCGCCGATGACATCCGCCGCGCCGTCACCCGGATCGCCCACGAGATCGCCGAGCGCAACGAGGGGGTGCAGCGGGTCGTGCTGGTGGGAATCCGCCGGCGCGGCGTGCCGCTGGCGCAGCGCATCGCCACCACCCTGGCGAATATCGAGGGCGTGCGCGTGCCGGTCGGGACGCTGGACATCACCCTCTACCGCGATGACCTCGGGCTGCGCGGGCCGGCGCCGGTGGTCCACTCGACCTCGATCCCGGTCGATATCACCGGCCGCACCGTGGTGCTGGTCGACGACGTGCTGTACACCGGGCGCACGGTGCGCGCCGGGCTCGATGCGCTGGCGGACCTCGGGCGGCCCGCGCGCATCCAGCTCGCGGTGCTGATCGACCGCGGCCACCGCGAGCTGCCCATCCGCGCCGACTTCGTCGGCAAGAACGTCCCCACCTCGAGCGACGAGCGGATCGAGACCCGGCTGAAGGAGGTGGACGGCGGAGAGGACGGGGTGTTCATCGTTCGCGCCGCTCCCGCCGAGCGTTGAGCGCTGGAGCGTTGGAACGTCGGGCGCGAGCAGACGCGCGACGTGAGAGAAGCAATAGAGGGCAGGCAATGGCGACCGCACTGACGCAGCCCCCCGGAGCAGAGACGCAGCAACCGCCCCGGCGGAGGCACGTGCTGGACCTAGACGACTTCAGCCGCGACGAGATCGCCGAGGTGCTCGAGACCACGGCGAGCATGAAAGAGGTGCTCGGGCGGGCGATCAAGCAGGTCCCGACGCTGCGCGGCAAGACCGTGGTGAACATGTTCTTCGAGGACAGCACCCGCACGCGCATCTCGTTCGAGCTGGCGGCGAAGGCGCTGTCGGCGAACGTCATCAACTTCACCGCGAAGGGCAGCAGCGTGGAGAAGGGCGAGTCGCTGATCGACACGGTGCGGACGCTGCAGGCGCTCGGGGCCGACATGCTGGTGGTGCGCCACAGCGAGGCCGGGGCGCCGCACCTGATCGCCCAGCACTTCCGCGGCTCGGTGCTGAACGCCGGAGACGGCCGGCACGCCCACCCGAGCCAGGCGCTGCTCGACCTGTTCACCGTCCAGGAGCGGCTGGGCCGGATCGAGGGGCTGAAGGTCGTGATCGTCGGCGACATCCTCCACAGCCGCGTGGCGCGCTCGAACCTGTGGGGCTTCACCACGATGGGCGCGCACGTGACCCTGGTCGGGCCGCCGACCCTGATCGGGCCCGCGGCGCACTGGCAGGCGACGTGGCCGCAGGTGACCGTCACGAGCAAGCTCGACGAGGCGCTCGCGGACGCCGACGTGGTGATGGCACTGCGGCTGCAGAGGGAGCGCATGGAGGGCGGGCTGCTGCCGTCGCTGCGCGAGTACAACCGGCTGTACGCCATCACCGCCGAGCGGGTGAAGCTGGCGGCGCCGCACTGCCTGGTGATGCACCCCGGGCCGATGAACGAGGGCGTCGAGATCATGCCCGACGTCGCGGTCGGCGCTCAGTCGGTGATCGAGGAGCAGGTGACGAACGGCGTCGCGGTGCGGATGGCGCTGCTCTACCGCCTCGCCGGCGAGTAGAGCGCTGAGACCAAGGCGGGCGAGGCGAAGGCCTCCCCGCACACAGGAGCAGGCGTTCCTGACAGCCGAGAGGAGCTATGCGCTATCTCATCAAGAACGGCAGCATCATCGACCCGGCGCAGCGCGTCGCCACGATCGGGAACGTCCTGATCGAGGACGGGGTCGTCGTGCGCGTGGTGGACCACGCCGAGCTCTCGCTCGACCCGGACCCCCTGCCCGAGAACACGGAGGTGATCAACGCCCGCGGCGCGGTGATCGCGCCGGGCTTCGTGGACCTGCACTGCCACCTGGGCGAGCCGGGCGAGGAGCACAAGGAGACGATCGCGACCGGCACCCTGGCGGCGGCGCGCGGCGGCTTCACGACGGTGTGCGCGATGCCGGGGACGCGGCCGCCGATGGACTGCGCGGCGGTGGTGCGCCAGGTGCAGGAGATCGCGAGCCGCAGCGCGGCGGTGCGCGTCGAGCCGATCGGGGCGATCACCGTCGGGCGGGCGGGCCAGGTGCTCAGCGAGATGGGCGAGCTGGCCGAGGCCGGGTGCGTGGGCTTCAGCGACGACGGGCGCCCGGTGAGCGACTCGGCGCTGATGCGCCACGCGCTGGCCTACGCGGCCATGCTCGGCCTGCCGGTGATGAGCCACTGCGAGGACACGCGCCTGACGCGCGGCTGGGCGATGCACGAGGGGGCCGTCAGCATGCGGCTCGGGCTGCCGGGCTTCCCGGCGGCGGCCGAGGAGGCGCAGATCGCGCGCGACATCGCCCTCGCCGAGCTGACCGGCGCGCACCTGCACATCTGCCACGTCAGCACCGCGGGCGGCGTGGCGCTGATCCGCGCGGCCCGCGAGCGGGGCGTCAAGGTCACGGCCGAGGTGACGCCGCACCACCTCACGCTCAGCGACCGCTGGGTGCTGGGGGCGCTCGGCGCGCCGGACCACGCGCACGATGGGCCGCCGCAGCGCCGGGCGCCCCGCGAGCGCGGGCGGCGCAAGGAGACCGGGCTCGACCTGCCCACGTGGCTCGACCCATCGAAGCTGCCGCCGTACGACACGAGCACGCGCGTCTGCCCGCCGCTGCGCACCGAGGAGGATATCGAGGCGCTGATCGAGGGGCTGCGCGACGGGACGATCGACGCGATCGCCAGCGGCCACACGCCGCAGAGCGCGGTGGAGAAGGAGTGCGAGTACCGCCTGGCGGCGCCCGGCGTCTCCAGCCTCGAGGTGGCCCTCGGCCTGGTGCTGACGCTCGTCCACCGCGGCAAGATGGACCTGGTGGACCTGGTGGCCAAGCTGACCGAGGGCCCGGCGGCGGTGCTCGGGCGGGCGCCGGCCACGCTGCGGCCCGGCTCGCCGGCCGACATCGTCGTCTTCGACCCCGACTACGCCTGGACGGTGGACACGAGCAAGTTCGCCTCGAAGGCGACCTGCACGCCGCTGCGCGGCCAGCAGCTCAAGGGGGCGGTGATGCTGACGATGTGCGGCGGGAAGATCGTGTTCCGGCGCGGCAACTTCGGCGTCGGCACCGGCGCGCTGCAGCAGGCCTCGAAGCTGGAGGGCATCCTCGGGGGCGAGTAGGCGCAGGGCCATCGCGAACGTTGTAGGGAGATGTGGAGGGCCGCAAGCCCTCCACGGATGTTTATCCCCGCAGCTCTGTGGCGACTGTGTTGCCGCAGAGCCGCGGCAGTGAACGACGATGCGGCTACGAACAGCGACGGTGAGCGACCAGCGGGCGACGACGCCGCGCCTGCGCTGGCTCACGCTGGCGGCGCCGGACCTCGCGCGGGAGGTGCGCGCCGGCCACTACCTGCTCGTGCGCTGCGACGGGCCGGGCGATACGCAGCGCCTGCTGCGGCGCCCGCTGTTCGTCGCCGCTGCGGAGCCGGCGCTGGGCCAGGTGGGGCTGCTGTTCGAGCCCGACGAACCCGGCCTGGCCTGGCTGGCCCGCCTGCACCCGGGCGATGAGCTCGACGTGCTCGGGCCGCTCGGCCGGCCGTTCGCGCTGGCGCCGCGCACCCGCAGCCTGCTGCTCGTCGGCGCGGGCCGCGGGCTCCCCGCGCTGCTCTGCCTCGCGCGGCAGGCGGCGTCCGGCGGGGCGGCCGTGGCGCTCGTCGCCGGCGCAGCTCACCGCGACTCGCTGCCGCCGCCGTTTCTGCTGCCCCAGGCCGTCGAGTACGAGACAACCGTCGGGCCGGTGACGGACCTGCTGGACGCGAGCCGCGGGCGCTCGGCCCCGTCCCCGCTCGCTGCCTCCCCGATCCTGTGGGCCGACCAGCTCTTCGCGGCGCTCGCGCCCTCCGACGTCGAGCCGCTGCGCGACGCGGTGCGCGCCGCGAAGCTGCGCTGGGAGCGCGGGTTCGCCAGCGTGCTGCTGGAGGGGCCGCTGGTGTGCGGCGTCGGCGCGTGCAACGCCTGCGTCGTGGAGCTGCGCAGAGGTGCGCGGCTGCTCTGCGCCGACGGCCCGACGTTCGACCTCAGGGATCTGGCCTAGCGAGCTAGACCCGGCGGCGGGCGGTGATGACCCCGGTGTTGAGCCCCACCGTGTTGAGGCCGCCGAAGAAGCGCGCGTGCTCGATCTTCACGCACGCGTCCATCACCACCTCCAGCCCGGCCTCCCGCGCCCGCCGCGCCGCCGCGTGGTTGATCACCCCCAGCTGCATCCAGACCACCTTGGCCCCGATGGCGATCGCATCCTCGACGATCGGCGGCACCGCGTCCGGGTCGCGGAAGATATCCACGATCTCGACCGGCTCCGGGATGTCGCGCAGCGAGGGGTAGCAGGTGCGCCCCAGGATCTCGCGCTCGCGCGGGTTGACCGGGATCACGTTGTAGCCCTCGGAGAGCATGTAGATCGCCGCGAAGTGGCTCGGCCGGTACGGGTTGGCGGATAGGCCGACCATCGCGATCGTCCGGTAGGTCTGGAGGATACGCAGTCGGTCAAACGCGGTGGTGGCGAACTCGGTGCCGCGCACGGGCGAGTTCGAGCTCACGCCGCCGATATACTCGTTCTGAGACATCGTCCTTCTATCTTCGCTGCAGGCTGGCGTCGCACGTCCGAATGTTGCGCGCCGGCGCGTTCCGGCAACAGCCGCGCAACTTCCGCCGACGTGCGGACGCGCAGCCCTCAGCCGCTGAGCGCCTGGTCCAGGTCCCACAAGAGGTCGTCGGCGTCCTCGAGGCCCACCGAGAGCCGGATCATCTCCGGCAGCACCCCGGCCGCCCGCTGCTCCTCCTCGGTGAGCTGCTGGTGGGTGGTGCTGGCGGGGTGGATCACCAGCGACTTGGCGTCGCCGACGTTCGCAAGGTGCGAGAAGAGCTGCAGCCGCTCGATGAAGCGCTTGCCGGCCTGCAGGCCGCCCTTCACGCCGAAGGTCAGGATCGCGCCGGCGCCGCGCGGCAGGTACTTCTGCGCCAGCGCGTGGTACGGGCTGTCCGGCAGCGACGGGTAGTTGACCCACGCGACGGCGGGGTGCTCCTTCAGGAACGCGGCGATCGCGCGGGCGTTGGCGACGTGGCGCTCCATGCGCAGGCCGAGCGTCTCGAGGCCCTGCAGGAACAGGAAGGAGTTGAACGGGCTGAGCGCCGGCCCGAAGTCGCGCAGCGCCTCGACGCGCGCCTTCATGATAAAGGCGAAGTCGCCGAAGGTCTCGAAGAAGCGGATGCCGTGGTAGCCCTTGCTCGGCTCCAGCAGCTGCGGGAACGGCCCCTTGTCCCACGGGAAGCGGCCGCTGTCCACGATCACGCCGCCGATGCTCGTGCCGTGGCCGCCGAGGAACTTGGTGGCCGAGTGCACGACGATGTCCGCCCCGTGCTCCAGCGGCCGGCACAGGTACGGCGTGCCGAAGGTGTTGTCGACCACCAGCGGCAGGTTGTGCTCGTGCGCGATCTGCGCCACCGCCTCGATGTCCAGCACGTTGATGCGCGGGTTGCCGATCGTCTCGCCGTACAGCACGCGCGTGCGCGGGGTGATCGCCCGCCGGAAGTTCTCGGGGTCGTCCGGGTCGACGAAGACGGTGTCGATCCCGAAGCGCCGCAGGCTTATGTCGAGCTGCGTGTAGGTGCCGCCGTAGAGCGTGCTGGCGGCGACGATCTGGTCGCCGGCCTCGAGCAGGCTGGCGAACACCACGAACTGGGCCGCCTGGCCGCTGCCGACGGCGAGCGCCCCCACGCCGCCCTCGAGGGAGGCGATGCGCTCCTCGAAGACGGCGGTGGTGGGGTTCATGATGCGCGTGTAGATGTTGCCGAAGCGCTGCAGGTTGAACAGCGCGGCGGCGTGGTCGGCGTCCTCGAAGACGTACGAGGTGGTCTGGTAGATCGGCACCGCGCGCGAGCCGGTGGCCGGGTCGGGCCGCTGGCCGGCGTGCAGCGCGCGGGTGTTGAAGCCAAACTGGCGGTCGTAGTGTGACATATGCGACGGGTCCTAGCCCCCCTTGTAGGTATCGGCCCAGAACAGCAGCCGGCGCTCGAGCCGCTGCAGCAGCGCGTCGGTCAGCTTGCCGATCAGCGCCAGCAGCACGATGCTCAGCACGATGATGTCGGCCCGCCCGGTGTTCTGCCCGTCCACGAGCAGGAAGCCGAGGCCGCGCGAGGCGGCGATCAGCTCGGCGGCCACCAGGAACAGCCAGCCCTGCGCCAGCCCGATCCGCAGCCCGGTCAGCAGCGACGGCAGCGCGGCGGGAAGCAGCACCTGCCGCGCGAGCGACGCGCCGGTCAGGCCGTAGGCGTAGCCGACCTCGATCAGCTTGCGGTCGATCTGGCGAATGCCGGCGACGAAGGTCGTGTACACCGGGAAGAAGGCGCCGATCGCGACCAGCGTCAGCTTCGGGCCCTCGTCCACGCCCATCCAGAGCACGAGCAGCGGCACCCAGGCCAGCGAGGGGATGGCGCGCAGCGCCTGGAGCGTCGGCGAGAGCAGGTCCTCGACCTGCCGCGAGAGCCCGACCGCGCCGCCCAGGAGGGTGGCGAGCCCGGCGCCGATCGCGAAGCCCAGCAGCACGCGCTGCACGCTGACCAGGATGTGCTCGGCCAGCTCCTGGCGCGCCGCGAGCTCGCCCGCCGCCGCCAGCACGTCCAGCGGGGCGGGAAGCTGGCTCGGCGAGAAGACGCCGAGCGCCGTGACCACCTGCCACAGCACGAGCAGGCCGATCGGCACGAGCAGGCGCCACAGGAGGCCGCCGAGGCGCGGCACGCGGCGCCAGGCCGCCACCGGACGCGCAGTGAGGACAAGATTTCGGTCCAAGTGATGCCCCCGTTTTTCACTCAACGTACGCGGTCGTGCTATCCGTCCCTGACGGGGAGGTGCGGAGGGCCTGCGGCCCTCCGAGATCCTTTTTCTCGCCGCCCTGCCGCGACGTGTCACAGCAGAGCGGCGGGAAGAGGGGAGGCGAAGCCTCCTCGACCTTCGCGTAGGCGGCGGAGGCAGCGCGGCGCCCTACCGCTGCGCCGCCTGCTGGATGAACTGCGGCGCGAACAGCTCCTCGAGCACCTTCTCGACGTCGGTGTCCGGCTTGACCTGGTTCTCGGCGATGAAGATCGGGATGATGCCGCGCAGCACCGCCGCGTGCTCCTGGCCCGGGACCGGGCTGCTGTCCAGCACCGTGCGCTCGGCCAGCTCGAGCTTGGCGACCGGCAGCGAGAGCTTGGCCTCATCGGCCAGGATCTGCGCCGCCTCGTCGGGGTTCTCCTGGATCCAGCGCCGCGCCCGCTCGTAGGCCGCCAGCACGCGGCCGACGTACTCGGGGTACTGCTGCAGGAACGCCTCGCGGGCGTTGAGGAAGCCGTAGGTGTTGAAGTCGATGTTGCGGTAGATCAGACGCGAGCCCTGCTCCAGCTCGGTCTGGGCCATGTGCGGGTCCAGCCCGGCCCAGGCGTCCACCTGGCCGCGCTCCAGCGCCAGCTTGCCGTCGGCGTGCTGCAGGTTGACGATCTCGACGTCGGCGGCGCTGAGGCCCGCCTCGTGCAGCGCCTGGAGCAGGAAGAAGTACGGGTCGGTGCCCTTGGTCGCGGCGATCTTCTTGCCCCGCAGCTCGGCCACCGAGGTGATCGGCGAGTCCTTGGCGACGACCAGCGCGGTCCACTCCGGCTTGGAGTAGATGTACACCGTCTGGATCGGCGAGCCGTTGGCGCGCGCGAGCAGCGCGGCCGACCCGGCGGTCGAGCCGAAGTCCACCGCGTCGGAGCGCAGGAATTCGTTGGCCTTGTTGCTCCCGGCGCTCAGCACCCACTTCACGCCGATCCCCTCGGCCTTGAGCTCCTCCTCGAGCCAGCCGAAGCGGCGCAGCACCAGGCTGCTCGGGTTGTAGTAGGCGTAGTCGAGGCGGATCTCGGCCGGCTTACCGGCGTTGGTGGCTGGCGCCCCGGCGCAGGCCGCCAGCAGAGGGACGAGCAGCAGAACGAGTGTGATGGGCGCGAACCATGGACGTGGCATGGCGATAGCTCCTCAGTGTGCAGCTGCTGGGCCCGGAGCCGCGGGTGCGGCGGCGTGGCTCAGCCCGAAGTGGGACAGGACGTGCGCCCGCAGCGGCGCGAGGGCAACATCGCCTCGGTCACGCGGTCGTGGAAGCGGAACGTCGATGGTGGCAGCGATCGTCGCTGGCCGCTGCCCCAAGATGACGATCCGGTCGGCAAGCACAAGCGCCTCGTCTACGTCGTGGGTCACCAGCACGACGGTCGGCCGGAGGCGCAGGAACACATCCGCTACCAGGTCCTGCATCTGCATGCGGGTGAGGGCGTCGAGCGCGGCGAAGGGCTCGTCGAGCAGCAGCACCTCGGGGTGGCCGATCAGGGCGCGGGCGAGCGCGGCGCGCTGGGCCATGCCGCCCGAGAGCTGGTGCGGCAGCGCGCGCCCGAACGAGCCGAGGCCCACCAGCTCGAGCAGCTCGGCGGGGTCGGGGCGCTCCGCGAGCCGGCGCGCGCCGAAGGCCACGTTGTCGGCAACAGTGAGCCAGGGGAAGAGGCGCGGCTCCTGGAAGACCACCGCGCAGCGCGGGTCGGCCTGGGTGACGACGCGCTCGCCGAGCCGCACCGTGCCGGTTGTGGGCTGGTCTAGCCCGGCGATCAGGCGCAGCAGCGTCGATTTGCCGCAGCCGCTCGGGCCGAGGATGGCCAGGAACGTCCCGGCCGGGATCGACAGCGTGACATCGCCGAGCACCGGCAGCGCCGCCTGGCGTGAGGGAAAGGATTTGCCGACGTGGGAGAGGGTGACTGGCTCGGCCATGCTGCGCTCCTTCGCCAATTCGCTCGATCTGGGCGTGAGGCGGACGCAGCGCACAGCATAAGCCGTACCCGACGCGCCGCTCTCATCTTCCAGGAACACCTGCTGGAGTTAGCACCTACCCGCCGTGCTGCGCCGGGTGGTTGCTGGGGCTTCATCGGGCCAGTCCCTCCGCCCCTCTGGATAAGAGCAGTGCTGTGTGAAGTTCGCGAGCAAATATATATTACTCAATCAATTTTGTCAAGAACGGCCACGGAGAGCTATCGCGCACCCGCGCCGGCGGCCCCGCTGCCGCGAGCCCGCGCCGATTCTGCTATGATTGCCTGCTGCTGCCGATTTGCACTCGTCGAAGGAACACCATGATCTACCAGCTGCTCAGGCCGCTGCTGTTCCGCAGCGACGCCGAGCGCGCCCACGAGCTCGTCAGCCGGCTGCTGCGCCGCACGGCGGCGATCCGGCCGGCGTCCGCGCTGCTGCGCGCGATGTACACGTACGACGACCCGATCCTGGCCGTGCGCGTCGCTGGCATGCGCTTCGCCAACCCGCTCGGCCTGGCGGCCGGCTTCGACAAGCGCGGCGAGATGGTGCGGGCGATGGCGCTGCTCGGCTTCGGCCACGTCGAAGTGGGCACGGTCACGCCCCGCCCCCAGCCGGGCAACCCGCAGCCGCGCCTGTTCCGCCTGCCGCCCGACCGGGCGCTGGTGAACCGGATGGGCTTCAACTCGCCGGGCGCCGAGGTGGTGGCAGGCAACTTGCGGAAGAGCAGGGGCACAGCCATCGGGCCTACGGTCGTCGGCGTGAATATCGGCAAGAACCGCGACACGCCGCTGGAGCGAGCGACCGAGGACTACGTGGCGGCCTTCGCCGCGCTCGCGCCGCTGGCGGACTACGTGACGGTCAATATCTCGTCGCCCAACACGCCGGGGCTGCGCCGGCTACACGAGCGGGCGGCGCTGGAAGAGCTGCTCGCCGCGCTCGCGGCCGAGAACGCCCGCCTGGAGACGCCGCGGCCGCTGTTCCTCAAGGTCTCGCCCGACGAGACGCCCGCCGCGCTCGAGGAGGTCGTGCAGGCGGGGATGGCCGGCGGCTGCGCCGGGTTCGTGGCGGTGAACACCACGCTGGCGCGCGCCGGGCTGCGCGGCAGGGCCGCGCGCGAGGCCGGCGGGCTCAGCGGCGCCCCGCTGGCGGCGCGCGCCCGCGCGACCGTCGCACAGATCTACCGGCTCTGCGGCGGCAGAGCGCCGGTGATCGGCGTCGGGGGCGTGATGGATGCCGCCGGCGCCTATGCGCTCGTGCGCGCCGGGGCCAGCCTGGTGCAGCTCTACACCGGGCTCGTGTACGGCGGCCCGGGCGTCGTGCGGCAGATCAACCGCGGCCTGGCGGCCCTTCTCAGGCGCGACGGATTCCGCAGCGTGGCGGATGCCGTAGGCGCCGACAACCCGGTTTAACGGATCCCTTTACACTCATCCTACGTGATATGAGCGTAAATCCCTTTAGGGCCAATTGTCCTATTGCACGGATGCCATGCATAATGTATAATCGCCCTCAGAATGCCCAGAGCTGCTGGTGGGCGCCGTGTGGCGCGAAGAATCCTGCCGGCGCCTGTGGGGCGCGATCGGCGCTATGACTACTCAGCGATGCCTGCCCGACGACGCCAAACAGCCGTTGACCAGGACGCGCTAGACCTGCTGAACCAGCTGATCGAGAGCCCGCCGAGCCCCGCAGAGAGCTGGCGCGCTCCGGTGGCGCTGCGCTCGCGGGAAGAGCAGCGGCGGTACGCGCTCCGCGGCTACATGCTGCGCACCTGGGTGGATCACGCGCTGACGCACGCCGAGCGGCTGCTGATGATCGCCGCGGCGCTGATCTTCGGCTACTGGTTCATCGACGGCCCCGCCCGCGACTGGCTGCACGAGCAGAGCGCCCAACACGCCAGCGCCAGCGCGCGCGAGTTTAGGGCTGAGGCGCCGGAGTCGAGCCGGGCCGACGCGACCGAGGCGGGCGAGCCGGAGAGCGCCGCCGAGGAGGGCGAGCGGGCCGCCGGCGGGCTCGTTTCGGCCGTGCCGCTCCCGTACATCACCGCCGACATGCGCGCCGCTGAGGCGCGCGACGCCGCCGAGGGCGGGCGCGAGAGGCGCAGGGCGAGCGAGCCGCTGGCCGAGCTCGTGCCGAAGGTCGCCCCCGAGCCGTCGCGGCTGGTGATCCCGGCGATCGGGCTGGACACACCCGTGCGCGAGGTCTTCATACGCGACGGCGTGTGGGAGGTGGCCGAGTACGCCGCCGGCTACCTCCACGGCACCGCGCTGCCGGGCACGAACGGCAACACCGCACTGGCCGGGCACGCCGGGCTGCGCGGGGCGGTGTTCCGCAACCTGGGCGCGCTCCAGCCGGGCCATGAAGTGTTCGTCGACGCCGGTGGCCGGCGCTACCGATACATCGTCCGCGAGTCGTTCGCCGTATGGCCCACACAGGTCGAGGTGCTCGAGGACACTCCCACCCCGGTGTTGACGATGATCACCTGCACGAACTGGGACACGCAGCGGCTCGTCGTCGTCGCCGACCTCGTGGACTCCCAGCCGGCGCCGTAGCCGCCACATCCGGAGTACGTAGGGCGCCCGAGACTCCCTCGCCGGGGAGCATCCTGTCGACTTCGTGGTAGCCGGGCGCGAGGAGAGGAACACCTATGCAACGGCTCTTTCGCCGGGACCGACGGCCGCCCGCTGGGCGTGGTCCGGCACGCTGGACGGCGTACGAGATTACGCTGATCGTCGTCAGTCTGCTGCTGATCGTGTTTCCGCTCTACGCGGAGGCGTATCGCTGGGTGAACCCGCTCGTCGCGCCGGCCGCGCCGCGCATCGCCCAGGAGGCGCCCGAGGAAACGCCCGCCAGCGACGAGGAGCAGCAGGCGCCCAGCGATCCAGATTCCTCAACCGATACGGCGCCGGCCGAAGCGCCGGCTGAGGCGCCCGCCGAGGCCACCGCCGAGCCCACGCTGCCGGTGGAGCCAGCCGCCCCGCGCGCGACGAACACGCCCGGCCCGACTGAGACAGACACACCCGTCCCGTCGACTCCGTCCAACACGCCGACCACCGAGCCGACGAGGGACCCGGGCCTGCCGACCAACACGCCGACCACCGAGCCGACGAGGGACCCAAGCCTGCCGACTCTCACTCCGTCGCCGACGACGGACCCGAGCCTGCCGACCAACACGCTGCCGCCGACGACGGACCCGAGCGTGCCCACCGACCCGCCGTCGGCGACCGCCACCGCGACGGCCGACCCGAACGCGACCCCGACGATGACGCACACGCCACAGCCGGGCGAGGCGCCGCTGCGCCTGCTCAAAGCCCCCTCGGCGCCCGGCGCGAGCCCGGGGCAGAGCCTGAGCTTCTCGGTCTCGGTATTCAGCAACAACGGCGGCCCGACGGCGATCGAGGTGCGCGACACGATCGACCCGGCGCTCGAGATCCTCGGCGCGACCGCCAGCAACGGCACGTGCTCGGTGAGCGGCAACACCGTGATCTGCAGCGTCAGCGCCCAGTCCGGCGCGCCGGCGACGATCACGATCAACGTGCGCGTCAGCGGCACAGCGACTCCCGGCATGCTGCTCGAGAACCAGGCGGTGGCCAGCGACGAACGCAACTTCACGGCCGCCTCCGACCCGGTGTTCATCGAGGTGCTGGGCGTGGTCGCCAACCCGCCGACCGTCACGCCCAGCGGCCCGGACCTCCCGACCAACACGCCCGGCCCGGGCGCCCCGACCACGACGCCCGTCCCAGGCGCCCCGACGAGCACACCCGAGCCCGGCGGAGGCGGCGGAGGCGGCGGAGGCGGCGGTGGCGGCGGTGGCCGCGATGACGATGGCGACCGCAGCAGTGGCGGTGGCGGCGCGCCCAGCGACACGACCGGCGGTGACAGCCTGCTGCTGCCGCCGACGCCGCGCCCCGAGGCGCCCCCGCCTGCTCCCACCGCGCCGCCAGCGCGCTCGGGCGGCGGGACAGGCGGCGGAACAGGCACCGGCGGCGCACGCGCCACGAGCGCCCCGACGAGCACGCCCGAGCCCACGGCGACGGAGGCGCCGACCACGGCCGACGGCCTGTTCTTCCGGATGGCGAGCGACTGGGGCAGCGCCTTCCCCGGCCAGGAGATCAGCTACGTCATCGCCGTCCGCAACACGCGCCAGAGCGGCGAGCTGCGCGACGTCGTGGTGAGCAGCGTGCTGCCGGCGAACCTGACGATCATCAGCCGGTCGTCCGACCGCGGCGACCCGCAGCAGAGCGGGAACCGCATCACGCTGACGGTGCCGTCGCTCGCGGCGGGAGAGGGCGTCGAGATCCTGGTCAAGACGCGCGTCAACACCGATGTCGCAGTCGGCACCCGCGTCGTGGCCCAGGCCGAGCTGTCGTTCGCCGGCCTGAGCATCCCGGCCTACTCGAACATCGTCACGGTGCTCGTCGTCGGGCCGGCGCAGGCGGCGCAGGGCCCGGCCACGGACACGCCGACCCCGCTGCCGGCGACGGCGGTGGTGACGGCGACCGCGGCGATCTCGGCGACGACCGTGGTGACGCCGACGACGACGCAGGCGGCGGAGATCGGCGCGATGCCGACGGCGGAGGTGTCCACCAGCACACCGGAGGCTGCCCCCGAGGCGGTGGACCCGGCGACGAACATCTCGGAGCCGGCCGGGCGCGCGGCCGCCATCCCGGCGCCGCTGCCGAACACCAGCGCCGGGGTGCCGCCGCTGGTGGGCATCATGATGCTCGGCATGACCCTGGGCCTGCGCACGTGGCGCCTGCACCGGGCGAAAGAACGCCTGTAGCGCGCCGGCCGCAGTGCTGCGCTGACAGCGTCTGGCGGCTTCGCCTCACCGTACCAACACACTGACCAGCACAGAGGGCTGTGGTGGGCGGTGTTCGGCGGCGAAGCCGCCAAACATTGTCCACCACAGCATCCTTCTCCGAGACTTTGCCTGAGGAAATAGATCGTGTGGCTGATCGTCGGCCTGGGGAACCCAGGTGAGGAGTACGCGCGCACGCGCCACAACATCGGCTGGCGCGCAGTGAACGAGGTGGCCCGCCGCCACGGGCTCGAGTTCAGCGGCAAGCGCGCTAACGCCCGGCTGGCGGAGGGGCACATCGCAGGGCAGCGGGTGGTCCTCGCGCGCCCGCAGACCTACATGAACAACAGCGGGCACGCGGTCGTCGGCCTGCTCCAATGGTACAAGCTCGACCCGCAGCGCGAGCTGCTGGTGATCTACGACGACACCGACCTGCCGTTCGGCGTGCTCCGCCTGCGCGAGCGCGGCAGCCCCGGCACCCACAACGGCATGCGCTCGGTGACGGGCATGCTCGGCACGCAGCACTTCCCGCGCCTGCGGATCGGCATCGGGCAGCGGCCTGCGGGCTGGGACCTGGCCCGCTACGTCCTGGGGCGCTTCACCCCCGCGGAGGAGGAGCAGCTCCCCGCGCTGCTCACCCGGGTGGCAGACGCCGTCGACGTGATCCTGCGCGACGGGCTCACCGCGGCGATGAACCGCTACAACGCGCCCGAGAGGCCGCCGAAAGAGAAGCAGCCGCCCCCAAGCGAGCCCGAGGGGCCGCCGAAAGAGACACAGCCCCCGGGCGAGCCCGAGGGCTGAGCATGGCGCGCTGCGGCGCCGCTACGTCTCGACCGACCAGGCGTGGACGCCCTGGGTGGTGAAGGAGAAGTGGCGGATCTGCACGCCCGCCTCGGTGAGCACCCGCTCCAGCTCCAGCCGCCGGTCGAACGGGCAGCAGAAGACCATGAAGCCGCCGCCGCCGGCGCCGGTGATCTTCCCGCCCCACGCCCCGTGCCGCCGCGCCAGCGCGTAGATCTCCTCTACCTCCGTCGGCGCGATGTACGGGCTGAAGGCTTTCTTCACCTCCCAGGCGGTGTGCAGCAGCCGCCCGAACTCGGCGATCTTCAGCCCGCGCAGCAGCTTGACCGCCTCGTCCACCAGCGCCTTGGTCTCGTCGTGGTAGCGGAGCGTGTCCCCTTCCTTGAGCCGCCGCACCTGGTCCTCCATCAGGTGCCCGCTCAGCAGCCGCCGGCTGCCGATGTACCCCAGCAGCAGGCAGCTCTCCAGCTCCAGCAGCGCCGTCTGCTCGGTGAGCACCGGCTCGACGATCACGCCGTTCGCGCTGAAGTGGTAGACGCACATGCCGCCGAACGCAGCGGCGTACTGGTCCTGCCGGCCGCCGGGGATGCCGAGGTCGACGCGCTCGATGCGGTAGGCCAGCTCGGCCAGCGTGTGCGGGTCGATGGTTATCCCCGAGGCGGCGTGGATGAGCTTGAGCATGCTGACGACCAGCGCCGAGGAGGAGCCGAGCCCTGAGCCGGGCGGGACATCGCTGAACATAGTGACCTCGACGCCTGGAGCGGGCGGCAGGGCGTCGAGGACGGCCTGGGGCAGGGCGAGCCGGCCCTCCCAGCGCCCGGTCACGTTCCGTGAGACTTCTTCGAGGTCGAGCGAGCGGATGGTGATGCCCGGCGCGTTGGTGGGCCTGAGCATGCAGCGCACATACTTATCGATCGTGCAGTTCAGGACTTTGCCGCCGTGCTCCTCGGCGTAGGGGCTGACATCGGTGCCGCCGCCGAAGAACCCGATCCGCATCGGCGCCTTGGCCTTGTAGATGCGCATGAGAGCCTCCATCTGGTATCGCGGCGCAGTATAGCACGGCTCGCAAGATGTGCGGCCGCGCCCAGATGGTCTCCTGGTGTGTGGTGGGCCCTGGTGCGCCGGCCGGACCCCACCTACACCGCCAGGGCCTGCTCGCGGCGCTCGGCATGGCGCGCGGCCGTCTCGACGAGCACGCGCGCAGCCGCCTCGACGACCTGATCCGGCATCCCGCGCTCGCCAAACTCGCTGTGGGCGATCATGAACGGCTTGTTGTTGTTGTAGTCGATCGGCAGCAGCACGCGCCGGCCGCCGCGGGCGGTCATGGCGATCTCGCTCGAGAACCAGCGGTAGCCGCACACCGCGGCGATGCGGCGCGACAGGCGCTCCAGCTCGCCGAGGCCGTAGGCGGCGAGCTCCTCCGGGGTAACCAGCGACGTCGCGTGGGTCTCCGGGTGCCAGAAGCACACGAAGACATGGCCGAAGCAGTTGTAGACCCGGAACCACGCCGGGCGGCCGTCGAGGGAGAGCGGCTGGACGAACTCCTGCAGCAGATAGTCGTCGTCGGGGTCGTCGATCGCAGCCTCGAGCGCCGCGCGGCTCCCGTCCACGTGCAGGCTGACGCCAGCGCAGCCCGAGCCGTGGGCGGGCTTCACGACGAAGCGCTGGCCGAGCAGGATGCGCTCGGCGGGCGAGAGCTCGCGCACCGGCCGGCCGGCGCGCCAGATCAGCGTGCGGGGCAGCGGCACGCCGGCGCGCACCAGCGCCAGGTGCATGGCGGCCTTGCTGCCGTAGGCGCGCACCCGGTCCGGGTCCTCGACCACCAGGCCGCCGCGCTCGCGGACCGCGCGGGTGAGCGCGTCGTCGCAGCGGAAGGAGCGGCCCATATAGTCGACAAGCATATCGACCACCAGGGCGCGCTGGGCGAGGCCGTGGAGGAGCCAGGCCGCGTGGTCGTGGGTGCGGCAGTGGGCAAAGGTCAGGCCGCGGGCGCGGCACTCGTGCTCGAGCAGGGCAATGAATCGGGGCGGGGGACCGTCGCCGCCGCGGGCGAACACCAGGTGAAACCGTTCAAGCGTCACGCGTACCCTCAGCTATGGCTTACGAAATAATGTTGTGAAGAATAGCGCAAACCGAGTACCATTGTCAATAACCTGAGGTACGCGATTGCGGAAGTCGGGGAGGCTATGCCTCCCCGTGCCCCTCTGCTGCCGCTCTGCGGCGTGGTGGAGGAGGCTTCGTGGGGCTTCTTCCGCGGCTCTGCAGCGACTGCGTCGCCGCAGAGCCGCGGAGAAATAAGGATCTCGGAGGGCCTGCAGCCTTCCGAACCTCCCCGCGGCAAGCAGCCTTGGCGGACCGGCGGCTCTTCGAACCTTTCGGCTGAAAGAGCGAAAGTGGCGGGCCTGCGGCCCTCCGAACCTCCCCGCGGCAAGCAGCCTTGGCGGGCCTGCGGCTCTCCGAACCTTTCGGCTGAAAGAGCGTTCTTGGCAGACCAGCGCCCTTCCGCTTGCGTGGGCGAAGAAGGCGTCTGCGGCGAGCCGGCGCCCTTCCACACTTTCCGCTCGCGCAGGCGAAAGAGCGTCCTCGGTGAGCCGGCGCCCTTCCGCTTGCGTCAGCGAAAGGGCGTCCGCGGCGGGCCGGCGTCCTTCCGCGTGCGAATCTGCGCGCCGGACGGCGCAGCGCCCACGTCTGTCACACGCTCCCGCTGACATCGGCGGGCCGCACCCAGTCGCCGTGCTCGGCCGAGCGCGCGATCGCGACCAGGCAGCGCACCGCCGCCGTCCCGTCGTCGACGCTGGCGCCGTGCTGCGGGAGGCCGTGCAGGATGGTGTCGGCGAACCCCTCGATCTGCCGCTTGTAGGTGTAGGCGTCCTCGCCCAGCGGCCGGCGGTACTCCCGGTCGCGCGCCGAGAAGCACTCCACCTCGCTGCACTTGTGGTACCACGGCAGGTACGCCCGGCACTTGGCGCTGCCGCCCGCGCCGAACAGCTGGAAGCCCTCCTCGAAGTCGCCCTGCACCGCGATCGTCATGTCCAGGTGGCCGAGCGCGCCGCTCGCGAAGGCGACGTCGACGAACCAGCAGTGGGCGCCGAGGCGGCTGCTGTAGCGGGCGCGCAACGCGTCGATCTCACCGCCCAGGAAGCGCGCCGTGTCGACCAGGTGGCTGCCGTGCGTCAGCAGGAAGTAGCGCCGCCGGTCGGCCTTGGGGTTGCCCTCCGGCCGCCGGGCATTCGCGCTCGTGACCGGCAGCGGCTGGAGGTTATCGGTCATGGTGTAGCGAAAGGCCGAGTCGTAGTACCAGGCCTTCAGCCCGATCAGATCGCCGATCTCCTCGCGGATGAAGCGCTGCGCGAAGGCGACGCCGGGGTCGAAGCGCCGGTTGTTGCCGACCTGCAGGACCAGGCCGGTGGCGCGCACCTGCGCGGCGAGCCGCTCGCACTCCTCGACGCCCACCCCGAGCGGCTTCTCGACCAGCACGTGCTTGCCGGCCTCGAGCGCCTGGAGGCACAGCTGGACGTGGAACTGATCGGCGGTGGCGACGATCACCGCCTCGACCTGCGGATCGGCGAGCATGGCCTGGTAGTCGCGGTAGGTGACCTGCGGCGCGTGGACGGCGGCCATGCGCTCCAGCAGGTCCTCGGCGGCGTCGCAGATGGCGTAGAGCTCGGCGTTGCGCGCCTTGCGGCAGGCGTCGAGGTGGGCGAACTGGGCGATCGGGCCGCAGCCGAGCACGCCGATCCGCAGCCTGCGCTCCTCTTTGTTCATCGAGCTGCCTCCGGGTAGAGCTGTAGCGATCACGGTATCGGGGAGCTGGAGCGGCCAGATGGGGACGCCGCCCCTGCGCTGCGTCGCTGGGCAGGCGGTAGAATGTGCGAGCATGCGGCGGAGCGCGCCCGCCCTTCGGGACCGCGGCCCGGCCCCCGCAGCGACGTCTCACAACTGGTATTCTAGTACCTTTTAAACGGGACTTACGCGGTGGTCCGTCCTGCACTCAGGCGTGTTTCGCAGGCGCTGTGCCCTGCACTTGGGCTTGTTCGCAGGCACTCCGCCCTGCACCCGGGCTCGTTCCTGCAGGCGCTCCGCCCTGCACCCGGGCTGCTTGTGCTGGCATTCACGCATGCAGGCGCTCCGCCCTGCACCCGGGC
>CALJIC010000353.1 GCA_937974195.1 uncultured Roseiflexaceae bacterium | reverse complement strand
GCAGCGGTGGGACCTGGTCGAACGTGTGCTGACGGAGGTCGGGCCGGTTCAGGGCGCGTTCTACCAGCCGTGGGCGAGCTTGCGTCTGGCGGCCGAGGGCAGCTACGCCGGCTATCTGGGTGACCTCGAGCACCTCTGGCGTCATAGTAAGGCGACCGGCAATCTCGGGCTGAGCCTGCGCTGCGCGCTGTTCAGCGCCAGCATTCACAGTCTAAGCGGGAACCTCTCCCCTGGCTTACTGATTGGTCTCGTGACGGTCGGAACCCCGCACGGGAGATGGAGCGCCGAAGCAGCGCTGGCTCACATCGCGCAGATGCCTCAGTCACAACAACAGGCGGAAGCGCTCCGAGCGCTGCACAAGCACGGCTGCATCCCTCAGCCCCTGATGGATGAAGCGCTGAACGTGGCGCGAGCGATTGCTGATACACGCTTGCGCACCCGAGCGTTCGTAACGCTGGCCCCCACCTGCCGGCTGACGAGCAGAGGGCGGTCTGGCAGGAAGCCTGGGACGCTGCGCGTACCGTTGCTGACGAGTTCTGGCGCGCCGACGCGCTGGGAGCGCTGGCACCGCTCCTGCCAGCGGAGCTGTGCGGGCGATTGACAACGAGATCGGGCGCATCTTCGCGCTCGAAGCGCTGGCTCCGTATCTTCCGCCCGACTTGCATCCCCAAGCCCTCGAGGCGGTGCGTGCCATTTCCGACAAGAGATGGCGCGCCCGTGCGCTCACAGCGCTGGCTCCCCGCCTGTCGGAGGGTGAGCAGCCGGCGGTCTGGCTGGAAGCCCTCGACGCTGATCATGCCATTGTCTAGATATCGCACGACGAAGCACTGCGTGCGCTGGCGCCCCACCTGGTCGCAGAGCCAGCCGCGAATCTGCAACAGCTGCAGGTGACAGTGCGTATGGACACGGCCCGCGAACGACCAGCGCTGCTGCGCGTTCTGAGCGCCCTGATGCCCTGGCTCGCTTCGCTGGCAACACCAGAGCACCTGCGACCCTACGCCGCTGCCATCCGTGACGCAGCCCGATGCTGGCCGTAGAACTCAGGCATAGGGGCGTCACACGCCAGCGGCTCAAAGTGTCTGTGGCCGCAGCTCGGCATCTTTCTCACCAGAGGCTGTGGAGGCGCAGGTGCTGCGCGCCATCGGGCGGCTCAGCCTACCACCGGAGTGGCGGGAGGAGGCGCTGGCGCGAGCGCGACAGCTGCTCGGCGAGGAGACGGTGAGTCACACCAGCCACGCCTTGCTGGAGGCGCGCATGTGTCGGCTGGCGCGGCTGTACGAAGATGGGCTGAAGAGCGAGGCTGAGTACGAGGAGGAGCCAATGACGGATCTCAGCGCCGTTGCGGCGGTGCTGGGGAACCTGCCGGAGCTATTCGATGCGGCGACGGTCACAGAGCGCCGTGCGGTGTTGGTACAGCTGGTGGACCAGGTGTACCTCAGACACGACGCGCTGCTGGCCATTCGCCCGACGCGACGCGCCTGGCCGGTGATGCAGATTGCTTACGAGCGGGCTTTACAGGGTGTCGGAACATGGGCCGGGTGGGGATCGAACCCACGACCATCGGTTTAAAAGACCGCTGCTCTACCACTGAGCTACCGGCCCGCGCACATTATACCATAGCCCGCCCTGCGCAACGGGATGGGCGCCGCAGCGCATCGCTGGAGCGTGGCAGCTCGCTCACCCCCGAATCCGGTAGACGGCGCTGATGCCCGGCTGGGACTCCTCCGACCAGAAGAAGGCCTGTGCTATAATCGCGGGCCTACAGGGCCGACACCCACTGGCAGCCACCGACTATGACCTGAAGAGGTGCTATGAAGCCACTGCTAAAGCTCGGCATCGCAGCGCTCATCGGCTACATCCTGACGATCTTCGCCGCCAACCTAGCGATCTCCCTCGTCGGCATCGTCCCCGTCGGCCTCGGCCTGATGGCGCCGGCCGGCGTCTACTTCGCCGGTCTGGCCTTCACCCTGCGCGACGCCGTCCAGGAGACGCTCGGCCGGCGCTGGACTGTCGTGGCGATCCTCACCGGCGCGCTGATCTCCGCCGCGCTCAGCGCGCAGCTCGCCCTCGCCAGCGGCGTGGCCTTCCTGGTCAGCGAGCTGGCCGACTTCGCCGTCTACACGCCGCTGCGCCGGCGCGCCTGGCTCGCGGCCGTGGTCGCCAGCAACACCGTCGGCGTGATGCTTGACAGCGCGCTGTTCCTGTGGCTGGCCTTCGGCTCGCTCGATTTCCTCGCCGGGCAGATCGTCGGCAAGCTGTGGATGACCGCGCTGGCCGTCGGGCTGATCCTGCTGTGGCGCAGCACCGTCGGGGCGCGCCGTGCCCGCGCCGCCGACGAGACGCGGGCCGCGTAGCGAGCCGCGGGAGGAGCGATGCGCACCCACTTTGTTGCCGACCAGCAGATCACCTACGACGGGCGGCAGCTGGCGCCGCACTGGATCTACCGGCAGTTCGACCTGCTGGGCGACGCGGCGGTGGCCTTCATCGGGCCGTGCCGCGTCGACCTGAGCGAGATGGTCGACCTCGAGGACGTGAAGCGCGCGGCGCCGATCTCCAGCCCGCTGATGCTGCACGTGATCGCGGAGTTCTTCGGCGGTGACCTGCACCAGACGGTCTACCGGCAGCGGCTGCTGGTCATCACAGCGAAGGAGCTGCTGGAGGAGCGGACCGGGCGGCCGGTGATGCGCAGGGGCGACGACCTGTATCTGCCGCGCGCCGACGGCAGCCTCGGCAAGCTCTCGGTGTCGATCGCCACGGCGAGCGCGACCTCGACGCTCATCCACACCGGCCTCAACATCGAGACCGAGGGTACGCCGGTGCCGACGGTCGGCCTGGCCGAGCTCGGCATCGACCCTGCAGAGTTCGGCGCCGAGCTGCTGCGGCGCTACGCCGGCGAGGTCGAGGACATCTGGCTTGCCCGCTGCAAGGTGCGCGCGGCGAGCGGGTAGAAGCGACAGAGCGAGCGTTCAATGCGCCTCCTGATCCTCAAGTGCTCGGCGCGCAAGCGGGGCGGTGAGCAGCCCATCCCGGCCCTCGAGCGCTACGACGGGCCGCTGTGGCAGGTGCTGCGCGCCTACCTGCGCGAGCAGCCGCTGTTCGGCGCGGGGCTCGACGTCTACGTGCTCTCGGCGGCCTTCGGCCTGATCCCCGCGAGCCAGCCGATCCCCTGGTACGACCAGACGATGGCGCCGGAGCGCGCCGACGAGCTGCGCCCCGAGGTGCTGCGGCGATTCGCGGCGCTGATGGAGATGGGCTACGACCAGCTGTGCCTAGGGCTCAGCCAGCGCTACCTGCGCGCGATAGCGGGCTGGGAGGCGCACGTCCCGCCTCAGGTGGCGGTGACGCTAACCGACGGGCCGATGGGGACGAAGCTCGGGCAGCTGCGCGCCTGGCTCGAGGGGCGCGAGTGGACGGCGGGCGGCGCTCCCCCCGAGCGTCTGGTCGCCGGCGCGGCGCCGCGCGGCGAGGTCACCGTGGCCGGCGTGACGCTGCGGATGTCGCGCGACGAGGTGCTGGAGGCGGCGCGACGGGCGCTCGAGGAGGACGGCGCGGGTGCGGGGCGCTACCGGGACTGGTATGTAGTGGTGGACGGGCGGCAGGTGGCGCCGAAGTGGCTAGTGGGCCGGCTCACCGGCCTGCCAACGAGCCGGTTCGACGCGGCTGCCGCGCGGCGGACGCTGCTGGCGCTGGGGCTTGACGTGGAGCGGGTGGTGGGCGATGCATGATCGCCCTGCTCGGACCGGCAGGCGCTCTGTCGTGCATCTGCGCCCACACTCTAGCACGGAGCGGCGTGTGATGGGTCCAGCGCGAGGCGGTTGCGACGATCCGCTGGCGATGGGCGAGCGCGGATGATCTACCCTCTGCCTCCTAACTCCGCCTCGATCAGCGCGATTAGCCCGGGGATATCCCGCGCGATCCGCCGCCCCTCGCCGCAGATCCCCCAGAGCATATTGTTGAGAAACCGGAAGTCGTCGGTGATGCCGTAGCAGAGCTTGCCCCGGGCGTACATGTAGCCGAGCTCCGCCGACGTGCCCGAGTCCTGGTCCGGCCCGGTCAGCAGCGCGACGCACACATCGCACGCGTCGAGCGCGGCGATGTCGGCGCGGAACACCTGCACCTGCGCCTCGGGGCGCTGCAGATCGACCAGGCCGGCGTCGCGGTGCGGCAGGAATGTGCGGTGGCCGGCGGCCTCGAGCGCCTCGGCGATCCGCTCCAGATACCAGCGCTCGTGGGCGTTGAACAGCGGCCCGGCGATGTAGATTGTGCTCATGTCTCCTCCGTCGAAGCCTGCTCCGCCGCGGCCGTAGACGTCTGCGCGTGCTCCTGCGCCCCCGCCACACGCCGGCTGTAGCGGCCAAGCTCGGGCGCGAGGCATTGACCCGCGACCGGGCACGCCTCGCAGTCCGGCCGGCGCACGTGGCAGCGCTGTCTCCCGTGGGCGACAGCGTTGATGTGGAACGCGAGGCGCTGCCCGGCCGGCAGCGCCGCCTCGAGCGCCACGTGCGCCCGCCGCCCGACCTCCGGCACCTCGGGCGACAGCAGCCCCAGCCGCACCGCGACGCGGTAGGTGTGCGT
>CALJIC010000352.1 GCA_937974195.1 uncultured Roseiflexaceae bacterium | reverse complement strand
GCCCTGGACCCGCAAGGGAACGCGTACCGTGCCAGTCTGCCCGTTGTCATGCCCACCTCCACCGATGCCCATGTCCCAGGCACAGACTGATGCGCTGCAATGCTCAGTTCTCGCCCTCAAGCACACTCTGACCTCACCGCGTAAGTCCTGTGAATACATAAAGGAGAACTCAATGCGTCGGATTCTGATACTCACCCGCTCGCTGCTGCTGATCAACCTGCGGAACCGCACGACCCTGTTCTGGAACCTGCTCTTCCCGATCGGGCTGCTGCTGATCAACGGGATGATCCTCGCCGATGCCCCCGAGGCGGCCGCCTGGCTGGCGGTGGGCGTCGTGACCCTAAACATTATGTCGAGCGGACTGATCGGCGACTCGGCCTGGCTCACGAACATGCGCGACCAGGGCATCCTCCAGCGCATGCGGACGGCCCCGCTGCCACCGGCCATGCTGGTGGCGGCCTACGGCCTGGTGCGGCTGGCGCTCATCCTGGCCCAGAGCGCGGCCATCATAGCCGTCGCGATCCTGGCGCTGGAGGCGCGCTTCGCCTGGGAAGGGCTGGCGAGCGGCATGCTCTGGGCCGTGCTCGGCGCCGCCGTCTTCATCATGCTCGGGCAGGCCCTGGCGGGGATGGCGCCGAGCGCCGGCGCCGCGCTGGTGATCGGCCAGGGCGTCTACTTCCCGCTGATGTTCGTGAGCAACCTGTTCCTGCCGAGCGAGATGCTGCCGGCCTGGCTGCTGGATCTCAGCCGCTGGAGCCCCGCGCTCATGCTGGTGGACCTGGTGCGCCCCGCGCTGGTGCCCGTCACGCCGCTGCAGCCGGCCTGGCTGAACGGCGCCGGGCTGCTGCTCTACGGCGCGCTCGGCCTGGCCGTCGCGGCGCGCTTCTTCCGCTGGGAGCCGCGCAGATAGCGCGGCCATGCCGGCTGCACCACGCATGGTACATTTAGCATATGGAGAATCCTAATGAGCACCCCCACGCCACAACTGCCTGAGCAGAGCTTCCTCGACCGGATGGCTCCGTTCTTCGGGCTGTTCTTCTACAGCGCGCTGCTGCTGGGGTTCCTCGGGCTCGCCGCGCGCCCAGACTCCGGCCTGCTCAGCTGGCGTGGGGCGGCGGCCATCGGCCTCAGCCTGGCGAGCGCCGCGCTCTTCCAGCGGATCTTCGTGCGGCGCTTCACCCGCGACCCCGAGCCGTGGCCGCTGCCCGCGCCCGTGGCCTGGGGCTACTTCGGCGCCCAGGCCCTGATCCTGGCGGCGCTGCTGCAGATCGAGCCCTCCTTCCTCGGCGTCGGGTTCGTGCTCATCGGCCAGGCGATGGGGGGCCTGCGGCCGCACCACTGGCCCCTGCCGCTCGCCGCGTACTTCCTGCTGGTGAGCCTGCAGATCGGCGTGCTCGAGGCGCTGCTCGCCACCGACTGGCTGGGCCTGGTGAGAATCGCCTTCATAACGCTGTTCTTCATCGTGCTCGGCCTGCTGATGCACCAGCTCTTCACCCAGCGCTACCGGCTGCTCCATCTGGTGGGCGAGCTGCGGCGGGCCAAGGCAGAAGTGGAGGCGGCGGCCGCCGAGCGCGAGGAGCTGGCGGCGCTGCGGGAGCGCACGCGCCTGGCCCGCGAGATGCACGACAGCATCGGCCACGCCCTGGTGCTGGTGAGTGTGAAGCTGGAGGCCGCCCAGCGCCTGTACGCCCGCGACCGTGAGCTGGGCGACGCGGAGCTGGAGGCGACCCGCGCCCTCGTGCGCAGCACCATGGGTGAGCTGCGGGAGTCCCTGGCGAGCCTGCGGGCCCCGCTGGGCGAGGGGGAGCCGCTGCCGCAGGCCCTCGGGAGGCTCGCCGAGATGGTCAGCGGGCGCGGCGGCCTGCGGGTGACGCTCTCGCTCCCGGAGGAGCCGCCCGCCCTGGCGCCCGCCGCCGACGAGGCGCTGCGCAAGATCGCCCGCGAGGCCCTGGCGAACGTCGAGCGGCACGCCGGGGCTGCCCACGCTTGGGTAGAGCTTGCCCGCGCCGGCGCCGAGCGCGCCTGGCTGGAGCTGTCCCGCGATGGGGACGGCTGGCTGCTGCGCATCAGCGACGACGGGCGCGGCCTGCGGTCATCCGACCTTCGCAAGCCCGGCCACTTCGGGATCGTCGGCATGCGCGAGCACGCCGCAAACGCGGGCGGGGGCCTCACGCTCGGCCCACGGCCCGGCGGCGGGACGGTGGTGGAGGCGCGGGTGCCGGGGCGCTAGGGCGCGCGCTCCTGCTGCAGGCTGGCCCACGCCTCGTCGCACTCCTCGTCGACGCCGGGCGGGTGCAGGAACACCGTCTCGTTGCGCCGCAGCCGCTCGACCACCACGCTGACGATGTCGCGCGAGCGGATCAGGCGCGCCTCGGCATATCCGACTCGGCCTCTGCGCTGCAGCCCCTCCGCCTCCAGCCACGTATCGGCCAGCCTGAAGTTCTGGCAGCAGTGGTCGTTCTCCCCGTACTCGACGCGCGTGAGCCGCCCGTCCCGCAGCACCGCCACCTGCTTCCTGCGGCGATAGCGCACGCCCGCCAGCAGCTCGGCCAGATGGATGGTGGTGTTGGCGTTGTGGCCCACGCCCAGCAGGAGCACCTGGCCGTCGAGCTCGTAGACCCGCCCGACCGGGCTGTCGAGGCCATGCGGCACCTCAAGCGGGTGCGGCTCCGTGATCCGGGCCGCATGCGGGCCGCGCGCGGCGAAGGCGTGCGGGCTGTCGCTGCGCAGCACCCCTGGCAGCTGCCGGAAGGTATCGGCGACGACCCCCAAGTGGCGGCAGGGCGTGGTGCGCGGATCGAAGGGCTGGTCATCATCGTCGGTCATGCTGGGCATGACGAGCGTGCCGCCCGGCCCGACGGCCGCCTGCAGCGCTTCGATCAGGCCCTCTGGGCCACGCTCCACCGGCCTCACCCGGGAGAAGGCGCAATGCACTAGCAGGACGCCGCCCGCCCGCACACCGAGCTCGCAGAGCTGCCGCGTGAGCTCGTCCACCGAGATGATCGCTGCTGCCACTAGTGTCCCCCGCATGTACGCTCGGTCTGCACCTGCGGCATGCTACCACGCGTCCGGCGGTAGGGGGCGTGACTGAGCGCAGGCGGCTGTTCGCTTCCCCAAGCGGGCGCGATGCAGAGGCGTTCGGCTTCGGCACTAGACGAAAGTGCAGGGCGAAGTTGTTGTCATACATGCTACACTAACTTCACATTCTGCGAAGTCACAGCAGTGAGGGATACCGTGAGCGACTGGAATCAGAATGTGATCAGCGAGTTTCGCGCCAGCGGCGGCAAAGTCGGCGGGTTCTTCGAGGGCGCCAACATCCTGCTGCTCCACACCACCGGCGCCAAGAGCGGGCTGCCCCGCATCACCCCGCTGATCTACGTCACCGACGGCGACCGCATCGTGATCATCGCCTCCAAAGGTGGGGCGGACACCAACCCCGACTGGTACCACAACCTGCTGGCGAATCCGCTCGTGACCGTCGAGCTGGGCACGGAGACGTTCCAGGCGCGAGCGACGCCGGTGCTCGAGGAGCCGGAGCGGTCGCGGCTGTACCAGAAGATGGTGCAGCACTGGCAGAGCTTCGCCGAGTACGAGAAGAAGACCAAGCGCAAGATTCCGGTGATCGTCCTGGAGCGGATTGGATAGGCGCTGCCGCTCACCGGCGGGAGGTTCCGGGGAGGCTTCGCCTCCCCGCCTCCTTTTGTGCTGCGAGGGCCAGGCCACCGGATACGCTGTGGGTGTGTGAGAATAGGGCGAATAATTGCCGCTATCCCGGCTAAGATAGAGGCGCGGGGCCCACACCTTGCTGCTTATACGCGCCACAGAACTCGGCGCGCAGAACGGGCAGCGGCCAGTGGCCACAGTCGCGGGCGTGCCTGCGCAGCACAGGAGGAAGCATGACGGACTTTGCGTATGAGGAGGGGCGCTGGGAGCCGCCCATCGCGGGCGACGAGGACGCGACCCTGCTGGGCTTTCTGGAGCGCCAGCGCGCGACGTTCGCCTGGAAGACCGCGGGCCTGGATGCGGCCGGTCTGCGGGCGACGCTCGGCCCCTCGGCGATGACCCTGGGCGGGATGCTCAAGCACCTCGCCCGCTTCGAGGACGACATGTCCTCGGAGTGGCTGCACGGGCGGGAGCAGCTCCCGCCGTGGAACACCGTGGACTGGGATGCCGACCCCACGTGGGACTGGCGCACCGCCGCCGATGACTCGCCCGAGGAGCTCTACGCGCTCTGGCGCAACGCCGTGGCCCGCTCCCGCGCGCTGTTCGCCGCGGCGATGGCCGAGGGCGGGCCGGCGCGGCGAGCGGGCGGCCCCGACAGCCCGGCGCCGAGCCTGCGCTACATCCTGCTCAACATGATCGAGGAGTACGCCCGCCACAACGGCCACGCCGACCTCATCCGGGAGTCGATCGACGGGCGCGTCGGCCACGATCCGCCGCGCTGACCGCTGCGCGCAGGGCTCGCTCCGATCCACAATGCGCGACCTCGCGCGGTCAGGCTCAGAGAGAACGCCTGCGGCTGCTCACCACCGCCCGCCGATCGGCTATCATAGGCGCAGCTGGAACGACACGAGCGACGCGGTCGCGCCGCCTTTCGCAGGCGTGGCGGGCTGCGGCCCTCCACGGACGGCGTCAGTCGTGGGATCAGGAGAGCTTGACGTGCCCCTCCAGAACCGCGTCACCCCCTTCGGCACCATCGAGCGCAGCCCCGCCCGCGGGATGTTCACCGGCAACCGCGGCTGCCTGCACGACGCCAACAAGCAGCTTGTGCGGGAGTACCAGGTCCGGCGCTGGATCATCTGCGTGCTGGAGTTCAAGGGCCGCCGCGCCGAGCTGATGCGCCCCGGCTACTACACGCACCTGTTCTTCCTCGACGAGGCCACCGCGCTCGCGGCCGGCCACCGCCCCTGCGCCGAGTGCCAGCGCGAGCGCTTCAGCGACTTTCGGGGGCACTGGGCGGCCGCGAACCCCGACGTGGCCGGCGGATCGGCGCCGCGCGCCGATCTGATCGACAGCGTGCTGCACCGGGAGCGCGTCGCGGGCGGCCGCGCGCGGGCGGCGAGGCGCAAGGTCACGTACCAGGAGCGGCTCGGCAATCTGCCGGACGGCGCCTTCGTGACGCTCGCGGACGCCGGGCCCGCGCTGCTCGTCCTCGGCGGCCGCGTCTACCCCTGGAGCCACGCCGGCTACGGCGATCCCATCGCGCTCAGCGCCGACACCGTCGTCTCGGTGCTCACGCCGCGCTCGACCGTGCGGGCGCTCGCGCACGGGTACACGCCGGTCATCGCGCCAGTTCCCTGAGGGACGCGCCATCACTCTTCGCCCTACCGTCACAGGACATATCGCCCGGAGCCACCAGACAAGGAGCACGCCATGCAGCACGAGATCGCCGTATCGAGCTACTCTCTCCACCAGTGCCTCGGGCCCATCCGCGGCACCTTCCGCGGGCCGGACGGCAGCAAGCAGGAGTGGGTGTGGGACCAGCCGCAGACCATGACCCTGCTCGAGTTCCCCGGCGCGGTCAGGGAGCACCTCGGGCTAAGCGCCGTCGAGATCTGCCAGTTCCACATTCCCGAGCGCACGCCCGCCTACATCGGCGAGCTCAGGAAAGCCCTCCAGTCGGCCGGCGTCCAGCTGCTCAACATGCCGATCGACGTCGGCAACATCTCCGACCCCAACCCGGCCCACCGCGAGGAGGACCTGCTCGAGATCGAGAACTGGATGCGCGTCGCCGCCGACCTGGGGGCGCGCATGGTGCGCGTGAACGCCAGCGCGCCGCTCGCCGCCACGCCGCCCGCGCCGCTCGAGGTGACGATCGAGTCCTTCCGCCGGCTGGCGCGCACGGCGCAGGAGCTCGGGCTGCAGCTGCTGGTCGAGAACCACGGTGGGATCACCGCCGACCCGCAGGTGATCGTCGATCTCGTCGAGGCGGTCGGCCCGAAGCAGCTCAAGACCCTGGTCGACATCGGCAACTTCGAGCCGCTGCTCTCGGTGCAGATGGCGATGATGCAGGGCCAGGAGCCGCCCGAGGTCGATGTGACGCCCGTCTACGACTCGATCGCCCGCATCGCCCCGTATGCCGGGCTGGTCCACGCCAAGACCTACGGCTTCGACGCCGAGGGGCGGCCGCTTCGGCTGGACGTGGTGCGAGCGCTGCGCGTGGTGCGCGACGCGGGGTACAGCGGGCCGATCTCGCTGGAGTACGAGGGGAACAGCGGCGACCCGTGGGAGAACACCCGCCGGACGCTCGCACTGGTCGAGGAGGCGTTCGCGTAGCGCCTCCGGCACGCCGCGAACATCGCGAGCGCGCGCCTGGAGGGGCAGGCGCGCGCTCAACCGCCGCCAGGGAAGGCGTTCGCTCTACCGCCTGGGTGAGACATGTCAGAGCCCACGAGCACACCGGCGACCGGGTTCGCGATCAAGACCGAGATCGTCGTCATCGGCGCCGGGCAGGCGGGCCTCTCCTCGGCCTACCACCTCAAGCGGCGCGGCCTCGTCCCCGGCCGCAGCTTCATCGTGCTCGACCAATCGCCCCAGCCCGGCGGCGCGTGGCAGTACCGCTGGCCCTCGCTCACGCTGAGCACCGTCAACCGCATCCACGATCTGCCGGGCATGCGCTTCTCGGAGGTCATCGAGGGCGATGCAGCCGAGGTGGAGGCGCGGGTCGCGGTGCCCCGGTACTACGCCGCCTACGAGCAGCGCTTCGGCCTCTCGGTGTTCCGCCCGGTCAGGGTGACGGTGGTGTGCGACCGCGGCGAGCGCCTGCGGGTCGAGACGGACCGCGGCGTGTTCTCGGCGCGGGGCATCATCAACGCCACCGGCACCTGGGAGACGCCGTACATCCCCGAGTACCCGGGCGCCGACCGCTTCCGGGGCCGGCAGCTCCACACCAAGGACTACCGGAGCGCCGCGGAGTTCGCCGGCCAGCACGTCGTCATCGTCGGCGGGGGCATCTCGGCCATCCAGCTGCTCGACGAGATCTCGCAGGTCACGAGCACGACCTGGGTCACGCGCCGGCCGCCCGCGTTCCGCGAGGGGCCGTTCACCGACGAGCACGGGCGCGCCGCCGTGGCGCTGGTGGAGGAGCGGGTGCGGCGCGGCCTGCCGCCCGCCTCGGTCGTGTCCGTCACCGGGCTGCCGGTCACCCCGGCGGTCGAGGCGATGCGCGAGCGCGGGGTGCTGAGGCGGCTGCCGATGTTCAGCGAGATCCTGGAGGACGGCGTCCGCTGGCCGGACGGCACCGAGCTGCGGGCCGATGTGATCCTCTGGTGCACGGGCTTTCGCAGCTCGCTGGACCACCTGGCGCCGCTGATGCTGCGGGAGCCCGGCGGCGGCATCAGGATGGCCGGCCGGCTGGCGACGCAGGTGGCCAAGGACCCGCGCGTGCACCTAGTTGGCTACGGCCCCTCCGCGTCGACGATCGGCGCGAACCGGGCCGGCGGAGCTGCGGCGCAGGAGCTGATGACGTTCCTGGGGCTCCTCTGACAGCGGAGCGACGCCATGAGCGACGACAGGACGGCCGCGGCGGTGGCCGAGATCCTACGGCAGATCCCGGGCGGGAGCGAGCGCGCCACCCTGGGGGCGATGGCGCTCCTCGCGGAGCAGGGCGACGAAGATGCCCTGCGGGCCGTCGAGGCGCACCTCGCCGCCGCGCCGCTCAGCGTGAGCTACGGCGACCGCGACAGCGACCCGCCGCCCTGGGAGCTGGGCCCGCAGTTCTACGCGCTCCTGGCGCGCTGGTGGGAGCGGCTGGGGCTGGCGGACGAGCGCGCGGCCTGGCTGGCGTCCGACTGGCTCCTCGACCGGGCCGGCCCCGGCCGCCGCTTCGGCGCCAACGGCCACGAGATCTTCACACGCGCCGCGCCCCACATCGCCCCGCGCCTGGCGCCGCTCCTGGTCGCCGCGGCCTCCGCGGGAAGCGCCAGCAGACGCGCGCGGGCGGCGAACGGGCTCCAGTACACGCCGACGGGCCAGGCCCTGGACGCGCTGGTCCAGCTGCTCGGGGACCCCGTCGAGCGGGTGGCGAACGAGGCTCGCTCTGCCCTCGGCCTGCTCGCCCACCCGCCATCGCCTGGCTCGGCGCGCCGGCAGCCCTCCGCGCCCGAGGCCGTGGCGGAGCGGCTCCTCGGGGCGCTCGGGTCCGCCTCGCCCGCAGTGCGGCGCCGCGCCCTGGCCGCGCTCGCCTGGTTCGCCGGAGCCACGCACCGCAACCAGGTCAAGCTCCCGCCCGCCTTCGACCGGGCCCTGCCGGCGGTGGCCGGGCTGCTGGCCGACCCCGACCCCGAGGTGCGGCGGCTGGCGGCGCAGCGAATCGACGCCGCCGGCCCCGCGCTCGACTCGCTGCGACCCTCGGCCGCCGCGTCCCTCGACCTGCGGCTGCCCGCCCTGGACCTGCTGCCGCTGCTGGACAGCGGCGATCCGGCGAGCGTGCGTGTCGCCCTCTACCTGGCGGGGCGCGCGCCGCTCGCAGGCGGTGACGGCGAGGAGCTGGGCGCGCGCATCCTGGCGCTGCTCGCCGGCCTGGAGCGCGACCCACTCGGCTACCGGGCGGCGGCGCACGCCCTCGCGCGGCTCGACTACGCCCCGGCCATCCAGGCTCTCGCCCGGCACCTGGAGGGGCCCGCGGCACACCTCCGCATCCCCGCGCTCCTCGCCCTCGCCCGGCTGCGCTATCCTCCGGCGATCCCGCATCTTGTGCGGCTCCTGCGCGACCTCACCTACCGCCAGGACGCCCGCGAGGCCCTCGAGTGGTTCGATCCGGCGCAGGTGCTGCCCGCGGTGCTCGCCCAGGTCCGCGCGAGCGCCCGGGACGCGGGCGACGTCTTCCGGCCTGAGCCGTGGGAGGTGAGCTACCTCGAGGCCCACGGCGACGCCGAGGCGCTCGGGGTGCTGCGCCAGAGCGAGGCGTACCACTACGCCGCGCGCTACGCCGGCGGGGAACGGGACGGGACGGTGGCGGCCGCGCGGCGGCTGGAGCACCGGCTGCTGCTGGCCGCGGGGGCGCGCGAGGCGGACATCGACGACCCGGTGGCGGCGGTGCGGCGCATCCTCACCGGCCCGCTCCACCCGGTCGAGTGTGAGCCGCGGGGCGACGCGCGCGCCGATCCGGCCCACGGCGAGCTGCGCGCCCGCTGGCGCAACCTGTGCGTGGCGCTGGACGGGTGGCTTCTGGCGGAGCCGCCCCCCGCGCTGCCCGCCGCCATCGCCACGGCCGAGCCGCTGCTGGAGCGCTTCCCCGACGAGGTCCGCGAGGCCCACGAGCGCTGGTGGCTCGACGTCGTGCGCGGCGGCCAGATCGGTCTCCCGCGGGTGAGCGCCGTGGCCAGGGCGCGCCTCAGCCCGAAGGCGCCCTGGGCGCTGGCGCGCGCGCTCGTCATCAACGAAGGGATCGCCGCGGCCCTCGACCCGGCGGAGTGTCTCGCCTGGCCGGGCATGCGCCAGATCCGCGCGCTCACGGTGGACCACCCGGCCTGGCTGCGGGCCCTCGCCGCGGCGACGGCCGAGTTCGCGCCAAGTTCCCTGAGCGCCGGCATCGCCGACGACGCGGTGGCCGCGCTGCTGCTCGCCTGGCCCGGCCTGGAGCGGCTGGAGCGGCTGGAGATCTGCTGGAGCAACGCCCTGAGCGACGCGGCTCGCGCGGCGCTCCACGCGCGCACGCTGGCTGCGCGGCGCCGGCGGGTCTGGCACACGCCCGCGGGCACCTTCCTCGTCCCGCGCGCCTTCGCCCCGGTCCACAGCTCAGCCGGCCGCTGGATCGTCCGCCCCGACGGCAGCGCCCTCGCCGTCGGCGGCACGTACGCCGAGGTGGCGGCCGGGGGCGAGCTGAAGCGCACCTACGGCGGCCCGCTCCACTTCACCTCCCCGGAGGAGTACGCGGTCTCTGAGATCTACACGGTCGTGGGTGACGCCCTGCGGCGCGCCTTCTGGCACGAGGGACGCCGGCAGGCGAACGGTGTGCTGGGCGAGCAGGTCGTGCTGGAAGGGCTGGTTGAGGTCGAGCCCGCGGATCTGCCGGCCCCGGTGGCGGCGCTGCTCCCGCGCCCGTGAGGTGAACGTTACGTCAACTTCGGACGGCGCCGCGTTCGGTGTGAAGAAAGCCGGCGGAGCCGCGAACGGCGCGCTTCGGCTGGCGCAGCGCTTGGCATTCAGACCAATCGACTTCGGAAGCGGCCGCGCCCGAAGGCCGCATCATCCGGCATCGGCGGGCGGCGCGCCCTTCGGCCCGCTCGCCCAGGGCGTCCGGCCGCCGGGCTTGAAGATCGACAGGGCGGCGGCCGCGCCGAGCATCAGGAAGGAGACGACCGGCGGGAACAGCAGCATTGTCGGCAGGGCGCCCAGGCTCGCGCGCACGCTATCGGCGCTCACGGCGCCCTCCAGGCCAACGCTGATGCCGCCCACCGTCGGCAGGAGCGCGACGAACACCAGCACCGTCATGACCAGCGACAGGAGCAGCTTGACCGCCACCCACCAGTAGCGGAGCAGGCCCCAGCGCGTCCCCAGGCCCAGGACGAGGCCGGTCAGCAGGATGCCGAGGCTGAGCAGCGGCACTGTGGCCGGGACGATCACCCGGACGGCGTTGAAGGCGCTGACCACCAGCAGCGGGTCGTCGGTGGCGCGCGCGGTCAGGATCAGCGCCAGCAGCGCCATGTCCACGCCCATCCAGCCGACCGCGACGACGATGTGCAGCACCAGCACCGCCTTGCGCAGCGCAGGCGCCAGGCGCCGCTGTGAGCCTGCGGCGGCCTGGCTGCGGGGCGCGCGCTCCACGCCCAGGCTGCCGGCATCCGTTGGCCTGATCTGCTCGTTCGATCCCATCACGCTGCTTCCTCCCCAGTGTTGGCTCCAACGCGCTGTATCTGTGCCCGGAGAGTAGCAGCAGAATGCGAAGCAGTTATGAAGATCCTGCGGAAATGCTGTGACGGCGCACGCGAAGGCGCCGGGCGAGCTACCACACCGGCCTCGTTCGGGTGCATAATGTACCCAGCCCGCACCGCCGCCGATCCTCGCTCACGATCACGCGTCATCCGGCTCCGGGCGCGCGCGGGGCAGCTGCCAGCCGCGCTTGATCGCCAGCAGGCGCAGGCCGAAGCAGAGCGCGGCGCCCGCGATCGCCGCCGCCGAAGGGGGGACGCCCAGCTGGCCGCCGATCACGACCACGGCCGCGCCCAGCAGCGCCGCCACCGCATACAGATCGGAGCGCAGCACGCTCGGGATCTCCGCAACCAGGATATCGCGCAGCATCCCGCCGCCGATGCCGCTCACCATCCCCAGGATCGGCGCCATGACCGGGTGCAGCCCATGCTCCAGCGCCTTCTGCGTGCCCGCGACGGCGAAGAGCGCCAGGCCGGCGGCATCGAAGACGAGGATCAGGCGCCGCGCTGTGGCGGACTGCACGTAGCGCGGGAACCAGACGAATATCAGCAGGCCCGCGAGCTGTGAGGCGATCAGGTAGCGCCAGTCCGCGATGGCCGCCGGCGGCACCGAGCCGATCAGCACGTCGCGGATGATGCCGCCGGCGCTGGAAGCGGTGAACGAGAGGACCAGCACGCCGAACAGATCGAGGCGCCGCTTGACCCCGGCGATCGCGCCGCTGATCGCGAACACGAACGTGCCGAGCAGGTCGAGCGCCAGCAGCGAGCCCGCTGTGAGTTCCTGCGCTGCCGCCAGAGCGTCCAATCGTTCACCTCCACACTGAACAGTGAGGGCTGACAGAAAGGGCGTATGCGGTGGCCTCGCCGCGCACCCTTGGAGGTGTTCGGGGAGGCTTCGCCTCCCCGGTACCCTTTTTCCGCCGCAGAGCGGCGGGGAAGAGGTCCGTGGTAGGCCTGCGGCCCGCTACACCTCCCTCGGAGAGGGCGAGAGGCACAAGTGTACTTCGGCCGCGCGAGATCGGCAACGCGGCCCGGCGCGGGGCTGATTGCAGCCGCGCCGAAAGGGAGGAATGACAATTGCTGCATGGAACTGCGCCGGGCAACGCTTCACCCGCCGTTCGCGCACGCCCGCGAGCGGCGGTACACATCAGTCCGATAAGCGCCCCGGCGCCGGTCGGCTCGGCGGGACGGAGCGCGGCGGCCACGCGCTCGCCTGAGAACCGTGGAACATCGTTAGCGAGGAGCCCATGGAGCTGCTAGGGATTCATCATCTCACCGCCGTCTCGGCGAAGATCCGCGAGAACCACCACTTCTACACCCGGACGATGGGCATGCGGCTGGTGAAGCGCAGCGTGAACCAGGACGACGTGAGCGCCTACCACCTGTTCTACGCCGACGCCAAGGGCACGCCGGGGACCGACCTGACCTTCTTCGACTGGCCGGTGCCCCCGGAGCGGCGCGGCACGCGCTCGATCACCCGCACCTGCCTGCGGGTGGCCGGGCGCGAGGCGCTCGAGTGGTGGGCCGAGTATCTGCGCGAGCGGGGCGTGAGAGCGGGCGAGATCGACGAGCGCGACGGCCGGCTGACGCTCGACCTGGAGGACCCCGAGGGGCAGCGCCTGGCGCTCGTCGACGACGGCGGGGCGGGCGAGGCCCACCCGTGGGAGCGCAGCCCGGTCCCGGCCGCCTTCCAGGTGCGCGGGCTTGGCCCGATCGTGATGAGCGTGCCGAGCCTCAGGTCGACCGACGTGCTGCTGCAGCGGGCGCTCGGGATGCGGCCGGTGCGCGAGTACCCGCACCCCGAGCACCCCCGCCA
>CALJIC010000351.1 GCA_937974195.1 uncultured Roseiflexaceae bacterium | reverse complement strand
CTGACTTTGCTCGGCCATGGCTTCGTGGAGGGCCTGACAGTGGCGCAACTCCTTGTCGAGCGAGGGCGAGCGTCCGCGATGTCGCTCGAGGAGCTCGAGCAGCTGGCGCGCCGAGACGGTTGGGCTGGAGGGAGGCAGGGACAGCATCACGACAGGTCCTTTCGGTGAGAGTGGGGCGAGGCCCCCGCCACTGCTATGGTACCTGTGAGGCCGCCGAGCGTCCATAGTACTTGCGTCGCAATCCACCATGGGACTACGATGCGGAGTAGTAGTACCCGCTCCGGAGCCCTATGCTACAATGCGCACAGCTGCATCCAGCGCGGGCGGCGGCGCGTCAAATCCTCGGACAGCGCGGCAGCTGTGTCTCTCAAGAGCGTCCAGGAGGCGTCCCGATGGGGTTTCTCGATAACATCAGCAGGCAGATCGCGCAGGGCGTGGACCGGGCCAAGTTCGAGGCCGAGAAGTTTCAGAAGACCACCAAGCTCCAGGGCGAGGTGAACGAGTTTCGCCGCCAGCTGGACGGCAAGCTGAATGAGTTGGGCCAGCGGGCCTACGAGCTCCAGCGCGCCGGCCAGATTAACTCGCCCACCATCGCCGAGCTCGCCGCCACGATCGACCAGCTGCGCAGCGCGCTGCTGGCCAAAGAGGAGGAGCTCAAGAGCGCCCAGGCCGAGGTCTTCGAGGAGGCGGCCCCGTCCGCCACGACCCCGCCCCCCGCCCAGCAGGTGCCGATCAGCTACGAGCAGCCGGCCCCCCAGGCGGCTCCCAGCAGCAAGATCTGCGCGGTCTGCAGCTTCCAGATGCCCGGCACCGCGATGTTCTGCCCCAACTGCGGCACCCGGGTGGCGTAGCGTATTGGCCGGCAGCGACGCCCCCGGCGAGGCGCCGCTGCCGGCTTCCTAGCGGCGCGCCGCGACTGTCGTGCGGTTCGTCGTCGGGGCCGCGAGGATCTGCTCCAGGGCCGTCTGAGGAGTGCGGGCGATCTTCACGTCCGACAGGGTGATGCCGAGTTGGGTGATCGTCGCGGCGACATTCGCCGAGATGCCGGTGATGGTCACCTCGCAGCCCAGCAGCCGCACGGCCTGCACGGCCCGCAGCAGCGAGTGGGCCACGGCCGTGTCCACCGCGGGCACGCCGGCGACGTCGATGACCACCATACGCGTGCGCTTCGTGCTGACCTCGTGAAGCAGCCGCTCGGTGAGCAGGTCGGCGCGCCTGCTGTCGAGGTGGCCGACAATGGGGGCCAGCAGCACGCCTTCGGCCAGGGCCACGGCGGGCGTCTCGAGCGTCGCCACTAGGTCGAGCAGACGGCGCTGCTCCTCGTTCTGGCGCTCGAGCTCGGCGGCCTTTTGGGCCACCTCCGCCGCGTTGGCCTCGCTCTGGGCCCGCGCGGCCTCGGCGCGCCTCGCCTGCTCCTCAACCGAGTGCAGGGCGTCCTCGGTCACCAAGCGCGCGAGGATGAGGCCGCCCACGAGCATCGCGTAGACGACCAGCGTGAGCGGGTTGGCGTACACACCGGTGAACCCCGACCTGGCCGCTAGGATAAGGATGGTCGCGGTGGCGCTGCTGACTACCCAAGCGGGGCTGGTCAGGACCAGGGCGAGCACTGGCGGCAGGACGATCACGAGCGACGCGTAGTCCGTGAGGAAGACTCCGTTGATCCCGAAGCCTGTCAGGAGAGCCACTAATACCACCACAGCGTGGCGTACCTGGTCAATGCCGTGCCAGAAGCCGAACAGCATCAGCAGGCTGCCGAGCGTCAGGCCATAGATCGGGGCGGCCGGGATCTCATTCATCACCGAGATGTTGGCCAGACGAAGCAGAGCGATGGCCATACCGCCGATCAGTAGCACGATGATGAGTGCCAGGGTTACGCGTCGCTGGATACTCATAGGGCTCCTTATCCAGGGTTAGGCTCACACGCCGGGTTCGAATACCAGAAGGGTCCCAACCGTGTCCCAAGTCCGAGGATTGTCTGGCGCTCCCACAGCTCGCGCTGGGACTCTACCTCGCCGTAGCGCGCCGCCTTGTTGGCCTGCCAAGTGCGGCGCAGGAAGGTGTAGTCGTAGAAGATCCGGCGCACATCAGCCTCCGTGAGGCTGTAGCCAGGGCGCTGGTACCAGTAGGCCTGCAGGTCACCGCAGAGGAGCGGCGGAGCGATGTCCGCGACGAGCATGGGCTTCCCGAAGCTGATCAGCATGGTAGCGGGTGGAATATCCTCGCCGTGAAGTGCTGTGACCAAAGCCTCACGGCTGCGTGCCCCGCTTTGGGCAGCAGCGGCGAGCACGGCCGCCCAGTACTGATCGATGCCAGCGCAAGCATACCACCAAACTGTACCCGCGCTGTGACCAGCCGTCGCATCGCGCATGCGGGCGTCGAGGGCGGCGAGCTCGGGCAGATCCCCGCCGAGGATCATGCGGGCGCGCCAGCCGCGCTGCGCGTAGGCCTCCAGGGCCGAATCGCTCCCCAGGCCGGCCTCCACGCGGCCCAGCAGCTGCTCGCGGTAGGGGCCGATCTCGGCCAGCTGCGTCGCGCGCAGCACGTTGACGATCACGTGCTGCACGCCGAGGGCGAAGAGCAGATCGATACAGTCGAAGATGCGCGCCTGCGACCAGCGCACGTAGGCGTCGCCGTCGAGCGGCACGCCCTCGAGCACGGCGTGGCGCCTGGTGCCGCCCGGCGCAAAGCAGACGGTCGCCGGGGCGACCGCGGCTACCTCGGCGCGGTCGGCGGACAGGAAGCTTACGGGATCGGGGACGGACGCGCTCATCAGCTCACTCCTCCTCCAGGGCCAGGGCCAGGGTAGCGCTCAGCTCGAAGGTGCGATCGACGCGGTAGGGCCTGTAGATCTCCTTACCGATCCAGCAGGTGGTCGTGCCTGTGTAGAGCGGCCGGTAGCTCGCGAAGAGCTGCTTCTTGGCCCGCGCGAGGGCGGGGCGCACCATGCGCTCGAACGCGGGGATGGAGGAGAGTCGGCGCAGGGTCAGGACGGCATAGGCCGTCTCAGTCGGGTTCGAGCCGCCGAAGCTGCCCCAGCCGCCGTCGGGGTACTGGTGGGCCACGAGCGCTCTGACGGTTGGGGCGAGGAGCTCAGCCGCGTCGGAGCGGTCGACCAGGGCGTTCACGGCGTGGCACGTGGTGTAGAGCCACGAGCTGTTCCACTTATCGCCGGCCCAGCGGCCATCGTGACGCCGGATGGCCATCAGATCCTCGACATAGGACGTCGAGTCCTCGCCCAGCAGGTTGAGGGCGTAGGTGGCGCGGGCCAGGGCCGAGTACGAGATCTGCAGCTCGCGCGGGAAGGTGCAGAAGTGGCCGTCGCGCTCGTAGCCGCGCAGGAGGGCCGGGCTGATCTTGTAGCCCGCTAGGTGGACGAGGATAACGCCGGCGGCCGTATCGTCGCCGCTGGTGGTGAAGGCGTCGCTGAAGCTGAAACCTTGGGGGCGCAGGTTCGCCATCGCGTCGGCGGCGTGGGCGGCGACCTGGTCGGCCAGGGCGGGGTGGTTGAACAGGCCGGCGAGGTGCAGGGCGAAGGGGCCGAAGCTGCGCTCGAAGCGGTTGATCGGCCAGGCGGTGGGCACGACGCCGGGGATGCCGGTCCGCGTGGCGTTGGCAGCATTGACGAGATACTCACGCCCGCGGGCCACGGCGTGCTCGAGGTCGGGGCGGCCCTCGGCGGCGCGCAACCAGGCTGCCGTCGCGGCAGGGCTGTGGCCGATGCCGCCGGCCGCATCGAAGAGCTCGGGATCGGGCGTCATGCCCAACGCCTCCCAGGAATGGGCTGGGGTGGTGGCGGGCTCGAGGGGGAACCGGGCGATCAGGCGGCGGCGGCGCTCGCCGAGCTCGAGCAGGGGCTGGTACAGCTCGAAGGGCAGGTCGATCTCCGCCGCGCGGGCCTCCTCGAGGAGGCGCGGGAAGAGCAGCTCGACGCCGACCGGCAGGTCGTTGGGCAGCTCCTCGGACCAGACCTCGGCCTCGCGGCGCAGGCAGGCCAGGCCCTCGTAGGCGGCCTCGCGGTACATGCGCCGGTGCTCGTGGGCCAGGAGGGCGAGGACGGCGGCGAGGGTGGGCACCGCCCGCGAGCGCGGCAGGCTGGGCTCGCCCCACCCCCCGTCCGGCCGCTGCTGGTCGAGCAGCCACGCCAGTGCAGGCCAGGGCCCCTCGGGCGGCGGCGCCAGGCGGGCGACCTGGGCCGTATCATAGATCGAAGGGCTCATCAGCCCTCCGTCGGTCCCCAGCTCGGCGAGGAGATGGCGCAGGTCGGTCAGAAGGATGTCCGTGGTACGCTGCATTGAGTGCCTCCCTTCACATTGAAAAGCCTAGGGGCGCCAGGGCGTACCAGCGCCCGCGGAGCTGGTAGTAGAGTGGATTGCGCTGGACCATCGGTGCGATTGACCTCTCTACATGTCGAGGGTGACCTGGGCATGGTCGGATGCGCGTGTTGGGATGGCGCCCAAGGTCGCGTTTGCGTTGAAGCCCGGGGTGAAGGTCTGGTCGGCCAGGGC
>CALJIC010000350.1 GCA_937974195.1 uncultured Roseiflexaceae bacterium | reverse complement strand
CGACCTTGGGCACAAATGTGGGTGGTGGCCGGATGCCTTCCGCCCGAGGATACGAGCGCCTGTCGTAAAGAAGCGGATAGCAGGAGCAATGATCGGGCGCGCGCGTTCACATTTGTGCCAGGCGGGGAAGCGTATGCTCAGGCTAACGACCTGAAAGGAGCGAACTGATGAGCACGCCTTCCCTCGCCGAGACCCCATCCACGAACGCCCCAGCCCGCCGGCTCCGCCGGCTGCTGCTCGCCCTCGCCGCGGTGGCGATCGTCGCCATTGGCTCGCAGCTCGGCGTCTACTCGGTCCAGCCGATCGGCGCGCTGCCCGAGGGCGCGACGGTGATCATCTGGCGCGCGCCCGGCGAGCCGCTGTTCAACTCGCCGGACGCCGAGTGCCTCCGCATCCAGCAGGGCGTCTCGCTGCTCTGCCGCGGGGTCGCGCTCGGACGCGCGCCGGTCGACCGCATTGTCCTGCGCCTGCCGTACATCGAGGCGGCCTACCTGCTCTCCACCGGCGGCCGGTCCTTCGAGCGCTAAGCCTCATTCCACCCATCGCAACAGGAGGAACCCACGATGAGCACCGACACCAAGCGCTGCCCGTACTGCGCCGAGACGATCCAGGCCGCGGCGATCGTCTGCCGCTTCTGCAACCGGGACCTCCAGGCATCGCCGGCTATCCAGCCCGCCCCCGCCCCGCAGGCCCAGAAGAAGAGCTCGTCGCTCGCCGGCATCCTGCTGCTGGCGATCGTGATCGGGTGCGGCGGGCTGTGGCTGCTGGGCGAATTCGGGAGGACGGTGTCGTCCACCAGCCGCAGCGCGGCGAGCTACAGCGTCACCTACAAGATCTCGGGGACAGCGCGCGCCGCCTCGCTCACCTACACCAACGCGTCGGGCGGCATCGAGCAGAAGGAGGCGGTGAGCGTGCCCTGGCAGCAGTCGTTCAGCGCCCGGCGCGGCCAGTTCGTCTCGATCTCGGCGCAGAACCAGGGCCGCTCCGGCTCGATCACGTGCGAGATCCTGATCGACGGCGTCTCGGTCAAGAAGTCGACCTCGGAGGGCGCCTACCGGATCGCCTCGTGCAGCGGGATCGTGTGACGCAGCCTCCTACGCCGCCCGACGAATCAGGCGCGGCGGCGAGTCAGACATCGCGCCCTGCCTTCGCGCTTTGCCGCACTCGCCCGCGTCGAGGTAGTCGGATGGCACGTTTACGCGGAAGCTGCGGATACTCCGAGGTGGCGCCGTGGCGATCTCACGACGAGGCAGTTGACGGAGGCTCGCCACATGCTTCCCTGGCTCGGCGCTAGCTGAAGACGTACGGCCGCACGCGAACGTGGCCCGGCGCCGTTCCGCACAACCGCCGCCAGGCTCACGCCGCACCCTGAGTCCGACGCGCGGTCGTAATCACCGGTTGTGAAGGCCGATCCGCGCCCCTCGTCTACATTTGCGACTGCCCATGTCGAGTATGTTCGAGTATGATTGATACGAGATAGTTTCACAGCTGCAACCGAACGAGACACACCCGCGTGCTATACTCGCATCGCTGAATCAGCGGTGCTCTGATTGCGCCAGGAGTCCTCCTCGCTATGGCAGCCAACCTCACCGATCTGCTCAACGCGCTCCCGGGCAAGTCGCCGGCCGCGCTCCGCGATCTGTTCGCCGCGCTCGGCTTCACGCCGCGCGAGCGGGTCTTCTACAGCGGGCAGACCCTCAGGTGGCCGGAGAACCTTGGCGCCGAGCTGCGCGGCCGGCGCTTCGAGCTGCTCGCCGATCTCGACGGCGGGGTCTTCCAGGTCCTGCTGCTGGCGCCGCAGGATGGGGCCGCCGGCCTGGCCCTGGCGCTGCAGCGCCGCCTGTTCCAGACGCTCGAGGAGCGCCTGAGCGAGGGCCTGCTGGTGATGCCAAGCGCGAGCTGGGACCTCTTCGAGCTGGTGCTGCTCACGGACACCCGCTCCGCGGAGCAGCGCGCCGCCGGCCAGCCGCTCCAGTTCCCGCGCTTCAGCTTCGACCCGCGCGCGCTGCGGCCGCACCAGCAGCGCGCCATCGAGCTGCTCGCGGTGCATGGCGTGGCGGGGGTCGAGGCGGCGCAGCACCTGCGCCGCGCGTTCGGCCGGGCGCAGCAGGAGACGCTGTTCCGCAGCCAGGGCTTCTTCAGCAGCTACTACCTCGAGCAGCGCATCGAGGAGGACGTCGCCGAGATCTCGGGGGTGTGGCGCGATCTGCTGCCGCAGGGCGCGGCGATCCGCGCAGCCGCCGAGGGGTTCCAGGCGCGCCCGCTGCTCGCCGCGCTCGGCTGGGAGATGCTGGCCGCGCAGCAGGGCGGCGGGCTGTTCGCGCTCCGCGCCGGCGGCGATGAGGTCGCGCTCCTGGCGCTGCTTCCCGAGGGTGTGGCGCTCGAGCAGGCCGTGGCCGAGGGCGACTACCCGCAGCTCACGCTGATCGCGGCGCTCGAGCAGGCGAAGAAGCAGAAGCAGGGCGCCGCGTGGGGCATCCTCACCAACGGCCGCGTCTGGCGCCTGTACAGCACGCTCACCAGCAGCATCAGCGGCGTGTACTACGAGGTGGACCTGGGCGACCTGCTGCAGTTCGGCGACGAGCGCGACCTGCGCTTCTTCACCGGGTTCTTCGGCGCCACGGGCCTGGCGACCGGCTTCGTCCGCCGCGTGTTCTACGCCTCGCAGACGCTGGCGAAGCAGGTGGGCGAGGACCTGAAGCGCACGATCTTCGAGGAGGCGTTCGAGGAGCTGGCCACCGGCATCGCCCACGACCTGTGGCGGCAGGGGCGCTACACCGGCGACGAGGCGCAGCGCAGCCTGATCTTCCGCGCGACGCTGGTGCTGCTGTACCGCATCCTGTTCCTGCTGTACGCCGAGAGCCGCCGGCTGCTGCCGACGCTGCACCCGCCCTACTACGCCCACAGCCTGACCCGCCTGCTCACCGACATCGCGATCCGCCCGTGGGTCGAGCCGCACAACCAGAAGCCGCTCGGCCCCACCGCCTACTGGGCCTGGGACTGGCTGCGCGAGCTGTTCCGCGCGGTGGCCGAGGGCCGGCGCGAGTGGGGCGTGCCGCGCTATAACGGCGGCCTGTTCAGCGACGGCAGGGGCCCGGACGGGCGCGAGAGCGAGCACAAGGCGGCGCACCGGCTGCTCGCCGAGGTGCGGATCGGCGCGCTGTACCTCACGAAGGCGCTGACCCTGCTCGGGCGCGACCAGGAGGCGCGCGCGGCCGATACGGTCGAGGGCGCGCGGCGGCTGATCGACTACGCGGCGCTGGACGTGCGGCGGCTCGGCAGCATCTACGAGGGGCTGCTGGAGTACCAGCTCGAGCAGGACGGGACCGCCGAGGACGGCTCGCCGAAGCTGCGCCTGCCGCGCACCCACGGCGCCCGCAAGTCGAGCGGCTCGTACTACACGCCGGACTACATCGTGGCCTACATCGTCGAGCAGGCGGTCGGCCCGGTGCTGGACGAGCGCGAGCGGCGCTTCGACGAGCTGATGTCGCGGGTCCACGAGGCGCGCAAGGCGCTCGAGCGCGAGGAGCGCAAGATCGATCGCCCGCACTACGACGTGGATACGTACCGCGAGCACCAGCGCCGGCTCGCAGAATTGGAGCACGAGGCCAGCGAGACGCTGCTGGACCTCAAGGTGCTGGACCCGGCGATGGGCAGCGGGCACTTCCTGGTCGAGACGGTGGACTTCCTCACCGACCGGCTGATCGCCATCCTGCGGCGCCACCCGCAGAACCCGGTCCAGAAGCGCATCGAGGCCATCCGCGCCGACATCCGCGCCAGCCTGCGCGAGCAGGGCGTGGACGCGCTGGTGAGCGAGGAGCAGCTGAGCGACACGCGCCTGCTGCGGCGCCTGGTGATGAAGCGCTGCGTCTACGGCGTGGACCTGAACGACATGGCGGTGGAGCTGGCGCGCCTCAGCCTGTGGCTGCACTCCTTCACCGTCGGCGCGCCGCTCTCCTTCCTGGACCACCACCTGAAGTGGGGCAACAGCCTGATCGGCGCGCGTGCCCGCGAGGTGCAGGCCGCGCTGGAGCAGGTCAAGGCCGGCACGACCAACGAGGGCGAGGCGTTCCAGTACGACATCTTCGGCCAGGACAGCGCCTTCGCCGAGATGCTGAACCTGGCGAGCACGATCGAGGAGCTGGTGCAGATCGCCGACGCCAACGGCCAGCAGGTGGAGCACAGCGCCGAGCTGTACGCCGCCTACGAGGAGCGCGTCGTGCCGGTAAAGCGGCTGCTGGACCTGTGGGTGAGCCAGCACTTCGGCAGCAAGGAGGCCACGCAGCTCATCCGGCTGTACAGCGGCAGCCGCGCGGAGGTGTCGGAGCTGGTGGACGCGCTCATGGGCCGCCGCAAGCTGGACCGCGACGGGCAGCGCGCCGTCGAGACGGCCCGCGCGCTGTTCGAGCGCCACCGCTTCCTGCACTGGGACCTGGACTTCCCCGAGGTGTTCATCGACCTGCAGCGGCGCGCCTGGAAGCCGGCCGAGGAGGCGGGCTTCGACGC
>CALJIC010000349.1 GCA_937974195.1 uncultured Roseiflexaceae bacterium | reverse complement strand
CCGTGGAAGGCCAGCGCCCTCCGCACTTCCCGCCTCATCTGCGGCAGAAGAAGCGCTCGTGGAAACCCCGCGGCCCGCCACACCTCCCCACCGCACGCGCCACATCAGCGGCGAAAGAAGTTCCGTGGAAGGCCAGCGCCCTCCGCACTTCCCGCCGCACGCGCCTCATCTGCGGCGAAAGAAGTTCCGTGGAGGGCCTGCGACCCGCCACACCTCCCCACCGCACGCGCCTCATCTGCGGCAGAAGAAGCGCCCGTGGAAGGCCTGCGCCCTCCGCACCTCCCGCCTCATCTGCGGCAGAAGAAGCGCCCGTGGAAGGCCTGCGCCCTCCGCACTTCCCGCCTCATCTGCGGCAGAAGAAGCGCTCGTGGAAACCCCGCGGCCCGCCACACCTCCCCACCGCACGCGCCTCATCTGCGGCAGAAGAAGCGTCCGTGGAAGGCCTGCGCCCTCCACACCTCCCGCCACCGCACCACATCAGCGGCGGATAGACAGCCAACCTGGAAGCCCTAAAAGCCTCCACACCTCCCCGCTGCTGCACCGCGCTGCGCAAGCCCTTTGGCGAGGAGGCGGCCCGGCTGGGGCTGCAGCAGGTTGGAGTCACGGGCGCGGCTTCGGCCGGCACGGCGCGGCACGCGGCGGGAAGGCGCCCCGCTGCCACCGGCGCCGTTTTTCCAGCCGGGCTAGCGCCTACGCTGCAGCGCGCAGAGCAGCTTCTCGATGCCCTTCGGCTTCTGCTCGGGCGGCGCGGCCGCGTCGCTCGTGAGACCGACAGGGAGCCGCCGCAGCATCGCACCACCATCATACCACGGCTGATCGCAAACAGGGCTCTTTACGACACAGCAGCATAGGCGCGCCGTATAATGCAGCCCTACGTCCTTCCCCTCCGACATTCCCACCCGTTCGCTGGACCGCGCCTATCTCAGGCGCTCACGCGACAAGCCCGCTCGCTCTCTGGGCGCGGCTGTCGCTCGAGAGGCGGTTCACGCAGTCAAGGAGGCTACAGACGATGAAGTCCAAGCTGCTTACGCTGCTGGCTGCGCTGGCTGTGCTCGCCGGCGCGCTGGCCGGCTCCGCGGCACGCGCCGCCGACGAGGAGCCCCAAGGCATCAAGGTGCTGCGCCCCGCAGCCATCGGCGACACCCGCATCCGCTTCGTCCACGCCTCGCCCGATACCGGCGCGGTGGACGTGTACGTCGGCAACGACCCGAACGCGCGCCGCATCCTTGCGAATGTGCCGTTTGGCACCGTGAGCGATTACCTCGGCATCGACCCCGCCACAGAGGGGCGCCTCCGCGTCGTCCCGACCGGCCAGCCCCTCAGCGCCGCGATCATCAACGAGGACCGCACATTCGCGGACGGCGAGGATTACACCGTCGCCGCCTGCGTCTCCGGTGGCTCGGTCGCGTTCTGCGAGGCGGCGGATCAGACGAGCGCGCCGCCCGCCGGCCAGGCGCGCCTGCGCCTCTTCCACTTCGCGCCCGACGCCCCGGCGCCCCTGGACCTGCGCAACACCGCGGCGCCCGATCCGCTGATCATCGACGACGCCGAGCGCAATGTCGAGCCGACTCCGCAGAACATCGCCGCCGGCAGCTACAACCTCGCGGTGACCAACGCGGACGGCTCAGAGACGCTCGCGACGCTCAGCGACGTGCAGCTGCAGGCCGGCAAGCTCTACGACCTGTTCGCCATCGGGTCGGGCGCGACGTTCCGCCTGATCTCGAGCGTCACCGAGCCGCAGGCGCAGGTGCGCTTCGCCCACGCCGTGGTCGGCGCCCCCGAGGTGGACGTGTACGTCGACGGCACGGCGGTGCTCGAGGACGTGCCGTTCTTCGCGGTGAGCGACTACCTGGCCATCGCGCCCGGCTCGCGCCAGGTGAGCATCAACCTGGCCGGCTCCAGCACGCCGATCATCGGCCCCGAGCCGGTCACCGTCGCGGCCGGGCGCTCCTACACCATCGCGGCGCGGCACCGCCAGCAGCCCGTTCAGCCTCGATATCACCTGGACGCTGGACGACCGCACCGCGCCGCCCGCCGGCCGGGCCAAAGTGCGGCTCTTCCACCTCTCGCCCGACACTTCGCCGCTGCTCCCGCGCGCCAATAACACCGCGCTGCTGCTGACGCCGGTCAGCTACCCGAGCGCCAGCCCGTACGTCGAGGTGCCGGCCGGCACCTACACCTTCCGGGCGGTGACGAACACCGGCGCGGTCGCGTTCAGCCTGCCGTTCCTCGAGCTCGAGGAGGGCCGGATCTACGATGTGTTCGCCGTGGACCAGGTGGCGCGCATCCGCGGCGAAGTGCGCATCACCGACACCGCCGCCCGGGTGCGCTTCGTCCACGCCTCGCCCACCGCCAGCGACGTGGACGTCTACGTCGACGACGACAGGGTGCTCGCCGGCGTCCAGTTCCAGGCGATCGGCGACTACCTGACCGTCCAGCCGGGCCTGCGGCGCATCCGCGTGGTCCCGGCGGGCGCCAACCCGGATGCGGTGGCGGCGATCGACACGACGCCGACCTTCGAGGCCGGCACGTTCTACACGGTGGCGGCGCGCAACCAGGCGTCCACGATCGTCGCCTCGGTGTTCACCGACAGCGCCGGCGTCGCGGCCGACGGCAGGGCGCGGGTGCGCGTGTACCACCTGTCGAACACGGTCCAGACGCTGACGCCCGCCGGGGTCGACGTGCTGATCGCCGGCGGCGCGACGCTGGTCGACAACCTGACGCTCGGCAACTCCAGCTCGCTCGAGGTGGACGCCGGCACCTACGACCTGGTCGTGGCGACCGCCAACGGCACGCCGGTCGCGCCGCTGAACGACGTCGTCGCCGACGCGCGCGCCAGCTACGACCTGTTCGCGATCGACACCGAAGCCGAGCCGACGGTCATCACCCAGAGGAGCTTCGGGCAGAACATCCCGATCTACGACGTGATCCTGCCGCTCCTGTACCGCTAGGGCCACGGGTGTCCGCGGCGCGGGCTGCGGCCCGGCGCGGACACCCTCTGAGCAGGTACGCGGTGCAGTCACAGCGTGCTTGAGGGCGAGAGGGGTTGCGACCCCTCTCGCGCTCTCCCCGCCGGAAAGGGCTGTGCAGCTCACCAGGCGCTCATCTCAACCACACTGGCCATCGCAGCGCATCGGTCTGCGCTTGGGGCACGGGCATCGGTGGAGGTGTGCATGCCAACGGGCAAACGGGCGGCGTACGCGTTCCAGGGCCTGCGGCCCTGGCGCGGGTGGTGCAGGACGAAGCGGAACACGCCTGGGTGCAGGGCGGACCACCGCATAAGTCCTGTAACCAAAAGGCGTGGTGCTATGCACCACGCCTCATTTCCGCGCTTCCGCCACCCTTCTGCCGAGCCAGGCGCAGATCCACGCGTTGAGCGCCACGCCCGCCGCACCGATCGCCGCGAACACCGTCTCCCACGCCAGCACGAACGGCAGCTGCACCAGCCCGACGCCGTCGAGCGCCAGCGCGGCCAGCGCGGTCCACGGCAGGCCCGCCAGCGCCAGCCCTCTGCGCCAGTCCCCGTCGCCGCTGAGGCCGACGATGACCGTCAGCGCGGCGGCGAACAGCAGGTAGGCGGCGACCAGGACGCGGCTCAGCGGCTGCTGGCGCACGGCGGCCTCACTCTGCTACGATGGCACGACCACTGGCTGCTCCTCGCGCACCAGCAGCATCCCGAACGCGCCGATCACCGCGAGCACCGCCGCGGCGGCGAACAGCGCGCCGAAGCCGAAGTCGCGGTAGATCACCCCGCCGATGGTGTTGGCCAGCGCCACGGCGATGCCGAACACCGCCGTGCCGAACAGGCTCTGCGCGGTCGCCTCCAGGCCGGGCGGGGCCAGCCGCTGCGCCTCGACCACGCCGCCGGTCCACATGGCGGCGAAGCACAGGCCGTGGCTGAGCTGGGCGACCAGCACCCAGGAGGGCGAGGGCGCCACGACGTAGATGGCCATGCGCACGGCGTAGACCAGGCCGGCGGTCACCAGCAGCGGGCGCGCCCCCCAGCGCCGCAGCACGAGCGGCGAGAGCGCCATCACCGGCAGCTCGCTCACGCTGGCGACGAGGTAGGCCAGGCCGATCTGCTCCCCGCCCGCGCCGAGGTCCTCCAGATACAGCGACAGGAAGCCGTGGACGAGAGAGCCGCTGCAGCCGATCAGCAGCGCGCTCACCAGGAACCACGCCCAGCGCGGGTCCTTCAGGAGCGTGCGCGCCGCCGCAACCAGCTTGACGTCGCCCGCCGGAAGCGCCGCCCGCGGCATCGCCAGCGCCGCAAATGCCGCGAAGGCGCCGGTGAGCGGGTAGGCCCAGAAGATCAGGCCCAGGTCGAAGCGCTCCACCAGCCATCCCGCCACCACCGTGCTGACGCCCCAGCCGACCGCGCCCCAGACCCGCTGCGACCCGTAGCGCTCGCGCTGCGGGCCGAGCGCCGTGAGCGTCGCGCTGTCCGCCAGCGGCGAGACCGCCACGCTGAAGATCGCGTGGACCAGCGCGAGCACAAAGATCATCGCGAACCCGCTGGCGCGGCCCATCAGCGCGACCGGCACCAGCGTGCAGACGATCACCAGCGGCAGCAGGCGACGGAGGCGGAGCGTGTCGGCCAGCAGCCCCCACAGCGGCCCAGCGATGATCTGGGTGATGCCAGCCAGCGCGAGCAGCAGGCCGATCTGCGCCTCGTCCAGCCCCACCCGGCGGTAGTAGAGGACCACGAAGGGGCTGTACACACCCAGCGCGACGAACCAGTAGAAGTAGAAGAGCTTGGGTGCCAGCAGTTTCATCAGCGGCCAGCGCCTTCCTTGCAGCAATTACTCCGACCCCCATTGTAGCGTGAAACCGGTGCGCCACAGGTACTACTGGAGATCGAAACAGCTACAGATCGGGCACCGCCGCGCGGAATGCCGCCAGGATGCGTGAGAGTGCGCGCCGAGGAGGCCCAGCCGCCGGCCGCCAGCTGGGGCACGTGCTACCGATACCCCTCGGCCTGGAGCTCGAACAGGCGCGCGTAGGTGCCGCCGCGCGCCAGCAGCTCAGCGTGCGAGCCGAGCTCGGAGATGTGCCCGTCCTCGATGACCGCGATCCGGTCGGCCATGCGCACCGTCGAGAAGCGGTGCGAGATCAGCACCGCGATCTTGCCCTCGGTGAGCTCGCGGAAGCGCTGGAAGATCTCGTACTCGCGCTCGGCGTCCAGCGCGGCGGTCGGCTCATCGAGCACCAGCACCTCGCTGTCGCGCATGAAGGCGCGGCTGAGCGCGATCTTCTGCCACTGGCCGCCCGAGAGCTCGTTGCCGCGCTCGAACCAGCGGCCGAGCATGGTGTCCAGGCCCTGCGGCAGCTCGGCCACCACGTCGTCCGCGCCACCGCGATCGGCGGCGTCCAGGATGCGCGCCTCGTCGTCCATGCGGTTGATCTGCCCGAAGCCGATGTTCTCGCGCGCCGAGAGCTGGTAGCGCACGAAGTCCTGGAAGATCACGCCGATGCGCGCGCGCAGCTCGTCCGGGTCGTAGTCGCGCAGGTCCACCCCGTCGAGCAGGATCTGGCCCTCGGTCGGGTCGTACAGCCGGGTCAGCAGCTTGATCAGCGTCGTCTTGCCGGCGCCGTTCGGCCCGACCAGCGCCAGCTTCTCGCCGGGGGCGATCGTGAGGTTGATATCGCGCAGCGCCCAGTCCTCGCGCCCGGGGTAGCGGAACCACACCCCGCGGAACTCGAGCCCGCGCGTCAGCTTGGACGGGAGGCGCGCCGGCTGCTGCGACTGCGTCATCTGCGGCGTCAGCTCCAGGAAGCCGAACAGGTTGTCCATGAACAGCCCGTTCTCATACAGGCGGGCGATGTTGTCGAACAGCCCCTGGAACGTCCCCTGGCTCTGGCGGAACAGCGTCAGGTAGAGGGTCATGCCGCCAAGCGTGATCACGCCGCCGATCGCCTGGAAGACGATCCAGGCGTAGGCCCCGTAGTAGCTGAGCGTGGCGACCAGGCCCCACAGCAGGCTGATCAGCGATCGGCGCCGCGCCAGCGCGGTGTCCTCGCGGAAGAACTTCCAGAAGGTCTCGCTGTAGCGCTGCAGCAGCGGCTCGCCCAGGCCGAACAGCTTGATCTCCTTGACGGTGTTGTCGACCGTGAGCACGTGCTCGAGGTACTGCATGCGGCGGAACTCGGGCGCGCGCCAGGTGAGCAGCCGGAAGTACAGGTTGCTGTACTTGCTCTGCGCGATGAAGGACGGGAGGGTGGCGCCGAACAGCACCAGCGTGATCAGCGGGCTGAAGGCCAGCAGCAGCGCCGCGAACGACAGCAGCGTGATCAGGTTCTGCGCCACCATGAAGACGCCGTTGATGATGCCCAGCGCGCGGTAGTCCGCCTCGCGCCGGGCGTTCTGGAGCTTGTCGTAGAACGAGGCGTCCTCGAAGTACTGCAGGTCGAGCGTCAGCGCCTTGCGGATGATCGCGGTGTTGATGTGGTGGCCGAGCCGCGCGTTGAGCACGTGTTCGTACAGCCGGCGCACCTGCGAGATCAGCGTGCCGAGCAGCAGCAGCCCGAACTCGAACACCAGGTAGGGGAGCACCTGCTGGAGCCCCACCACAGGCCCCACGCCGCTCCCAATCGCCTCGACGACCGAGTCGACGATCAGCGCCGCGACCCAGGCCTGCGACGCGGGCAGGATGGCGCTCACGATCGTGAGCACGCCCATCACGATCGTCGCGGGCTTGTCGGCGTTCCAGACCAGGCCAAAGGCCGCCGGTATGTTGGCATAGGCGTCGCGCACGGCGCGGGCGCGCTCTCGCCAGGACTTGGGCGGCTCGCTCTCGCTCGGTGTTTGCGCGCGACGCGCTTCACGAGTTGCTATCAATCATTCACCTTCCGTTAGAGGGGCAAGAGGACTTCGCCTGAGGCTCACCAAATCTGCCCACGAAGAAAGAGCGGGTGTGCGGCGCCAGGCCTCACATCCCGCGATCCAGACGACATGATACCACGCCAGGGCCAGCCGCGCCCTGTCCAAAAGCCCAGTCCCGCAGCTAGCCAAACCGGTAGTTGCGCCCGGGCGCGCCATCAGCGGCAGGCTCGCCGCGCCAGCCCACACCGTACCACGCGGGTGTGACATGCAGCGTCACACCGCAGAGAGGGGACCAGCGCAAGAAGTGGGAGCTGAGGGCACGCGGCGGCGGCCGGAGGGCCGTTCAGCGCTCCGTGCCCCGTAACAGGCGGGGGTGCGCCCTAGCGACTGGAGCGCAGCAGATCCGCGGCGCCCTGCTTGCCGGCCTCGAGCGCCAGCGCCAGCGGCGTGCGGCCCGCACCCTGCTGCGCCTGGGGGTCCGCGCCGGCGTTGAGCAGGGCCCTGACGATCGCCGTGTTGCCGTTCTGCGCCGCGGCGTGGAGCGGCGTGAATCCGGAGCCATCGCGGGCGTTGACATCGGCCCCGGCCACGATCAGCAGGTTGACGACATCGAGGTGGTCGCCCGCGGCGGCGGCGTTGAGCGGCTGGTTGCGCGAGCTGTTGTTGGAGACAGCGCAGATGTCGGCGCCGGCGGCCAGGAGCGCCTCGGCGGCTGCCACGTGCCCGAAGAACGCCGCCAGGTGCAGGGCCGTCCAGCCGTCGTGCGAGTAGGCGCCCGCCAGCTCCGGCCGCTGGCGCAGCAGCTCAGCCACGCGCCCCGCGCGCCCGACAGCGGCGGCCTCGAAGATGTCCAGCGGGGCGCCGGCGTCCACAAGCATCTCCGCGATCTCGCGGCGCCCGTGGTAGGCCGCGAGCAGCACGGCCGAGTCGCCGTTCGGCGCGCGCGCACCGGCGAGCGCCGGGTCTGCGGCGAGCAAGCTGGCGACCCTGGCCACATCGCCGGCCTGGACCGCTTCGATCATTTCCTGGGGTGCGCTCACTCCGAATCTCCTCACTTCACAGGGCTCACGCAGTCATGTCGCCCGCCACGAACGTTTTGTTCCACCGTATCTGCGGCGGAGGCAGGGCGCCAGAGGGCAGCTTCACCACCTCAAGCCCTTCCAGCGGTCCGGGCCGCCGCGTAGCCCCCGCCAGCTTCACGCGGAGGCCCCCGAGTAGTGTCGCACCCCGAACTGCCAGAACCAGCGCGCGAACAGCAGCAGGGCGAGCGCCAGCCCGACCGCGCCAATCAGCGTCAGGCGGTCCAGCCGCCCCACCAGCGCCTCGGCCGGGACAGTGACGGCGAACGCGACCGGCACGAGCAGCGTCAGGGCCGCGCGCAGCCAGGGCGGGTAGATGCCGATCGGCCAGCGGCCGGCCTGGTACATGCTCTCGAAGATCACCAGGATGTTGTCCACCCGCACGAACCAGAAGGTGGTCGTGGCCAGGATCAGCCAGAAGCTGTAGACGATCAGGCCGCCGGCGGACAGCGCCACGCCGAAGGCCAGCGCCTGCAGCGGGCCGACGCTCGCGCCCAGGCGCACCAGCGCATACACCAGCACGCCGAGGCCCAGCACGACATCGATCAGCTTCCAGATCTGCACCTGCCGGGCGCTCACCAGCAGCTGCGAGTCCTCCGGCTTGGTGAGCGTGAAATCGAGCGTGCCGAGCCGCACATCCTCCATCAGGCGCTGCATGCTCGGCTGGATCACAAAGCTGATCAGCCCGCCGACCAGGAAGAAAATCCCCAGCAGCGCCAGCAGCTCCTCCGACCGCCACCCGGCCAGCGTCTCGGTGTGGCTGAACACCACCGCGAGGCCGGCCAGCGCCGTCCCCAGGCCGATCAGCGCCTCGAACAGCTGCATCACGAAGTTCGCGCGGTACTGCAGCTCGTTCAGCGCGCCGAGCCGGAAGTAGACCCAGAGTAGCCTCAGATAGCTCATGCCGCAACGCCCGTCTGGTGCAGTATGAAGCGCGCACAGCGCTCACGACAGCGCCGGTTCTCTTCCGCGCTTGCGCTTCTCATTGTCAGGAGTCATGCAATGCTCCCACCGCCGCGTCCCTGGAGGGGTGCGGGGAGGCAAGCCTCCCCGCATCTCCCCACTTGAGAGGGCGATCGTTGCCAACCGCGTACGTCTCGTCAGGGTACGCTTTGCACCGCTTCCTGGCTGAACACGTGCTCGATCACATCCTCGATCGGCGGGTCCTCGACCGTCAGGTCGCTGATCGGCAGGTCGGCGAGCAGCCGCCCGGTGACCACCGGCGTGGCGCTCTTCGGCACCCGCAGCGTGACCCGCCCCTCCTCGCGGCTGACGATCTCGCCGTACGGCCGCAGGTCGGCCTCAGGGTCCTCGAGCTCCACCACGATCGTCTTGTGGGGCGAGAAGCGCTGCACCAGGTCCGAGAGCTCGCCGTCGAACAGCAGCCGCCCGTGGTGAATGACGATCACGCGCCTGCAGAGCGCCTCGACATCGGCCATGTAGTGGCTGGTGAGCAGCACCGTCGCGCCGAAGCGCCGGTTGTAGGCGGCGAGAAAGGAGCGGATGCGCCGCTGCATCGTCACATCCAGCCCGATCGTCGGCTCGTCCAGGAACAGCACCTTAGGCCGGTGGAGCAGCGCGGCGGCGATCTCGCACTTCATGCGCTCGCCGAGCGACAGGTTGCGCACCGGCTTGCGTATCAGCTCCCCAAGCTCCAGCAGCTCGTCCAGCTCCTTGAGCGTGCGCCGGTACTCGTCGTGCGGGATGCGGTAGATCGCGCGGTTCAGCTCGAACGAGTCGGCGGCCGGGATGTCCCACGCCAGCTGGTTGCGCTGGCCCATCACCAGCGCGATCTGGCGCAGGTAGTCGCGGTCCCGCCGGGAGGGGGTGAAGCCGAGCACGGCCAGCTCGCCGCCATCCGGGTAGAGCAGCCCGGAGAGCATCTTGAGCGTAGTGGTCTTGCCGGCGCCGTTCGGCCCGAGGAAGCCGACGACCTCGCCCGGCGCGACGTCGAAGCTGATGCCGTCGACCGCCGCAACCGTCCGGGTCCTGCGCCGCACCAGGCTGCGCACGGAGGCCAGGATCCCCGCCTCTCGCTCGCTGACGACGTAGTTCTTGCGCAGATCGCGGACGTAGATCGCGTGGGTGTCGGTGTGCATATCGGACTGTTCGGGTGACAATCGGCGCTGCGAGGCAGCGCTACGCGCCGACGGCGGAGTAGCGCCGCACGCCGGCGCGCCAGGTTCGCCATAGCAGCAGGAGCCCCAGCACGAGCCATACCAGCTGCGCCGCCAGGCCCTGCAGGGCGGCCTCGAAGCTCAGCCGCCCGATCAGCAGCTCGACCGGAAACGCCACGGTCCAGCGGAACGGCAGCAGCGCGGCGGCGACGCGGATCGGCTCCGGGAAGAGCGACAGCGGCGCGATCTGCCCCGAGAGGAACAGCACCGCGACGTAGTAGAGATGGTTGAGCGCGCTGACCCGAGTGGTCCAGAAGGCGGCCAGCCCCAGCGTCCACTCCACGACGAAGCGTACGGCGAAGCCGAGCAGCAGCGCCGGGATGAATAGCGCCAGCGCCCACCCGGACGTCTCGAACGCCGGGCGGAAGGCCAGTGCCATGAGCACGGCGGCCGAGAGCAGCACGGGCAGCGTCAGCAGCTTGTAGGTGATGTTATCGGCGATGTCCTTGTGGATGGGGTGGAGCGGGCGGAGCAGCAGCGGCGAGAGGGCGCCCTGCCGCACGCGGTGCTCGAACTCGTAGAAGATCCACGAGAAGGTCAGGTGGTCCACCAGCATCAGCACGATGAAGTAGGCGGCGAAGTCGCCGGCGGTGTACCCGCCGACCGCCCCAGCCTGCGCCACGGTGGTCCAGACGACGAGGTAGATCACCGGCTGCAGGACCGTGCCGATCAGCCAGATGATCAGCGCCACACGGTACTGGGCCTGTATCGCGAAGGTATTCTTCAGCTGGGCGTAGTAGTAGTCGATCAGTGCTCGCATCACTCCAGCCACACATAGCCCGGCGCCTTCTGCCCGGGAACAGCGGCCTGCACCACGCGCCCCTGCGCAACTAGGCGCTCGAGGCCCGCGCGCAGCTCGGCCGCCGCGATCCCCAGGTGCTTCGCCAGCGTCGCCGGGGCGGCGTAGGCAGCGTTCGGCAGGTATGTCGCCAGGAAGGCGTCGATCGCCTCCTCGCGCGTCAGGCGCTCCGCCGCGGCGACGTGCTGTGGGTAGCGGGCTGCCACCAGGGCGTGGCGCATATCGGTGCTGCCCTCGACGAAGACCTTGGCGAGCAGCAGGCGATTGTCTAGCTCGGCCACGGCCTTGAGGAAGGCGGCGCGCTCGGCCTTGCCGGTGGGGAACCCGGCCTTCGCTCGCAGCTCGCCGGTGCTCAGCGCCGCCCCCGCATCCTCGAGTGCCCTTGCGATGCGGCGGGCGTTCTCCGAGATGACGCCGGCGCGGTACAGCTCCTCGGGCGTGCGGCGCTCACCCAGCAGCCGCAGCGCCGCCGGAAGCATCTCCCAGCTCACCCAGGTGGGCCGGCCGCGGACGATCGCCGTGTAGAAGGCCGCTCCAGCTCCGCCCAGCGTCCAGCGCCAGCCGTACACCTCGCCGGCCGGGCTGTCCCACGCCGAATCGGGCTTCGCATCCGGGCTGCCGACGTAGGCGTGGTATAGATTCGGCAGCTCGGGCGATACCGGGTACAATGTCACGACGCCTAGCTGGTCGATCAGCTTGGCGGCGGCATCGGGCCCATCGATGCGCGTCTCGGGCGTCTGACGCCAGCGCCGGGCGCGCCGCTTCTGGAGCAGCTCGTCGTCCATCTGCACAGCCTTGTCTGGAGCGGGGTTACGCGCCAGCGGCGCGCTAGGGCGAAGCCGTGGAGAGCCAGCGGCCTTCCTCCTGGCGGAGACGGGCGCGTCTGAGGCGCGTGTGCCACCGCATGGCCCTGCACATTATAAACGACGTGGGAGAGGGGCACCCTCTCCCACATCTCAAGGGGCACGCTGCGTTGAGGAAGCTGAGGAGAGAGGTGAGAGCTACTGGCCGGGCAGCACCAGCTGGCTGCGCTCTTCCGGCGTGATCGCCTGGAACTGACCGTCGCGGTTCACGAAGACGATCGCCTCGTTCTTGATGTTGACGATCATATCCTGCAGCTGGTCGCCGTTGACGTCCTGGAACTCGAGCAGCACCGGCGTCTTGTCCTCGCCCGCGCCGAACAGGTATGGGCCGGTGATCACCCGCGTCTTGGAGACATCGCCGCCCGGGATCTGGTAGATCACCACCTGCCGGTTCAGGTTCATGGCCACGAAGTGGCTGGGTGTGCCGCTGCCATCCTCGTGCCCAACCACCGCATCGGTGTGGAAGGTGCGCGGTGTGCCGTAGCGCAATGTGTCGTACTGCTCGCGGCCCCAGCTGACAACGTTGCCCATGATCGCGTAGATCGCCAGCAGCGCCAGCAACCCGGTGATGAGGTAGGCGATCGAGTGGAAGTTAAGCGCCGGAACAGCGACGAACGGACGCGCCGGGCTGGACTGTGTGCGCACAGGGTTGCGCATCTCCTGACTGCGTACGGCCATGACTGCTTTCTCCTCGTATCAGCGCAGCTCGCTTCCTCGCTTGCCGGTGGGGTTGATGGTGGCTTTCGAAACACTTGTTCTATCTAGGCCAGGCCAGTATATCAGAACACGCGTTTCACGTCAAGAGCCATGTTGATCGTTTTGCCCAGGTTTTTACGAATCGGTTCCGGCCCGCTGCGCTCGGAGCGGGCGCATCGCCGGGGTCGGGGATGCCGCTCGGCCAGCGCAGCCGCACAAGCAATCGCCAGGATCTGATGGCACGCCCACACGTCGCGCTGGTACGCGCTACACCCGACACGGTACTGGCCGACTACCAGCGGCTGCTTGAGCTGGCCGGACCGCTCGCGCTTCCCGCTCAGGAGCTGATCGTCGCTGCCACACCCCCCGCTGAGCCGCTCGCGCTCCCCGGAGAGCGCGCCGAGCCCTGGCAGCTCGAGGGCACGCTGCAGGCGCTGCGCCATTGCCGGCGGCCGGTCGTCGCGCTGCACACAGCGGACGAGCGGGAGCCGCTGGTTGCCGCCGCGCGCGCGAGCGGGGGACGGATCGAGCGCTACGGCGGAGCACAGGCGCACGTCCTGCTGGCGGGCGCCTCGCAGTACGAGCAGCTCGCCCGGCTCGTGCTCGACGGCCATCCGCCGCTACTCGCCGTGCTCGACGCGACGACGCTCTGCCGCAGGGCGCCGTTCGCCGCCCCGCAGATCAGCGTGCGAAACCTGCTCGTGGCCTCTACGGACCCTGTGGCGGCGGCCAGCGTTGCCGCGCGCCTCGCGGGCGTGGATCCGCTGCGCTCCGGCGGGCCGATCGCCCTGGCCCACCGGAGCGGCCTCGGCTGCGCCGATCTCGACGCGGTCACGATCGCCGGCGAGGCAGGCTGGCTGCACAGCTGCGCGCCACCGCCCGCCGCGCGGCCCCCGGCGCTCGTACAATACGCCTGGAGACTGTGGCGCAGAAGCGGCCGCCAGCGAACCGCCGAGCAGCAGGTGTACGAGGACTGGGTGTTCCACACCGGCTGGGGCCGGTTGTACCGCGCATACCAGCGGCGCGCCATCGGGCGCGAGGCGCGATAAGGCTCCGCTGTCCGCCTCGGCGCGGCGCCCTGGTACAATCGAAGCGGCGGCTTCTGCAGGAAAGACACTCCGATGCCTCCGATCGACCTTGCCCCCAACAGCCCATACGGCCTCCGGCTCAGGAATCAGGTGATGACGGCGGCCGGCTGCTTCGGCTACGGTGTCGAGTACGCCCGTGCCGTCCCGCTCGACCGGATCGGCGCAATCGTGACCCGCAGCGTCGCGCTGCACGGGCGCGCGCTTCGCCCGGCGCGGCTAGCCGAGACGCCCTCCGGCCTGCTCAGCGCCAGCCCGTGGGGCACCCGCGGCGTGGAAGACGTGCTGCGGCGCTACGCGAGCACCTGGATGAGCTGGAAGACGCCGGTGCTGCTGAGCGTCGAGGCCGACTACGTCGAGGTCGCCGAGGCGCTGGAGGGCGTGGACGGGGTCGCCGGGCTCGAGCTGCGCTTCGACGAGCCGTCCGCGGCTGCGGAGACAGTCGCCGCCGTGCGGTCGCGCACGCTGCTGCCGATCCTGGTCAAGCTGGCCCCGCACGACGCGCTGCGCGACACAGCGCGCGCCGTCGCCGACGCCGGGGCCGACGCGATCACGCTGATCGCGCCGCCGGCAGCGCTGGCCGTCGATCCCGGCGCGGGGGCGCAGACCGCCATGCGGCTCTCCGGCCCCGCCATCCGGCCAATCGCGCTCCAGGCCGTCGCCGACGTCGCCTCCGCCGTGAGCATTCCCGTGGTCGGGTGCGGCGGTATCACCAGCGCCGACGAGGCGCGCCAGTTCCTCGCAGTCGGGGCGCAGGCGGTCCAGGTGGGCGCCGCGCTGCTCGCCGACCCCTACGCCGCCGTGCGCATCGCCGACGCGCTGGAGGCCGGCTGAGAGGCCGAAGGCGCGGGCCTCACTCCCCCAGCACAAGCGCTCTTCCCACGCGGCCCGAAGCTGCGCGGCCGCAGGCCCCGCCGGCGATGGGCTTCGCCCGTGGCCGCTACGCTCATGCGTGTACTATTGACAATCTGCATGGCCGGTGTATGATAGAGACGCGTTACATGCGACCATGATCAGCTACGATCTGTAAGGAGGAGCCCATGAGCGGCGGTGCGCGCGGAACGGTAGGGCGCTGGTGCGCGGCCTTGCTCGTCATGCTGCTGGCGCTCGGCGCGCTCCCGGCAGCCCCGACGGCGGCGCAGAGCGACCTGCGCTACTTCGGGGAGACCGGCCACTACCTGCGAGGCGCGTTCCGCCAGTACTGGGAGCGCAACGGCGGCCTGGAGCGCTTCGGCTACCCGATCACCGAGGAGTACTTCCGCTCCGACGGGCGCATCGTCCAGTGGTTCCAGCGCGCGCGCTTCGAGCTCGCCTCCACCAACCCGGTGGTCGTCGAGCTCGGCCACCTCGGCCGCGACGCCACGGGGGACCGGGCCTTCCCGCAGGTGCCGCCGTTCCAGACGACCAGCCAGGCGCGCTACTTCCCGGAGACCGGCCACAGCCTCAAGGGCCTGTTCCGCCAGTACTGGGAGCGCAACGGCGGCGTGCAGTTCTTCGGCTACCCGATCAGCGAGGAGATCTCCGAGCAGATCGGCGGCCAGTGGCTGCTGGTCCAGTACTTCGAGCGCGCGCGCTTTGAGCTGAAGCTCTACCCGAGCCGCGTCGAGCTCGGCCTGCTCGGCGAGGCGCTCGCGCCGGCCCAGCTGCGCGACCCGTGGCCGCCCGGGATCGCCCCCGACGGGCCGCTCAACGAGGACGGCACGCCGCGGCCGCCGCCCTTCCGCCCAGGGGCGACCGCCAACGTCCGGCTGATCTTCGAGCGCGTCAGGGGCTCCGACACCGACTACCGCATCGAGGGCGAGGGCTTCCGCGCCGGCGAGCGCGTGCGCTTCCTGCTCAGCTCGCCCAGCGGCCGGCAGATCTCGCTGCCGCAGCAGCCGCTGGCGGATGTCAACGGCTCGATCAGCTACGCGGGCGTGCGCTTCAGCACCAGCGACTTCGAGAACGGGCGCTGGTTCTTCACCGCCCAGGGGCAGACCAGCGGCCGCAGCGGCATCACCCAGCTCTTCATCGGCGTCGCGGCGCCCGCGCCGGGGCCGCAGCCGGGGGTGTCCGTCGGCGCCAGCCCGTCGACCGTCGCCATCGGCCAGTCGTTCGTCGTGCAGGGCGGTGGCTTCGCCCGCGGCGAGCGGGTCAGCCTGTGGCTCACCGCGCCGGACCAGAGCGTGCGCGGGATCGACGCCAACCCCGAGGCTGACGCGTCCGGCTCGATCAGCAGCGCCAACGTGCGCGTGACGGTGGACGGCTCCTTCCGCACCGGCACCTGGTTCATCACCGCCCAGGGGCGCAGCAGCGGGCGCCAGGCGATCGGGCAGTTCCAGGTCGTGGCGGGCGGGACCCCGGGCCAGCCGAGCGGCCAGCCGGCCCCGGTGCCCAGCGGCGGGCCGGGCGACCCGAATAAGATGACGATCATGATCCACGACGTGCTGCGCCACATCGGCGACGCGAACGTCGTGCCGCTCGCCGCCGCCCCCGGCTACTCCTTCACCTTCACCGGCAACGGCTTCGATCCGAACGAGCGCGTCGGCGTCTGGCTCACACGCCCCAACGGCCAGGTGGACACGATCCCGGCCGGGCAGATCCAGCGCTCGGGCACCAGCGTGCGGGTGGTCTTCCGCCCAGCGCAGGTCGAGGGCGACTGGGCGATCACCGCCCAGGGCGCCTCAACCGGCCGCGCGGTCGTCGGGCGCTTCAAGGTCACGCGCGACTACATCGCGCCGCCCGGCACGCCGCGGCCCGCCAACCGCAACGGCTCGGTGACGCCGGCCGAGGGCAACCAGCGCACTAACTTCCGCATCCAGGCGCAGGGCTTCCGCCCCAACGAGCCGCTCGAGTTCTGGATCACGTCGCCGGACGGCCTGTACGTTATGAACGCGCAGGCCCAGGCGGACCGCAACGGCCGCATCGGGCGCGACCCGGCGCTGGTGGTGCAGTTCGGTCCGCAGAACGCGGCCGGTGTGTACGGCTACCACTACCGCGGCACGATCAGCGGCGTCCGGGCGGATATCTACTTCACCTTCAACGGGCAGCCGTAGCCCATCGAACACCCACGCGCTGAGCGCTGCACCGCGTCCCGAGGCGCCACGTGCAGCGCTCAGTGCTTCACCGTGTGAACACCCGCCCCTTCCAGGTCACGCCCCGGCCGGTCGCCAGGCGCAGCAGCGCGTCCGTCGCCAGCCCGTAGTACAGCGCCGTCCCAAGCGGGAAGAGCAGGCCCCAAGCCGGGCTGATCCGGTGGCGCCGGCGGACCATCCAGCCCCAGCACACGGCGCCGAGCAGCGCCAGCCCGCCCGCCGCGAGCGCCAGCGTGCGGCCCGCAGCGCTCGCCGGCCTCGCCCGCGCCAGCCACACCGCGGCGGCAAGAAGGTCCAGCGGCGCCACCACCAGCGCCAGCTGGCGAAGCCCAGCCCACGCTGCGCGCCAGCCGCCGCTGCGAAACCCGGCCACGGCGTTTTTCTTCAGCCCCTCCGCGAGCGAGGGCCAGCCGGAGTACATGCGCACCGCGATCAGGTCCGGGGCCACGAGCGCCTCGAGACGCCGCCCGCGCGACTTGACGAGCCGCGCCAGGTCCACGTCCTCCAGCACGCTCCCGCGCACCGCGCGGTGCCCGCCGAGCGCATCGTAGGCCGCGCGGCGCAGCATCAGGCACTGGCCGATCGCAAAGGCCGCCGGCGAGCGCGGGTCGTTCACCCGCTCGAGGGGGTGGACGGCGGCGAGCAGGCTGGCGAACGCCGGGAGCACCGCCTTCTCCGCCAGCGACTCGAGCCGGATCAGCGGCACGAGCGTGAGCAGGTCGAGCTCCTCCTCGGCCATCCGCCCGACCAGCGCAGCCAGCAGCTCCGGCTGCGGCAGCACGTCCGCATCGAGAAACAGAAGCAGCTCGCCGCGCGCCGCCTGCGCCCCCTGCCAGCAGGCCCAGCACTTGCCGGCCCAGCCCGCCGGGAGCGGCTCGCCGCCGATCACCGTCAGCGCCGGCAGCCGGTGGGCGTAGCTCCGCGCCACAGCGGCCGTCCCATCCTCCGAGGCGTCGTCCACGACGATCACCTCGAACTGGCGGTAGCGCTGGCCGGCCAGCCCGGCCAGGCAGCCCGCGATCCGCGCCGCCTCGTTGCGCGCGGGGATCACCACCGACACCAGCGGGCCGTCGTCCGGCAGCGCGGGCGACGGGTGGAGCGCGGGCGCGCGCAGCGCCGCCAGCAGATCCTGGACGTAGCCGGCGGCCACAGCCAGCCACAGCGCCGCGAGTCCGAGCCGGGTCGGCAGGCGCATCAGCACCTCTCCAGCAGCACAACGAAGGGCCGACGACCAGAAAGCTGATCGTCGGCCCGCGGGTGAAGCAGTCGCTCGTTGAAGCGTTCGAGCGTGCGAGACGCTACGCCGTACGCTACACCGCCAGCTTGGCAGCCGTCTCGGCCAGGCGCGTCGCGTAGCCCATCTCGTTGTCGTACCAGGCCGCCACCGAGACGAACGTGCCCTCCATCACCTGCGTGATCGGCAGGTCGATGATCGACGAGTGCGGGTCACCGACGATGCGCGCCGAGGCCCACTCCTCCTCGAGGACGGCCATCACGCCCTTCAGCGGCCCCTCGGCGGCCGCGCGCCGGAAGGCGTTGTTCACCTCCTCGACGCTCGTCGCCCGCTCGGTCACCAGGTTCAGCTCGGCGATCGAGCCGGTGCGCACCGGCACCCGGTAGGCCTTGCCGGTGATCTTCAGGTCCTTCCAGATGAACTGGAGCGCGCGCGCCGCGCCCGAGGACGACGGGATGATGTTCTCAGTCGCGGCCCACGAGTCGCGCCGGTCCTTCATCGGCTGGTCGGTGAGGCTCTGGGTGTTGGTGTAGGCGTGGACGGTGGAGAACAGGCCGTGCTTGATGCCGAAGTTCTCCAGCACGACCTTCACCACCGGCGCCAGCGCGTTGGTGGTGCAGCTGGCCATGCTGATGATCTTGTGCCGGTCGGGGTCGAAGGAATCCAGGTTGATCCCGGGCAGTAGCACGGCGTCGCAGTCCTGCAGGGTCTTGCTCGGCGCGCTCACCAGCACGCGCTTGGCGCCGCGGTCCAGGTGGGCCTGCGCGCCGGCGCGGGTGGTCGCCCGGCCGGTGCAGTCCACCACCAGGTCCACGCCGAGCGCCTTCCAGTCGGGCAGCTCGTTCATCGAGTTGAAGTAGGGGATCTCGCGCCCGCCGATGATAAACTTGTTGTCCAGCCCTTGGACCTCCTCATGCCACCGACCGTAGTTCGAGTCCACCGCGAACAGCGCTGCGAAGGTCGGGACATCGCGGATGTCGGAGATCGAGACGGGGGTCCACAGATTGTTCTTTAACGCGGCCTTCAAAGCCGATCGGCCGATGCGGCCGAAGCCGTGGATTGCGATCTTACCCATGCTGCTCCCTCCTCAAGGGTCACTACACATAAGCTCGCCGGTGTGCGGCGCTCGGTATCGACGTTGATAGCGCACTGCGAACACCCCTATTCTACCACGAACCGGATCTGTGCCTTACGATGCGTCGGGCGCTCGTAGCTAGCCCCGCACGTCCTGTGCCACCCAACCCGAGCAACGAGGCGAAGCTTCTCTCTGAATCCTTCGTTTCTGCCGCAGAACGGCGGAAAAACATCTGTGGAGGGCCTTGTGGCCCCCCACACCTCCCTGTGGGCGGAAGAAAGAAGCCCTGGCGAGCCTGCGGCCCTCCATATCTCTCCGCGGCCCCTCGCGCCCTACATGCCCGAGGCGGCGCGCCGGCGCTCGTAGATCACTGCGGCGATCCCCGCGACGAGCAGCACCCCGCCGGCGAGGGCCTCTGGGAGCCGCTCCCATCCCCGATCTGATGGGTATGCGCCGCTGGGCTCCTCCGGTGCACGCGTCGCACTGCTCGCAGCCGGCTCCTCGCCGAACGGCTCAGGGGTCGCAGTTGCGCCAGGCACCCCTTCGTAGGGCTCGGCGGGCGTGGCGTGGGCATATGGCGTGCTGCCCGCCGTCCCAGCCATCAGATACTCAGGCGGCTGCCGATCTCCCTGCGCCTCGCGCGCTGCCTGCTGTGTGGCGTCGAGCGTCACAGATGGCGAGACAGGCGAGCTGGCAAGCGCGCCGCTCGCCGGAGTGGGCGTGCGCGTCGGACTCAGGGTGCGTGTCGGGCTCAACGTGCGTGTCGGGCTTGGCGTTCGCGTCGGGCTTAGCGTGCGTGTTGGGCTCGGTGTCCGCGTCGGACTCTCGTCCATCGCCGCCTCTGGCTCTTCTTCGTCAGCAGGCTCTGGCGTGCGTGTCGGGCTTGGCGTGCGCGTTGGGCTCGGCGTGCGTGTCGGACTTGGAGTGCGTGTTGGGCTTGGCGTGCGCGTCGGACTTGGCGTGCGTGTCGCAGTGGCGCTCGCATGCTCCTCGCTATCGCCATCGTCTTCCGACTCGCCGGAGGAGACAGTGTCGTCGGTCGGGCTCGGTGTCCGCGTCAGGCTCGGCGTGCGCGTCGGGCTCGGTGTTCGCGTCGAGGTCGGCGTTCGTGTCAAAGTCGGTGTCCGTGTCGGGCTCAGCGTGCGCGTCGGGCTCAGCGTGCGTGTCGGGCTCAGCGTGCGTGTCGGGCTCGGCGTGGCGGCGGACGTGGAGGTTGGCGCGAGCGTCTCGTCTCCGTCTGGCTCCGGTGTTTCGTCTTCTTCGTCCGGCGTGGACGTCTCAGCTTCGTCCGGCGCCGGTGTCTCGACCTCATCCGGCATCGACGTTTCGTCTTCATCCGGCTCCGGCGTCTCGTCTTCATCCGGCGTGGATGTCTCAGCTTCGTCTGGCTCCGGCGTCTCGTCTTCATCCGGCTCCGGCGTCTCGTCTTCATCCGGCGTGGATGTCTCAGCTTCGTCTGGCTCCGGCGTCTCGTCTTCGTCCGGCGCAGCGGTGGGCGTGTCGCTCGAGTCGGGTGGCGCGCTCGGCGAGGGCGTCATCGGGCCAGGCGGCAGGTTCCACTCGCCGGGAGTCGGCTCCTGGCGCTGCCAGTCCGCCCCGCCGTCGGGCACGCGGGCGAAGCTCTGGCCTACGGTCGCCCCGCTATACTCGTAACTGTCGACCACCGCGCCCGCCGAATCTAGCAGCTGAACGGCGTCCGAGCCGCTGTTGTTGAGGATGTTGGAGCTCAGGAACACCACCAGCAGCCCGCCGGCCGGGATCGTGGCGTCGATCGTCGTGTGCACCCCGCCGATCGTGTCGTCGTCGATCATCCAGCCCTGGAGGCTGAGCTCGTCCGGGCCTGGGTTGTAGAGCTCGACCCACTCCGCGCCCACGGCGGGGTATGGCATGAACTCGTTGATCAGGACGGCGGCGGGCTCGGAGTCCGCTGTCAGGAACGGTAGCCTGAGCAGAGGGACGATGAGGACGGCGGCGAGCAGCAGGCGTGGCGTACGTGCGAACATGGCACGATCCTTGGAGTGTGTTCAGGAGAGCATCTGGGCTGCTGGCTCCTGAGGCGGAACCGCTGAAGATGATTGTAGAGCGCCGCGCCGATTTCCGGCAGCCGTCGTTGGTCCACTTCTCAGCCCGACACTGCGGCTAGTGCGGCGGCTGACCGAACGGCAGCGCGCTGAGGAGTTTGTCCGCACGGTTCACGAGGCCCATGACGCCCTGCTCGAACATGCGCCATCGGTAAGGGAGCGCCATACCCAGGGGGGGTAATCTGGATTACAGAAATTGGAGGGCAAGGTGTGTTATCATACAGGTGGACGGGAACACGGCGGGCTCGACCGGCCCACCGGAGCCTTGTGTTTCGCCGGCGTTTCCGCCCTCCACTGAAGAGGAGCAATCGAGAATGCACAGCAAGGTTGTTATCATCGGCTCTGGCCCTGCGGGCCTGACCGCGGCGCTGTACGCCGGCCGCGCCAACCTGGAGCCGCTGGTGATACGCGGCCTCCAGCCCGGCGGGCTGATCGCCACCACCAACGAGGTCGAGAACTACCCCGGCTTCGTCGAGTCGATCGGCGGCTTCGATCTGGCCGACAACATGGAGAAGCAGGCGGCGCGCTTCGGAGCCCAGTTCCTCGACGCGCTGATCGAGAAGGTCGATCTCTCCGTCCGGCCGTTCCGGCTGACGACGGACGGCGGTGAGACGGTGACGGCCGACTCGCTGATCATCGCCACCGGGGCGTCGCCGCGCAAGCTGGGCGTGCCCGGCGAGGAGAAGCTGGCCAACCGCGGGGTCTCCTACTGTGCCACCTGCGACGGCTTCTTCTTCCGCGGCAAGAAGGTGGTCGTGGTCGGCGGCGGCAACAGCGCGCTGGACGAGGGCCTCTTCCTGACGCGCTACGTCTCTGAGCTGACGATCATCCACCGGCGCGACACGCTGCGCGCCGACCCGGTCCTGCAGGAGCGCGCGTTCGCCAACGAGAAGATCCGCTTCGTGTGGGACTCGGTCGTCGAGGAGATCCTGGGCGACGACAAGGTCACCGGCGTGCGCGTGCGCAACCTGAAGACCGGCGAGGTGTCCACGCTCGAGGCGGACGGCGTGTTCCCCTACATCGGCCACATACCGAACACCTGGCTGTTCAAGGGGCAGCTAGACATGGATGAGAACGGCTACCTGCTCGCCGACAGCCGCACCCGCACCAACGTGCCGGGCGTGTTCGCGGCCGGCGACGTGGTGGACCACGTGTACCGCCAGGCGGTCACGGCCGCCGCGGACGGCTGCAAGGCGGCTATGGAGGCCACCTGGTTCCTGGCCGAGCAGGAGCACGCCCAGAAGAAGAGCCAGGCAGAGACTGAGCAGGTGGAGTCGCCGGCGCTCGGCGCCTGGTAGCCTGTGATGCGCGAGATGCGACGCGAGTCTCCTTACCCGATGGTCTCGATCGCGGAGGCCCTGCGCACGATCGAGGCCCACGCCGCGCCGCTCGGGGTGGAGGAGATCGACATCCTGGCCGAGCGCACGCCGGGGGCGCCCTCTCCGGCCGGACGGGTGCTGGCCGAGGATGTGTACGCCGCGGCGCCGCTCCCCGACGTGCCGAAGTCGGCGGTCGACGGGTACGCCGTGCGCGCCGAAGATGGCCTGGCCCCGCGGCGCGTGCTGGGTGAGATCACGGCCGGGGGCGACGCGGGGCTGGTGGTCGAGCCCGGCACAGCGGTGCGGATCATGACCGGCGCCCCGCTGCCGCCGGGCGCCGACGCCGTGATCATGGTCGAGCAGACCGAGGAGCGCGACGGCACGCTGCAGATCGCGCGCGCGCTCTCGGCCGGCGACGCGGTCCACGCGGTCGGGCAGGACATCGCCGCCGGCCAGCTCGTGCTGGAGCGCGGCGCCACGCTCGGCGCGCCGGAGATCGGCCTGCTGGCGACCGTGGGCCGCACGCGGGTGAAGGTCTACCGCCGGCCGGTGGTGGCGGTGCTGGCGACCGGCGACGAGGTGTTCGACCCCGACGCCGAGCCGATCCCCGGCGGCGTGCGCGACAGCAACCGCTACGCGCTGCTGGCGGCGGCGCGCGAGGCCGGCTGCGAGACGATCTCGCTCGGGATCGCCCGCGACGACGAGGCGCTGCAGCGGCAGGCGATCCTGCGCGGCCTCGAGCAGGCCGACGTGCTGATCACCAGCGGCGGCGTCTCGATGGGCACCCGCGACCTGATCAAGCCGCTGCTGGCCGAGCTCGGGACGGTCCACTTCGGGCGGATCGCCTTCAAGCCCGGCAAGCCGACGACCTTCGCGACGGTCGGCGGGCGCATGGTCTTCGGCCTCCCCGGCTACCCGGTCTCCTCGCTGGTCTCCTTCGAGGTGTTCGTGCGCCCGGCGCTGCGGCGGCTCCAGGGAGACGCGCGGCCGGAGCGCCCGAAGGCGCAGGTGGCGCTGCTCGACCCGATCCGGCCCTCGCCGGACCGGCCGGAGTACCAGCGCGCCATCGTGAGCCTCGACGGCGGCCGGCTGGTGGCGCGCACGACCGGCGCGCAGGGCTCGAGCCGGCTGCTCTCGCTGCGCGGCGCGAACGCGCTGCTGCTGGTGCCGCCCGGCGAGCGCACGTACCAGCCCGGCGAGGAGCTCGAGGCGCTCCTGACCGGGCCTCTCCAGTAGCACATACGGCTTACACGGAAAAAGATCGCGGGGTGGCTGAGCCACCCCGCATCTCGTCAGCGCGTCAGACCAGCGAGATCTCGCGCCCGGCCTCGGCCGACCGGTAGGCCGCGTCCAGCAGCCGCAGCACCTGCAGCCCCTCCTGGCCGGTGGCCAGCGGCTCGCCGTGGCCACGCACCGCATCGACGAAGCGCGAGAAGCCGAGCGCCCAGCCCCACTGGGTCTCGGGCAGCGTCGGGATGACCTCCACCGGCTTATCCCCCTCGTTCCAGTAGAAGCGCAGCGGAGTCGACTCGCCGTACAGGTCGGGGAAGATATCCGCGCCGCCCAGGTCGCCCGCGAGCTGCATGCGCTGCTCGTTGCGGCCGTGGATCGCCCAGCTGACCTCGACGGTGATCAGGCCGCCGTCCGCCAGCCGCAGGTGAATCGCCGACAGGTCGTCCACGTCGAACGTGCCGCCGGGCACGCGATCCGCGCCCCACGAGCCAAGGCCGCGCTCGTGCGGGCCGTGCACCGCCTGGATCTCGCCGCGCACGGCCGTCACCCGCGGGAAGCCCAGGACCCAGAGCAGCGCGTCGAGCACGTGCACGCCGATGTCCATCGTCGCGCCGCCGCCGGCCAGCTCCTTGCGCGTGAACCAGCTGCCGAAGCCGGGGATGCCGCTGCGGCGGAACATGCGCCCGTAGGCGTAGGTCACCTTGCCCAGGCGGCCGGCCTGCACGGCCTCGCGGACGGCGACGATCGCCGGCTCGGGGCGGGTGCTCATGTTCACCGCCAGGACGCGGCCGGCCCGCTGCGCCGCGGCGACCATCGCCTCACCATCGGCGACGCTGGTCGCCAGCGGCTTCTCGCAGAGCACGTGCTTGCCGGACTCGAGCGCCGCCAGCGACACCGGGGCGTGGAACGCGTTCGGCACACCGACGGTGATCGCGTCCACCTCCGGGTGGCTGGTGACCTCGCGGAAATCGCTGAACGCATAGGGAATGTTGAACTGAGCGGCCACCTGCTGCGCCCGCTCCAAATTCGCATCGCAGATCGCGATCACTTGGACGCCGGGGATCCGCTGCAGCGAGGGGATGTGGCCGCGGGTGGCAATCGAGCCTGCGCCGATGACGCCGAAGCGAACCGGGGATGTCATGGTGTGAAGCTCCTTACGGTGGAAGGTCCGCCGCACACGCTGCGGCAGCGGCGCTATCTTACCACGAAGGCGCGTCCGCAGCGCAGCGCGCCCCCGGCCAGCGATGGTATAATTCACGGGAGCTGCGCGGTCGTTGCCAGCCGCCCTCCTGCCGGGAAGATGTGGGGTCACGCCTCTACGAACGCTTCCAGGCAGTGCGGGGGTGCGGCCGCCGCGCCACACGGATCATGACAGGCGACTACGCGGCAGGGGGATCGGGGCGGGCCACCTCTACAGCCCCCGCACCTCCTGCGAGCAGAAAGGAAGGGCTGTGCCAGCCAAGCAGTGGCGCCAGGCGCCGGAGATGACGATCGACACGTCCAAGACCTACCGCGTGACCATGCAGACCACCAAGGGCGAGATCGTCCTGGACCTCTACCCGAACTACGCGCCCGTCACGGTCAATAACTTCGTCTTCCTCGCCCGCGAGGGCTTCTACGACGGCGTGAGCTTCCACCGCGTCATTCCGAACTTCGTCATCCAGGGCGGCGACCCGACCGGCACCGGCCGGGGCGGGCCGGGCTACCGGTTCCAGGACGAGGTGGACCCGAAGCAGAACCCGCTCAAGCACGAGACCGGCGTGATCTCGATGGCCAACGCCGGCCCGAACACGAACGGCAGCCAGTTCTTCATCACCCACTCGCCCCAGCCGCACCTGGACGGCAAGCACACCGTGTTCGGCAAGGTCGTCGAGGGGATGGACGTCGTCAACGCCATTCGCCAGGGCGACCAGATGCTCGCGGTGACGGTGGAGGAGCGGTAAGACCGGGTGAGGATGGATACTGGCGCTGTGGAGAACGCCGGAGCGGCGCAGTCGCCCGTGGCCTCGGGCACAGCCGACGGCCTGGGCACGAGCGCGGCGCGCAGGGCGCGCCTGCAGATCGCGCCGTCGCCGGGGCCGCACAACGCCCTGTGGTACTTCCCGCGCCTCACCGGGGGATACGCGCGCGTGGCGCGCAACGCGGCGCTCATCCAGCTGGCGCGCTACGTGCCGTTCATGGCGCTGAAGAACCGCATCTACCGCGCGCTCGGCATGCGCGTCGGGCGCCACGCCTCGGTCGGCCTGATGGTGATGTTCGACATCTTCTTCCCGCAGGATGTGACCCTGGGCGAGGACTGCATCATCGGCTACAACTCGACGGTGCTATGCCACGAGTTCACCCGCTACGAGTGGCGCCGCGGCCCGGTGCACATCGGGCGGGACGTGACGATCGGCGCGAACTGCACCATCCTGCCCGGCGTGGTGATCGGCGACGGGGCGACGGTGTCGGCGATGAGCCTGGTGAACCGCGATGTGCCGCCCGGCGCGTTCGTCGGCGGCGTGCCGATCCGGCTGATCCGGCCAGGGGCCAGTGGTGACCAGGTGACTCGGTGACGGGGTGATGGGGTGACGGGGTGACCCTTTGCAGCCAGAGACCCGTACCACGCCACAACCTTCTTGCTCCCCTGGTCACCCGGTCACCCTGTCACTGAGTCACCCTGTCACCGAGTCAGGAAAGATACGGTATGGAACAGCTCCTCCGCTGGACTCTGAACACGATCCTGCGTAACCCGCTGCTCTTCTGGGCGGCGGTGATCGCCAACCTGCTGGGCACCGTGATCGGCGGCGCGGTGTGGTACGGCCCGATGATCCTGAGCTCGCCGATCTGGGCGCTGCCCTTCATCCCCGACTGCCCGCTGGCGGCGCTGCTCGGGACGATCGCGCTGTTCGGCCTGCGCGCCGGGAAGGAGTGGCGCTGGTTCTACGCGCTGACGGCGTTCTTCTGCGTGAAGTACGGGCTCTGGACGATCGCCTTCTGGCTGCGGCAGTGGACCGGCTCGGGCATCATCCTGCCGGTGGAGGCGCTGCTGTTCGTGACTCACATCGGGCTGCTGTGCGAGGGGCTGCTGTTCGTGCCGCACATCGGCCGGCTGTCGCTCTCGAAGCGCATGTGGGTGATCGTCTGGTTCGCGCTCTCGGTGTTCGTGGACTACGGGTTGGGCTTCCACCCGCCGCTCACCAGCCACGTGAGCCGGGACTTCATCTTCTGGCTGGCGGCCGGGCTCACGGCGCTGGTGGGGGCCGGGCTGCTGCTGCTGCCGCAGCCGGGCGAGCGCGGCGCGCCCTCGGCGACCCCGGTGTCGGCCCGCTGACGTCAGACCTGATAGCTGAGAGCCCAACACCCCATGACGCTCCGCGACACACGCTACCAGGGCGCCATCCTTCTCGGCGACTCGATCCTGCTGATCAAGCACCAGCCGCACGACGACGACCAGGGCTACTGGGTGATCCCCGGCGGCGGCCGCGAGCCGCATGAGACCGAGGAGGAGTGCGTGCGCCGCGAGATGCGCGAGGAGACGCACCTCGAGGTCACCGTCGAGCGCCTGCTGCTCGAGGAGCCGGGCTTCCCGGGCGGGATCTACCGGCGCCTGAAGACCTACCTCTGCCGGCCGCAGGGCGGCGAGGCGCGGCCGGGGCACGAGCCGGAGCCGGAGGCCGCGGCCTCCTACGCCATCACGGCCGTCGGCTGGTTCGACCTGCGCGCGCCGGAGTCCTGGGACCCGCTGGTGCACCGCGACCCGTTCACCGGCGCGGCGCTGCACCGTATCCGGGTTGCGCTCGGGTACGCGCAGGGCGAGTAGCCGGGCACAGGGCCGCCCTTCTTGCCAAACAGACGAGCGCCGGCATCAGCCGGCGCTCTGTGGTGGCGGGGAGGGTGGGATTCGAACCCACGTGGGTTTTCAGGCCCAACTCGTTTTCGAGACGAGCACGTTCAACCACTCCGTCACCTCCCCCTCTTCAGTTGTCATCAGAAGGGCGGCCGCCAGTGGCGCCGCCCTTCTCACTTGTGGCGACTCTGGGGCGACTCGAACGCCCGACCTCTTCCTCCGCAGGGAAGCGCTCTAATCCACTGAGCTACAGAGTCATTATTCGCACCGCGCACACTATACCATGCCTCATCGGAAAATGCAAACTCTTCGCACCCCCGATTGGGCTCTTGTAACACCGGGAGCACAGGCGGCGCAGCCGATCGCGCTCCCATGTTCCGCCGCGGCGGGAGGAGAAGTATGAAGCGGCTTCGCCTCCTTCATACTCTCCAGGCGGTGCCGGGACGCGGCCACCGCACGCCCCTATTATACACCCGAACGACGCGGTTGTGCCAGCCTGCGGGACGTTTCATCTTGCGAAATCCGGCCGGCTGGCGCGCCGGCGCTGCGCCGCATACCCAACCTCATCTCGTACTGCCCCCGTACTGAAGAGATGTTACAATGCGGCCGGTACCCAAGCGAAGGTTTCGACGTCCAGCGGGAGCGAGGGAAGATGGGCATGGTGACTGAGATACCGGGGCCAGACCTGAGCAATCCTCCCCCTGCCCTGCTGCGGCGCTTCATCGGCTGGATGCTCGCGATCACGCTTGCGCTGGCAGCGCTGAACGCGATCACATACGTCGTAGCCGGCGGCTTCGTCTCGCTGGCGAGCGCGGTGGCGTCCGCCGGCGTGGGGGTGCTGCTCTGGCGGACGCATCAGCGTGCGAGAAGCGACCAGCCGGAGGGCAAGGCGCTCCTGCACCTGATCGCCGGGAGCTGCGTGACGGCCGTGGGCGCGGCGCTGGTCACCGAGCTCATCGCTCCGCCGCTCACGGTCTCGCCGCTGCACACGGCGGCGCTGCGGGTCGGCGGGGTCGGCGTGTCAGTCACGCTGGTGGCGCTGATCCTGTGGCAGCTGAGCGTCTGGCTGCACACGACCTTCAGACGCCTGCAGGACACCAACCGCGCGCTGCACGCCAGCCGCGCTCAGCTTCAGGCGCTCATCGAGCACATGCCGGTGATGGTCGACGCCTTCGACGCCGAGGGGCGGGTGGTGCTGTGGAACCGCGAGTGCGAGCGCGTCACCGGCTACCGGGCCGATGAGATCGTCGGCAACCCCGACGCGCTGGCGCTGCTCTACCCCGACGCCAGCTACCGCGAGCGGATGCTCCGCGAGTGGAAGCGAGGCGCCCCCTTCCGGGACCTCCACTGGAACGTGACCTGCAAGGACGGGAGCGAGCGGACGATCGCCTGGTCGTGTGTCGCGCAGCGGGTCCCGATACAGGGGCTGGCGCACTGGGCCGTGGGGATCGATGTCACCGAGCGGGCGCGCGCCGAGGAGGCGCTGCAGCGCCGCGAGCGCGAGCTGAACGCGATCGTCTCGAACAGCCCGGACATCATCAACCGCGTCGACCGCGAGCTGCGCCACCTGTTCATCAGCCCGGCGGTCGAGCGCACGCTGGGGATGCCGCAGAGCGCGTTCATCGGCAAGACCAACCGCGAGCTGGGGCTGCCGGAGGAGAACGTCGCGCTGATCGAGCGGGCGTGCCGCGAGGTTATCGCCAGCGGCCAGCCGCGGACGGTCGAGTCCGAGTGGACGACGCCCGACGGGCCGCGCTGGTACGAGTCGCGCATCCTGCCGGAGTTCGCTCCCGACGGGGCCGTGGAGACCCTGCTGCTCCTGACGCGCGATGTGACCGAGCAGCGCCGCGCCGAGGAGCAGCGGCGGCTCCTGGACGCCGAGGTGCGCAACCGCCAGAAGTTGGAGAGCCTCAGCGTGCTGGCCGGCGGGGTCGCGCACGACTTCAACAACATGCTCGGCATTATTCTCGGCAACGCCGAGCTGGCGCTGCTGGACCTCCCCCCGACGCACCCGGCGTACTCGTCGATCGAGATGATCGTCAACTCCGTGCGCCGCGCCGGCGAGCTGACGCGCCAGATGATGGTGTTCGCCGGCCGGCGCCCGCTGGTGACCGACGCGCTCAACCTGAACGTGCTGCTGGACGAGATGCGCCCCGAGCTGCAGTCCCGGATGCCCACGTGGGTGGCTCTCAATTACCGCCTCTGCTACGAGCTGCCGCCGATCAAGGGCGACGCGGCACAGCTTCACCAGCTGATCGGCGACCTGGTCTCCAACGCCGTCGAGGCGATCGGCGACAAGGATGGCGCCATCACCATCACGACGTCGATCTGCCACGCGGACCGCGAGCTGCTGGCGGGGACGTTCCTGGCGCCGGACCTGCCGGAGGGCGACTACGCCGCGCTCGAGGTGGCCGACACCGGGCCGGGGATGGATGCGGAGATGCGCGACAAGATCTTCGAGCCGTTCTACACGACCAAGTTCGTCGGGCGCGGCATGGGGCTGCCGGCGGTGCTGGGGATCGTGCAGGCCCACAGCGGGGCGGTGAAGATCGAGAGCGAGCCGGGCCGCGGGACGGCGGTGACCGTGCTCCTGCCCACCAGCGCGCCGGAGGACGTGGCCGCGGCGTGATATAATCCGCGGCATGTCACAGGCTGTCGGTGTCGCGAAAGCGGGCCGTTCTTGAGAATCTCCGGCAAGCATCTCCGCCGCGCGGCCGCGGTGTGGCCCGGCGCAGCCGCGCTGCTGCATCCTCTGGTCGTCGCGCTGATCGTGGGCGCTCTGCTGCGGGCGCTGCTGTGGGGGAACCTCCCGCGCCTCGGCCTGATCTCGGACGAGGGCGAGTACCTCTCGGCGGCGTCGTGGCTCGCGCAGGGGCGCAGCTTCGCCTGGTACCACGGCTACCTCTGGACACGCGCGCCGCTCTACCCGCTGTTCGTCGCGGCGCACCTCCGGCTCTTCGGCGATCAGCTCGCGCCGATCTTCGTGACGCAGTCCCTGCTGAGCCTGCTGAATGTCGCCCTGGTCTACGCGCTCGCCCGCCAGCTCACCCGCAGCGCGCGGGGCGCGTCGGGCGAGCAGGAGCCGGCGGCCGCCGGGCCGCTTGACGCCGTCCCCGGCATCGCGGCGCTGCTCACGGCGATCTTCTTCCCCTTCGCGGTCTACGCACAGGTGCTGCTCTCGGAGACCCTGTTCATCACGCTGCTGCTGGCGGCATTCTGGGCGCTGACCCGGCTCGACGGGCGCCCCGGAGCCGCGCACACAGCAGCCGGCGCGCTGCGGCGCTTCTGGCCGCTGGCCGCGGCCGGCGTGCTGCTCGGGCTCGCGACGCTCACCCGCAGCCTGGCGCTCGGGTTCGTGCCGATTGTGGCCCTCTGGCTGCTGCTGCGGCCGGCCGATCGCACCGGCGGGCTACCGGCCAGGATCAGGGCCGGCTGGAAGGGCGCGCTGGTGTTCGCCGTGGCCGCTGCGGTCACCATCGGCCCCTGGACGATCTACAACAGCCGGCAGTACGGCGGGCTGGTGGCGGTGGACACCAGCGGCGCCTTTAACCTGCTGCTGGGCGCCCGCACGGCCTACGAGGGGCGCCGCGAGGACGCGCAGGTGCGCAACTTCGTGCTCGGCCTGCTGGGCCAGCCGGTATCGGAGGCCGGCTACAGCGAGCCATGCGTCCCTCACCCCGGCCCGCTCCCGACTCAGGCGGCGCGCCAGGCGGCGATGATGAGCGAGGCCGTCTGCCTGATCGCAGCCAGGCCGGCGGCGTTCGTCCAGAAGTCGCTCGCCGAGCTGATCGACCTGTTCCAGATCAACTACACCGGCGCCGAGCGCTTCACGAGCGGCTTCAGCAGCGGGCGCCTGCCGGTGTGGTATGTGCTCGGGCTGTTTGTGCTGGAGGACACGCTGTACGTGCTGGTGCTGCCGCTCGCGGTGCTCGGCTGGGCGCACGCCCGGAGAGACGCCGGTGGGCGGCGGGCGTCTCCAGCGGCGCTCGGCTCCTGGTCGCTGGCATCGCTGGTCGGGCTGTGGTGGCTCTACAACCTGGCGACGGCGCCGCTGCTGTTCGCGATCAACCGCTTCCGCCTGCCGCTCATGCCGTTCGCGCTGATCTTCGCCGCCTACGCGCTCGCGGCGGGGCTCCAGCTCCTCGCCCGAAGGCGCGCCTCCGCGGCGCAGCCGTCGCGCCCGCCCGCCCGGCTGCATGGACCGGCGGGCGCGGGGTGGATGTGGGCGACCGGCGCGCTGGCCGGGCTGCTCTGGCTGGTGGCGGCGACGCCGTACGCCTACCTCGAGCCGCGCGCGCCGGATGAGCCTGCCCGCTGGGCCTCGTACCTCGGGCCGTACCCGTCGAGCCTGGAGATCACGCGGCTGGCGATCGCGGCCCGCCCGCGCGCCGAGGGCGACCGGCGCTTCGCTGCGGCGCTGCGCGAGGATGACTTCGCCGGGGCTGCGGCGGCGCTGCGCTCGGGGCAGGTGAGCGCCGAGGTGGCGCGGCTTGGAGAGGCGCTGATCGCCGCGCGCGCCGGGCGCTACGCCGATGTGCTGCGGCTGCTGCCGGCTGAGACGGTGGATCGCGCCAGGGACGCGCGCGGCGCGGTGCTGCGCGGCGACGCGCTGCGCAGCCTGGGGGATGAGGCGGCGGCGCGGGCGACCTTCACCCAGCGCTATGTGGACGACGCCAACCCGGTGGACTGGGCGTGGGAGTGGCTGCGCCCGGCCCCGACGCGGCGGATCGACCTGGGCGGCAACCTGGACCTCGGCTATATCGCCGGCTGCTATCTCGGCGAGGGCGACCCGGTCGAGCGCACGACCTGGCGCTGGTGCACCGACGGCGCGCGGCTGCGCTTCCCGGCCGCGGGCACGGGCGGCGCACAGGAGCTCCTGCTGCACGCCGACGGGCGCGGCTGGCCGATCGACATGGGCCCGCCGCCTCCGGTGCAGGTGCTCGCCGGCGGCCGCGTCGTCGGCGAGTTCGCCCCCGACGCCGGCGGCCCGCGCACGTTCAGCGTGCAGATCCCCGCCGTCGCTGAGGGAGCGGATGTGGTCATCACCCTGCGGGCGCGCACGTTCGTCCCCGGCCCGGAGCGCTACCTCCGCCAGCAGAGCGAGGAGTCGCTCGGCCAGGTGCAGCGCCTGGGGGTGCGCCTGGACTGGGTGGAGCTGCGGCCGTGAAGGAGCAAGGTACATGGCCGGCGGCAGCAGGCCGGGCGCCGAGCCGGGCCGTTGCCGGCTACCTGGCGCCGATCGCCCTGTTCGCCCTCGCCCTCACCCTGCGCCTGCTGGTCTGGCGCTGGCACGAGCTGTACCCCCTGGGCGGCGACGAGCGCGAGTATCTCGACCAGGCGCTGACGCTGCTGCGCGAGCACCGTTATGTCGAGCTTCGTCTGATGCGCCCGCCGCTCTACACCGGCTTTCTCGCGGCCTGCATCTACCTCTTCGACTCGCTCGTCCAGCGGCTGCGGCTCGTCCAGGCGGTCATCAGCGCGCTGACGGTGGTGCCGCTCTACGCGCTCGCCCGCCAGCTGTTCCGCGAGCGGCGGGCCGCGTTCGCCGCGGGGCTTCTGGCGGCGCTCAGCTACACGCTGGCGGCCAACGCCACCGAGCTGCTGACCGAGACGCTGTTCCTGTTCGGGCTGACGCTGTTCCTCTGGATGCTGCTGCGGATCGGCGCCGCCGAGCGGGCGCCGGTGCGGGGGTGGGCGGCGTGGGCCGGGCTGGCCGGGCTCACGCTCGGCTGCCTGGCGCTCGTGCGCTCGGTGGCGCTGCCGCTGCTGCCGCTCAGCGTGCTCTGGCTCGCCGCCGCGCTCCACCAGCGGCAGGAGCTGCGCCGCCGGCTGCTCGCGCTGTGCCTGCTGCCGCTCGGATTCGGTCTGGTGGTCGCGCCCTGGACGGCCCGCAACTACATCGCCTACGGCGCGCTGATCGTGGTGGACACGACCGGGGCCGAGAACCTGTGGCTCGACAACGACCCCGCCGGCCGCGAGGCGGTGAAGGCGCAGCTCTACGCCCTCGGCGAGGACCGGGCGACCCGCCAGCGGCTGGCGACCGAGCGCGGGCTGGCGGCGATCGCCGCGGACCCGGGGCGCTTCGCGGCCAAGGCCTGGGGCGAGGCGCAGAAGTTCTTCGCCCTGCAGTTCTTCGACGATATGCGCGAGCGGCGCGCGATCTGGGTGCCGCCGCACGAGGTCTGGCTGCGGCTGCTGCTCGGCGACGGCGTCTGGCTGCTGACGCTGTTCGGCGGGCTGGCCGGGCTGTGGCTGGCGCCCGGGAGTCTCCGGGGCGCGCGCTGGCTGTTTGTGCCGTGGGCGCTGTACGTGCTGCTCACGGCGCTGGTCTTTCACGTCGAGCTGCGCTACCGGCTGCCGCTCTACCCGGCGCTGCTGCCCTACGCCGGCTGGGCGCTGGCGCGGCTCGTGGCTCGGGGCGCGCCGCGGCGCCCGGTCGCCTGGCGCGTCGCCGGCGCCGCCCTCAGCTCGCTGGCCTGCCTCGCGCTGATGCTGCTCCACCGGCCGTATCTGGCCGAGAGCTGGATGCTCGCCAGCAAGCACAGCGCGCTGTGGCGGGCGGAGCGCGCGCTCGACGCCGGCGACAGCCCGGCCGCTGCGGCTGCGGCGCGGGCAGCCATCGGGCTGGACCCGGCCAGCGCGCTGGCGCGTGTGGCCCTGGCGCGCGCGGCGCTGGCCGACGGCGACCTCGCGGCGGCGCGGGAGGCGCTCGATGCGGCGGTGAAGGCGGTGCCCGACCACCCGCGCGCGCACGTCCTGCGGGGCGCCGTGCTGCGCGCAATCGGCGAGACCGAGGCCGCGCGCGCGGACCTGGCCTACGAGACCGCCACGCTCGAAGATATGCAGGCCTGGGCCTGGGACGCCTTCGCGCCGCTCGGCCCGGCCCCGCAGAGCCTGGATGTCGGCGGAGGGCTGGACCTCGGGTATCTGCGCGGCTTCCACGCCGCCGAGTCCGGCGCCTACCGCTGGACGCGCGCAGCGGCCGAGCTGCGGCTCACGGCCCCGCCTGGTACAATGGCGCTGCTCGAGCTGCGGCTGGCGGGCGGCAGGCCCGCGGGCGCGCCCCAGCCCCAGGTGACGGTGCTCGTGGACGGGCAGGTGGTTGAGACGCTGGCCCCGGCGGCCGGCTGGCAGACCTACCGGATCGAGCTCCCGGCGGCCGCGACCGCCGACGGGCTGGTGCTCGTCGCCCTGCGCAGCGACACCTTCCGGCCGCGCGCCCTCGACCGGGCCAGCCCCGACAACCGCGAGCTCGGCGTGATGGTCGACTCGATTGTGCTGCTGCCTCGATGATCACCGACGACCAGCACACAGCACGGAGCGGAGCGCTGCGGCCAGCGGCCGGCAGGCGGCGCGCGGCCGGTGAGGCCGCGGCGATGCCGCGCGTCTGGCTTCGCGCGGCCCTGGGCCACTGGCGCCTCGCCGCGGTCCTGGCGCTGGCGCTCGGCCTGCGGCTGCTGCTCTGGAGCCAGCCGCTCCACGAGCCGGCGAACGACGAGGTCGAGTACATCGCCGTCGCCCGCGACCTGCTGGCCGGCCGCGGCTGGGTCTTCTACGACACCTACCACTGGCTGCGCGCGCCGCTCTACCCGCTGTTCCTGGCCGGGTCGCTCTGGCTCGCGGGCGGCGACCTGCACCTGGCGGCCCTGCCGAACATCGCGCTCAGCGTGGCGAACGTCTTCCTCGCCTACCTGCTCGCCCGGCGGCTCGCGGCCCACCGGCCGGGTGAGGCTGCGAGCGCGGCCCCGCTGCTGGCCGCGCTGATCACGGCGCTGCTCTGGACGCTGGCGACCTTCGGCAGCCTGTACATGGCCGAGACGCTGTTCACGTTTCTGTTCCAGCTCGGCCTGCTGTGCCTGCTCGCGTGGCCGTCCCGCAGCGGCGCGCCCGATCCGAGCGTCCAGGGCTTCGGGAAAGCGCTGCCGGTGGCGGCCGGCGTGCTCTTCGGCCTGGCGACCCTGACGCGCTCGATGACGCTGCTGTTTCTGCCCGTCGCCGCGCTGTGGCTGCTCCTCCGGGCGCTGCGGGCGGGCGCAGGCCCCACATCTGGGGAAGAGAAGTCGCCGGCGCCCGAACGCCGGCCGTCGCTGCGGGCGCTCCTGCTGCCGCCGCTGCTGTTCCTGGCCGCCGCGACGCTCACGATCGCCCCGTGGACCGTTCGCAACGCGCTGGCCTACGGCGAGCCGATCCTGGTGGAGACCGGCCTCTCCTACAACCTGTGGGTCTTCAACGAGCCGCGCGAGAGCCGGAGCGAGATCCACCGCCAGCTGGAGCAGATCCGCAACCCGGCCGAGCGCTCCGCGTACGCGACCGCCCGCGGGCTGGAGCGGCTGCGCGAGGACCCGGCGATCGTGCTGCGCAAGCTCTGGCCGAACTGGGTCTTCCTGGCGCGCGTCAAGCCCATCCAAGACCGCTTCCTGCTCGAGAACTACTACCAGACGGTCGATCTGCCGCTGTTCGCCGCGGCGCTCCTGTTCGACGACCTGCTGTACGTCGTTATCGCCCTGGCGGCGACGGCCGGGCTCGTGGCGCGCGCGTTCGCCGAGCGGCGCCGGGCGCCCGCCCGCGGCGCTCTTGGCTGGACGCTCGGCGCGCCGGTCTGGCTCGCGCTGGCCTGGATCGGCTACGCCGTGGCGACCATGCTCCTGACCCACGGCGAAGCCCGCTACCGCCACTTCCTGTTCCCGCTGCTGATCCCGTACGCCGCCCTCGCTCTGTCGCGCGCCCGGAGCATCATCACGGCACGCCGTTCGAAGGAAGCAGTCCGAAGCCCGCACGCCGCAGCCGGACATTTGAAGGCCGACGCCCGCGATCTCCGCTCGATCTTCCGCAAGCCGGAGTCGATCCTCGTCCTCGGGCTGTGGGCGGTGTTCCTCTGGACGGTGCTGACCTCCTACCCGTGGGACTGGGCGGCGCAGAACACCGCGCGCGGCTGGCACACGCTCGTCGGCGATCTGCGGCTGCGCGCCGGCGACTACGCGGGGGCGCGAGCGGCCTACGAGCGGGCGGTGGACGCGCACAATGTCCCCGACGCCTGGCTGCGCCTCGGCCACGCGCGCCGTGCCGAGGGGGATCTTCCCGGCGCCGCCGAGGCCTACCGGCGGGCCTGGCGGCGCGAGCCGCTCTACTACCCGGCGAGCACCTGGTACGGCGACGCGCTGCGCGAGCTCGGCGATGAGGAGCGGGCGCGGGAGGCCTTCGCCGGCTCCTACGCCGACCAGCAGCGGGTCACGGACTACGCCTGGCGCGCGCTGGAGCCGGCTCCTGCGGCGGCCGTCGATGTCGGCGGTGGGCTCGACTTCGGCTACGTGCGCGGGGTGTACCCGAGCGAGCTGATCGATGGCGCCACGGCGCGCTGGACGGACGGCCGCGCCACGCTGCGCCTAGCTGTGGGGGAGGGTGCTCCCGCCCTGCTGCGGCTGCGGCTGGCCGCCATCCGCCCCGATGGGCAGGGCGCCGCGGCCAGCGTCTGTGTCAGAGACGTGTGCCACCCGCTGCAGGTCGGCGCGGGCTGGCGCACCTACACGCTGCCGCTGCCGCAAGGGGCCGCCGGGCAGCTGCTGGTCGAGGTGCGCAGCGAGACCTTCCGCGCACCGGACGGGCGCGAGCTGGGAGTGCTGATCGACTCGGTCGAGGTGGGCCGCGGCTAGCCGCACCGGGCGCGTGGAGCGCGCGGCTACGCCCGCCTGAGCGCGGCGACCTCGGCGTGGCGGAAGCAGCCGACCAGGTGGTCGTTGACCATGCCGGTGGCCTGCATGTGGGCGTACATGATCGTCGGCCCGACGAAGCGGAACCCGCGCCGCACCAGGTCCTTGCTGAGCGCGCGCGACTCGGGCGTCTCGGCGGGCACCTCGGCCAGCGAGCGCCAGCTGTTCTGCCTGGGCGCCCCGTCCACGAAGCGCCAGATATAGGCGTCAAAGCTGCCGAACTCCTCCTGGACCTTCACGAACGCGCGCGCGTTGGTGATCGCCGCCTGGATCTTGAGCCGGTTGCGCACGATGCCGCGGTTCTCCAGCAGCTCGGCCACCTTCGCCTCGTCGTAGGCGGCGACCTTGTGCGGGTCGAATCCGTCGAACGCCTCGCGGTAGGCGGGGCGCTTGCGCAGGATGGTGATCCAGCTCAGGCCGGCCTGCGCCCCCTCGAGCACCAGAAACTCGAACAGCGTCCGGTCGTCGTGGACCGGGACGCCCCACTCGGTATCGTGGTAGGCGATGTAGAGCGGGTCGTTCCCCGCCCACCCGCAGCGGCTCTTGGTCTCCACAGGGCTCCTTCAGCAGCAGTCAGCGCGATATGCTGGCGAAGAGGCCGCCAGCGCCCAGGCTCAGGCGGAGGCGGCGTGCGGAAGCGGCGGGCTGTAGTCGACCGGGACGAGCACGCGGTCCTCGATCGCGCCGACCAGGTCGCCGTGCTCCGCGTTCGTCACCCGCTTGATCTCGGCCCACTCCTCGTCCGCCCGGAACGCGTCCCAGGCGCTGCGCAGCGTGGCCTCATCGGGCCAGGCCAGCAGGTACACGAACTCCGTCCGGGTATCGGTCTTCGCCTCCCACATAGCGACGATCGAGAAGCCGTAGCGGCGCATGATCCGCGCGGCGTGGTCGCGGAAGCGCGCGTGGAAGGCCGCCTTGTTGTGCTCGAAGATCTCGTAGATCCGCAGCTGGTAGATCATTCCCGTGCCCCCTGAGTGCTCGGCCGGAGCGCCCTACTGCTCGCCGCGTATGAGCCCGAGCGCCGCGCTCATCACCCGCGAGCCGGCATCGGGCGCGACCGACATGCTCTCCTCGTACTGCGCGCCGGGGTTCGTGTAGTCCGCCGGCACCACGAACTCGTCGTCGGGCAGAATATAGCCGATCTCGTCATCCGCCAGGCCGGCGATGACCTTGCACGGCCCGGGGAGCGCCTGCTTGAGCTGCCCGCCGAGCCGCGGCAGGAGCTCGCCGGGGATGCCCACCACCTGCGCCGGCCCGAGGTCCAGGTAGCTGACGGTGGTCACGATCGCGCCGGGCTCGCGCGGGCGGAGCACGCCGTTGTCGCGCGCCCGCTCGAAGAGCGGGTTGTGCAGCGGGATGTCCAGCCTGGCCCGCCGCAGCTCCAGCCGCGTCACCTCGGCCGTCGGCGCCGCCGCGAGGGCCGCCAGCGCGGCCTCGGCGTACGCCTGGCCCATGCGCGCCGCCGCCTGGGGCGTGCGCTCCTCCGTGGCCGGCGAGAGCATGCCGCCGAGCGCGCCGGAGACGTGCAGCGCCGTGCCGCCCGCGGCCCGCTCCACCGCGGCGCAGGCGTGGCCGGCGTAGTCGGCCGAGATCAGCGTGCTCTCCCCAACCAGCACCTCGGGGTGGCAGGCGAGGTTCAGCAGCGTCGCGATCACCTCGCCGTCCGGCTTGACGAACTGCAGCGCCGCCAGCTCGTCGTCCACCACCTCCGGCGTGCGAAGGTTGGCGATGTAGCCAGGCAGGCGGGCCATCGCGCCGCGCACCAGCGCCGGGCAGCAGAAGGTCAGCGCCTCGAGCGCCGCCTCGACGATCGCCTGCTTGACACGGGTCAGGTAGGCCAGGTCCACCCCGCACGTCGCCTCGTCGGGCCCCCACAGGCCGAGCGTGTCGGGGCCGCTGTGCGTGTGCGTGCAGGTCACGATCAGCGCCTGCGGGTCGATCCCAAAGCGGGTCAGCGCCGGCCGCAGCTCGTCCACGTCCGGCCTGGACAGGCCGATCAGATCGCAGGCGACCAGCAGCGCGGCGCGGTCCTCCAGGCGCAGCGCCAGCGCCCGCACATAGAGCTCGCTCTCGACCCCCGTGGCGCGCCGGTCGCGCTGGAAGCCGGCCAGGAACACCGGGCGCTCGCCGAGCACAGGGGTGATGCTGCGCGTCGCCGCGCCGGCTAGGAAGTACGTCTCAGCCATGGGGAACCTTACTTAAACGTCGGCAGCATTCCCGCGTTCGTGCGCTTGATATCCTCCCAGACCTCCTCGACGTGCGCCGCGTCGGGGCCGAGCGGGTTCGCCAGCAGCGCCAGCATCGCCGCCTCCTCGTCGCCGTTCACCGCCGCCTGGACCGTCAGCAGCTCGTAGGACTTCACCGCCGCGGTGAGGCCGTGCATGCTCGGCGCCAGCGGGTCGACCGGGAGCGGCGTCGCGCCGCCCTTGCCCACGCGGCTCGGCGTCTCGACCACCACGTCCTCGGGCAGGTTGGGGATGGCGCCGTTGTTGCGGGTGTTGACCACGTGGACGGCGCCGTCATCGGTCCAGAGCGACTCGATCAGCGCCGCGGCGGCCGTCGAGTAGTAGGCGCCGCCGCGCTCCATCAGCTCGGGCGGCTTCTCGCACAGGTGCGGGTCGGCGTAGCGCTCCATCAGCCGCCGCTCGACGTCCATCACCACCTCGGCGCGGGTCGGCCCGCCGCGGTTCTGCCGCTCGATGATCTGCGACTCGAGGTAGAAGTACTCCAGGTACGGGCTGGGGACAGCCTGCAGCATCTGCAGCAGCCAGGGCGGGAAGTGGACCGGGTCCTCGTCGTGGCGCAGGTGCTCCATGTAGGCCCGCAGCACCTGGTCGGTCGCGTCGTCGCCGCCGATCGAGACGCGCCGGATCCAGTTGAGGTGGTTCAGCCCCACCTGCTCGATCTGCACCTCCTCGGGCGCGACGTGGAACATAGAGGCGATTCCGCGCTGGGCGTTGATCGCGTTGTTGCACAGCCCCACCACCGGCACGCCGCCGTGCCGCACCAGCGCCTCGGTGACGATGCCGGCCGGGTTGGTGAAATTGACCAGCGTCGCCTGCGGGGCCAGCTCGCGCATGTCGCGCGCGATGTCGAGCATCACCGGCACCGTGCGCAGCGCCTTGGCGAACCCGCCCACGCCGGTGGTCTCCTGGCCGATCAGCTGGTGGCGCCGCCCCAGCAGCTCGTCGCCATGGCGGGCCTGGTTGCCGCCCACCCGCAGCTGGGTGATCACGAAGTCGGCCCCGTCGAGCGCCCGCCGCCGATCCTCGCTCAGCTCGACGCGGAACTGGGCGCCGGCGTGGGCGACCATGCGCTGCGCGAACGCCCCGACGACTTGCAGCCGCTCGGAGTTCGGGTCCACCAGCCACACCTCGCGCAGGCCGAGCGCCCCGGCGCGCGCGATGAATCCATCGATCAGCTCCGGCGTGTAGGTGCTGCCGCCACCGATGACAACGATTTTCATTGGCGCTGTCCTTCTTCCCGTCAGAAAGTACGCCGCCACATGGCCGCCAGCAATTGTACCACTGCCCCGGCGCGGCTCGTAGCGTCCTAGCCTATGCTAGCCCGAATTCGGATGCCAAGCGCCTGCGGCTGTGCTGAAGCGCCCCGCCGCCGGCGCAGCGATCGAAGCGACGGGCGGGCCACCGCCGCGCCGGCCCGTATGCTATACTGAAGCCTGATACACACGCTACACCAGGAGACTGGACCATGCCATACGTGCCCATCCCGACGATCGTCGAGCGTACGCCGCGCGGCGAGCGCTCGTGGGATCTCTTCTCACGGCTGCTGCAGGAGCGCGTGGTGCTGCTCGGCACACCGATCGACTACGAAGTGGCCTCATCGATCGTCGCGCAGCTGCTGTATCTCCAGCACACCGACCCCGAGCGCGATATCTGGTTCTATATCAACAGCCCCGGCGGCAGCGTCCGGGATGGGCTGGCGATCTACGACACGATGCAGCTGATCAGCTGCGACGTCAGCACGGTCTGCATCGGGCGCGCGGGGAGCATGGCGACGATCCTGCTGGCGGGCGGCGCGAAGGGCAAGCGCTACGCCCTGCCGCACTCCACGATCCACTTCCACCCGGCCGGCGGCGGCGCCGAGGGCTACGCCCCCGACCTCGAGCGCATCGTCAGGGAGCTGCTCCGCATCCAGGAGGTCGGCAACGGGCTGCTGGCGCGCGACACCGGCCGCACCCCGGAGGAGATCACGCGCGACTTCAGCCGCGACCGCTTCATGACGCCGGAGGAGGCCAAGGAGTACGGCATCATCGACCATATCCTCGACAGCAAGCGCTAGAACACCGGCCGGGCGCGCCTTTCTGGTTCGGCTGCCACGAAGCCGCAGCCGAGCCAGAAGGCGAACGATCGGGCCTGCGGCCGAACCCCTCTACTCGCCCCCACCGGCGCCCTGCAGCGCCTCGGCGAACCACGCCCCCACCATGCTCATCGCCTGCGGGTGCAGAATCAGCGTCAGGTGGCTGGCCTCCGGCACCAGCACGAAGCGCGCGCCGGGCGCGAGCCGCCGCACCTGCTCGGCCTGCTCCGGCTTGACGATCGCATCGCGCCCGCCGTAGACCAGCAGCAGCGGCGCGCTGATCTTCGGCACGCTCCCGCACAGATCGAGCGCATCGATCAGATCCCAGGTGCTGATCTCGGCCGCGATCCGCGGCGCGCGCTGGGCCCGCACGAGGTCGTACACCGCATAGGCGAGCCGGTAGGCAGTTGTCTCGCGCAGCAGGTCGAACATGAACGGCTGCAGCAGCCAGCGCGCCTCGCGCCAGCGGTCCGCGTTGGTGAACCGCAGCGCCGGCGGCGTCTCGAGCAGCGCCACCGCGTCAACCGCCGCGCCATCCGCGGCCGCACGCGCTGCGATACACCCCCCGAGGCTGATCCCCAGCAGCCCCACCCGCCGGTAGCGCTCGCGCAGCCAGCCGGCCGCCACCTCCGCGACCTCCGTGGCGCCCGGGTAGCGCTGCGGGCGCGGGTTCTCGCCGTGGCCGTCCAGGTCCACCAGCAGCACCGCCAGCCCCTGGCGCAGCAGCGCGTCGGTCAGCCGCCAGGCGAAGTAGGTCTTGTCGCAGCCGGAGCCGTGGAGCACGCACACCGCCGCCGTCGCCCCCGAGCGCGGCACGACGTGCAGCCCCGGGCAGTGCCCGACGCTCATCCCGATGTCCACCCGCTCGACGGTGCGGTCGGCGTAGACGCCGGGGGTGAGCTGCGCCAGCGGGTCGAGCCGCCGGTTGCGCGTGCTGGCGAGCGCCAGCTGCAGCAGCAGGGCGGCGGGAGCTGCGGCGGTGAGGGCGGCGGCGCGGCGCGCCCACGGGGCTCCGCGCGGGTGCAGGGGCGCGGCCGCCAGCAGCAGCGGCGCTGCGCGCAGGGCGCGCGAGGGGGCGGGCGCATCCGGCCGGGCCAGCCCCAGCCAGCTCAGGCCGCGCCAGCCGCGCAGCGCGGCGAGCGATTCGAGCAGAGTGAGCCAGAGGGCGAGCGAGCGGAGAACGAGCGCGTTCACAGGGCCATGTCCGTTCGGGCTTCAGCCGGCGAGTGTGTTCCGCGGCATTATACCCTCGCTCGGCGCGCCTGTGCCGCCCACGCACACCTGCCGGCGGCGACAGTGTCGCCGCGGGGCGGAGGAGAGAACGATTCTAGGGCGACAAAGCCTCCCCAAACCCCGCCAGGGGCGCGACGGCGTTTGCATGAGCACCCCCTGCGTAGTATCATAGCGCCCACGCTCACGCGGACGATACACGAAGGGGGATAGCATGGGCCTGCTAGACGGCAAAAAGGGCCTGATCCTTGGCGTCGCCAATGACCACTCGATCGCCTGGGGCATCGCGCGCGCGCTCCACGAGCAGGGCGCCGACCTCGGCTTCACCTATGTCGGCGAGGCGCTCGAGCGGCGCGTTCGCCCGCTGGCCGAGAGCCTCGGCGCGCGGCTGATCGAGCCGTGCGACGTGCAGAGCGACGAGCAGATCGACGCGCTCATGGCCCGCGCCCGCGAGGTCTACGGCTCGCTCGATATCATCATCCACGCGATTGGGTTCGCCAACAAGGAGCACCTCAACGGCCCCTACCTGAAGGTGGACCGCGAGGGATTCCGGCTGGCGCTCGACGTGAGCGCCTACTCGCTCACCGCGATCGTCAAGGCCGCCCAGGATCTGCTCAACCCCGGCGCCTCGATCGTGACGCTCACCTACCACGGCTCGCAGCAGGTCGCCCAGAACTACAATGTGATGGGGGTGGCCAAGGCGGCGCTCGAGGCCAGCGTCCGCTACCTGGCGAACGACCTCGGGCCGCGCGGCATCCGGGTGAACGCGATCAGCGCCGGGCCGATCCGCACGCTGGCCGCGAGCGGCATCGCCGGCTTCCGCACGCTGCACAAGCAGTTCGCCGAGATCGCCCCGCTGCGCCGCAACGTCACCATCGAGGACATCGGCAAGACGGCGGTGTGGCTCTGCAGCGACTGGTCGAGCGCGGTGACCGGCGAGCTGATCTACGTCGACGCCGGCTTCCGCAACATCGCCGTCGCGCTCCCCGACTGAGTTTCAGCAGCTCGCGCGCAGTCCACAGTGGCCGGCCCAGCCACGATCGCAACGAGATCGTGTGAATCGCTGGGGCTGGCCACTTTCGCTGTTCGGAGGCTGTGTGCCAGCTACTGGCTGCTCGAGACAGAGGAGGGCGAGGCGTTCATGACGCTCGCGTCGGCGGCGACCGTCTCAGCCGCGACCGGGTGGTCGGTGTCGTCGGTGGAGGGCGGCTCGGGCTCGTCGATCAGCTTGTAGTAGAGGTAGCGCAGCAGCAGGCGCGCGATCGCCGCGACCGGGATCGAGACGAACAGGCCGAACGCCCCGCCCAGCGCGCCGCCGGCCAGGATGGCGAAGATCACCAGCATCGGGTGCAGGTGGACCGCCGGGCCGACCACGTAGGGGATAATGAAGTTGTCCTCGAACATCCGCAGCACAAAGTAGACCAGCCCGATTACCCCCGCCACCAGCCAGGCCGGCCAGCCGAACGGCGTCGGCACCTGGAACAGCGCGACGGCGATCGACGTGAGCGCCGCGGTCCACGGCCCGATCAGCGGGATGATCTCGACCACGCCGCTGAAGATCGCCAGCACCAGCGCGTAGCGCACGCCCAGAATCGTCAGAGCCACATACGTCAGCGCGGCCATGATCGGGATCAGCAGCAGCGTGCCGCGGATGTAGCCCGCCAGAATGCTGTCGATCTGGCGGCCGAGCGACCGGATCTCGGCGCGGTACGGCGCCGGCACCAGCCCGTACGCCCACTCCATGATCTTGTCGGCCTGCAGCAGCAGGTAGTAGGTGATGATCAGGTAGGTGACGAACAGCAGCACCGTCTCGAAGGCGATCGCCACCAGGTGCGGCACCCGCTCGGGCAGCTGGCGGGCGAACTCGACGATCATGTTCCGCAGCGACTCGTTCACCGGCTCGATGTCGATCGTGATGTCGCCGATCGTGATCGGCCCGAGCAGCAGGATCTGCTGCTGGAGCGAGTTGATCGTCGCTGGCAGCTGCGCGAGCAGATCGTTGTACTGCCCGATCACCACCGGGACGAGCCGCACGGCGGCGCTGTACAGCAGGAAGCCGACGACAACGTAGAGCACGGCGATCCAGATGCCGCGCCCCACACGGGTGCGCCGGTGCAGCCAGGTGATCAGCGGGTTGAACAGGTAGGCGGTGATCGCGGCAGCGATGAACGGCGAGAGGACGCTACCGAGGCCGCGGATCAGGAGGATCGCGAGCGTGACGATGATCGCGACGGTGATCAGTTTCCCGGTTGGGGAAAGGCGGATCGGGCGAGCCTCAACGCTCATACGCTACCCCAATGAAGCTGCGATCGCGAGATCACGGTCCCGCTGGTGGATTACAGATATCAATCTCAATTATTGTACCGCATGTTGGACGGAGATGTCACGGGCACGGCAGGAAAAGGGGGGATGTGCGGCATGCGCGTACTGGCGCCGCACGGGGGACGCACGGTGCGTGGTGTGAGCGCGGCGCCTACGGATTGGGTGTCCGGCGCAGCGGGATATCGGCCTTGAGGTGGTCGTTCGACTCGCCGCGCTGCAGCGTCACCTCGATCGAGTCCGGGTCGATCGACGGCAGATAGCGGGCGAAGACCTCGGCCAGGTCGGTCTTCAGCTGCGCCATCATGTCCGGCGTCAGCTTGTAGCGGTCGTCCACCAGAACCTTGAGCAGCCGCGTCTTGGCAGCCGATGCACTGTTGTCACGCCGGCGGAAGAGTGAGTCTAGAACGCCCATAGCAGACCCTTTCAGTTAGCGCTCGCTCCCATGCGGCCGGCGGCTGAAGATACCGAAGAAGCGCTCCATAAAGCCGGGCTGCTCATCGAGCGCCGCGAACGGCACCTCCTCGCCCATCAGGCGGCGGGCGATATCGGCGAAGGCGCGCCCGGCGCGCGAGCTGCGATCCAGCACCGCAACCTCACCGCGGTTCGTCGACGTGATGATCGCCTCGTCGTCCGGCACCACCCCGATCAGGTCGATCGCCAGGATCTGCAGCACGTCCTCGATGCTCATCATCTCGCCGCGGCTCACCATGCGCGCCTTGATGCGGTTGAGCACCAGCCGCGGGTGGCCCTTCTCGAACGCCTCCACCAGGCCGATGATGCGGTCCGCGTCACGAACGGCCGAGACCTCCGGGGTGGTGACGATCAGCACCTCGTCCGCGCCGGCGATCGCGTTGCGGAAGCCGCTCTCGATGCCGGCCGGGCTGTCCACCAGCACGTAGTCGAACTCAGCGCGCAGCTGGTTGGTGAGCGCGATCATGTCATCGCTGCTGACCGCGTCCTTGTCGCGCGTCTGGGCGGCCGGCAGGAGGCACAGGTCGGGGAAGTGCTTGTCTTTGATCAGCGCCTGGCGCAGCCGGCAGCGCCCCTCGATCACATCGACGAGGTCGTAGACGATCCGGTTCTCCAGGCCCATCACGACGTCCAGGTTGCGCAGGCCGATGTCGGCGTCCACGACGGCCACCTTCGCGCCGGACATGGCCAGCGCGGTGCCGAGGTTGGCGGTGGTGGTCGTCTTGCCGACCCCGCCTTTCCCGGAGGTGATGGTGATGACTCGAGGCATGGCTCCCCCCGTACGATTGCAGATTGGAGATCTTCTGAGCGCTGCGATCTCCAATCGGCAACCTGCAATTATCTGCGGTGTGCGCTCCAGGGCTCGACGCTGATCTGCCCATCCACAATGCGCGCGATCTCCGGCACGCGGGCCACCCCGCCGTCCGGCGCGCGGGCGATCAGATCGGCGATGCGCAGCTGGGTCGGCGCAAGCTCCAGCGCGCAGATCACGGCCGTCGCGTCGCCGAGCGCGCCGGCGTGAACCGTGCCGCGCAGCCGGCCCCAGACGATCACGCTCCCTCCGGCGATGATCTCAGCCCCGGCGTTGACATCGCCCAGGACGGTGACGTGCCCATGATGCCGCACCACCTGACCGGAGCGAATGGTGCGCTGCACAAGGGTCGCGTCGCCGCGCTCGTCCGCAGCGCTCACGCTCCGGTTCAGCGCCCGCGCTGTCACACCTGCCGCCCGCGCCGCGTTGCGGCTGTCGCGCGAGTTCGAGGCCAGCGCCTCCGGCTCGAGGTGATGCTGGCGCATCAGCTCGAGCATGGCGGCCAGCTGATCCGGCGCCAGCGCCCGCTCGCCGACATCCACCGTGACCTTCGCGCCATTGTAGAACTGCGCGCCCTGGCCGAGCTGCTCGCGCAGCGCCTCGATCAGATCCGGCCAGGCCGCCTCCTCGTCCAGCTGGAGCCGAAGGCCGTCGCGGCTGCCCTTGATGACGATCAGGTTCGACATGGCGGCGCAGAGTTGTGACAGTAGCGCAAATGTTGCGGTCGCTTGCTCACCATCATACCATATATTGTCAAGTGTTTCGGCGATGTACTATCCAACATGGTTCTTTCTGATGACATGGGCTGCACGAAAACCCATGCGGGCACAGCGCGCCGAGACTGCACCACCGATCCTCACCCTCCGCCGCAGGGGGAGAAGAGGGTCGTGGAGGGCGCAGGCCCTCCACGCCTCAGCGCTCGGCTACCTCACGAGCGGCACGCGCGGGTCCGGCTCGGGCCAGCGCTCGCGCACCCAGGCGTAGCGCGGGTCGTCCGCCGCGGTCATGGCGTGGGCGCTGCCGGCCAGCGCGTTGAGGTAGTACACATCGTAGCCGGGGGGCGCCACCACCGGGTGGTAGCCGTACGGCACCAGCACCAGGTCGCCGTCGCGGGCGCGCAGCAGGGCGTCCAGCCCGCGCTCGGGGCTGTAGATCTGCTGGATGGCGTAGCCGTCCGGCGCGGAGATGCGGTAGTAGTAGATCTCCTCCAGGCAGACCTCGCGCGGCGGGTCGTGCACGTCGTGCTTGTGCGGCGGGTAGCTGGACCAGTTGCCGGCGGGCGTGTAGACCTCGACCACCAGCAGGCGCTGGGCGGGGAACTCGGCCGGCATGATGTGGTTGATCTGGCGGGTGGCGTTGCCGCCGCCGCGCACCTCCACCGCCACATCGGCGGGCGTGATCAGGCGCGCCTGGAGCTCCGCGCCGGCCGCCGGGTCCACCGGGCACCAGGCGCGGGCGATGTCGAGCGCAGTCTCGGCGTGGACCACGTAGCTGGTGCCGGGCGGCAGATAGAGCGCGAAGGGCATGCCGTCGAACACGCTGGCGCGGCCGCCGATCCCCTCCCAGCGGCCGGCGGAGGACTCGACGGTCGCGCGGCCGCCGAGCAGCACCAGCGCCAGCTCGCTCTCCCCGGTTGCGCCTTCGAGCCGGCCACCGGCGGGGATCTGGTGGGCGGCGAAGCTCAGGTCGCGCCAGCCGGCCTCGGCCGGGCTCACGGCGACCACCGTCCCATCGGCGGCAGGCACGTGCGGCGCGATCAGCAGGTTCGGCTGCGTCATGGGCATTGGGCTCCTTCCAGTGCTGCGTGTGGATGGGCCTACTTTACCACAAAGCGCAGGCGCGCACCGGTATAATACGGCGAGCAACCGGGGGAAGAGGCGACGAGGTGATGATGACTGAGTACACGCCCGCGAACCCGCTGATCGTCCAGAGCGACCGGACGCTGCTGCTCGAGACGCAGAGCGAGCGCTTCGCCGCCGCCAGGGACGCGATCGCGCCGTTCGCGGAGCTGGAGAAGAGCCCCGAGTACATCCACACCTACCGCATCACACCCCTCTCGCTGTGGAACGCGGCCTCCGCCGGGCTGAGCGCCGACGAGATGGTCGCGCGGCTGCGGGCCTTCGCCAAGTACCCGGTGCCCGCCAATATCATCGCCGACATCCACGAGCTGGCGGGGCGCTGGGGGCGGCTCAAGCTGGTGATGCAGGAGGGCGAGCTGCGCCTGGCGTCGTTCGAGCCGGCGCTGCTGGCCGAGCTGGCGCGCAGGCGGGAGATCGCGCCGCTGCTGGGACCGCCGCGCGGCGCGCTGGGGCGCGCGGTGCCGCCGGCCAACCGCGGTCTGCTCAAGCAGGCCCTGGTGGCGGTGGGCTGGCCGGCCGAGGACCTGGCCGGCTACGTCGAGGGCGAGGAGCTGCCGATCGGGCTGCGCCTGGACCGCTTCCACATCCGCGACTACCAGCAGGAGGCGGCCGACGCGTTCTACGCCGGCGGCGATGTGCGCGGCGGCTCGGGGGTGGTGGTGCTGCCGCCCGGCTCCGGCAAGACGATCGTCGGCATCGCCGCGATGGCGCTCGTCGGGCAGAGCACGCTCATCCTCACCACCAACCGCACCTCGGTGAACCAGTGGCGGCGCGAGCTGCTGGCGCGCACCGATCTGGCCCCGGAGCAGGTCTCGGAGTACACCGGCGGCGCCAAAGGCATCGCGCCGGTGACCGTGGCGACCTACCAGATGCTGACCCACCGCACCGAGAAGGACGGCGACTTCCCGCACCTGCGCCTGTTCAGCGAGCGCGAGTGGGGGCTGATCGTGTACGACGAGGTCCACCTGCTGCCGGCGCCGGTGTTCCGCGCCACGGCCGAGATCCAGGCCCGCCGGCGGCTCGGGCTGACCGCGACGCTGGTGCGGGAGGACGGGCGCGAGGGGGACGTGTTCGCGCTGATCGGGCCGAAGAAGTACGACGTGCCGTGGCGCGACCTGGAGGCGCGGGGCTGGATCGCCGAGGCGAGCTGCAACGAGGTGCGGGTGAGCCTGCCAGATGAGGAGCGCATGGCCTACGCGCTGGCCGAGCCGCGCGACCAGCACCGCATCGCCGCCGAGAACCCGCGCAAGCTGAAGCTGGTGCGGGCGCTGCTCGATATGCACCCCGGCGCGCCGACGCTGGTGATCGGGCAGTACCTGGGGCAGCTCCAGTACATCGCCGACAACCTGGCCGCGCCGCTGATCACCGGCAGGACGCCGCAGCGCGAGCGGGAGCGGCTGTTCGACGCCTTCCGCAGCGGCGAGGAGAGCCTGCTGATCATCTCGAAAGTCGGGAACTTCGCGCTGGACCTGCCGGACGCCGAGCTGCTCATCCAGGTCTCGGGGACCTTCGGCAGCCGCCAGGAGGAGGCGCAGCGGCTGGGGCGCATCCTGCGTCCGAAGGCGGACGGGCGGCAGGCGCACTTCTACACGCTCGTCACCCGCGATACGAGCGAGCTGGACTTCGCCCACAACCGGCAGCTGTTCCTGGCCGAGCAGGGGTACTCGTACCGGATCTGGGAGGCGGATGAGATCCTGCGGGCGCGGTAGGCGCGCCCGGGTGGCGGCCTCGCCGCTCTGAGCGGCACTCAGGAGGCCGGCCGCTCTTCGCCAGGCGGCGCCAGCTCGAAGACGCCGATCGAGCGCGGCTCCTCCTGCTCCCCGACGGTCCACTTGCTCAGCGCGATCGTCCAGCCGGCGGCCTCCAGCTCCTCCAGCAGCCGCAGGCTCACGGCGCGGAAGGGGTCCGCGAGCAGCACCCGCCCGCCCGGCGCGAGGTTGGCCTCGAAGATCCGGCGCAGGTGAGGGTGCAGAATCTCGCCGTAGAGAATGTCCGAGCCGAGGATCCAGTCGTAGCGCCCGTCGTCGCTCCAGTCGGTCCAGTCCGCCAGGCGGTACTCGATCGCCGCGAGGCCGTTGCGCTCGCCGTTGCGCCTGCAGACCGCCAGCGCCAGCTCGTGACGGTCGGTCTGGACCACCTGGCCGCCGAGCGACGCGGCGACGATTCCGGGCAGGCCGGTGCCGGCGCCGAGCTCCAGCACCCGCCGGCCGCGGAACGCGTCGGGGCGGGAGGCCACATCGTGGGCGAGGGCGATCGCCGCCGGCCAGAGGGCCACCCCGTAGGGCAGCCGGTCGCGCAGCTCGCGGAAGAAGCGCGCCTCGTCGGCGAGCGTCAGGACCGCGCCGGTGTGCAGGATGCTCCACTCGCGCCCGGCCAGCCGCAGGCGATACTCGTGCAGCGGGAACTCCCCGGCGGTGGTGCGGAGCGTGCGCTCCGTGTCCTTCGGTGGTTGCATGTGCCTCTCGCGTCCTCCGCAGCCGCCGGGCGGCGCCTAGCGGAACTCCTCCGCGTCCGGGCCCATCAGCGGCGAGCGCTGCAGGAGCTTCTTCATGATCCAGCCGTCGTCGCGCGTCCCGCTGCGCAGGTGGCGGCAGGCGGCATCGATCAGGCTCGCCCACCAGAGCGGCGTGATGAGCGCCCACTCCTCCGGCTCGAGCGGCGACACCGAGGCGTAGCCGTGGATCACCGCGTCGTACTTGCCGCGCCACGCGAGCGCGAAGTCGCCGACGCGGTGGTCCCAGTGGGCGAGCTCGAAGTCGAGGATGCCGGAGAGGCGCCCGCCTTTGAAGCGCAGGTTCCAGGGCGTGAAGTCGCCGTGGACGACGATGCCGGGCCGGGCGCGCAGCGGGATCCCGGCGACCCGCTCGCGGGCCCGCTCGAGGTGCCAGCGCAGGACGCGGACCTCCTCCGGCCGCGCCCGCTCGTGATCGGCGAGGGCCTGGTCCAGCGCCTCGTCGCCGAGGATCTCCTCGCACCGCCGCCACGCGCCGCGCTGGCCAAACCCGTCGAGCCGGGCCAGGTCGGCGTGCAGCGTCGCGAGGAGCCGCCCGCGGGCGTGCTGCTCAGCGGCCGGGCCCTCGAGCAACGGCGGGTCGCCGGGGAGGTACGGGGCGAGGCTCCAGCGCTGGCCGGCCAGCTCGACCGGCCCGGCGAGCGCCGGCGCCACCGGCCACCCCAGCGCCGCGAGGCGAGCCAGCAGGCGCAGCTCGTAGTCGATCTCGTCGGGCGGCTGCGACCAGCGGCGCAGGACGAGCGGCTCGCCGCGCGACTCGACCAGCCAGTGCTGGTTGAGCCTTCCGCCCAGCGGCGCAACAACGCGGACTCCGAACCACTCCAGGACCTCATCGGTCGGCTGCTGCGTCACCGCTGATCCTCCGGCCGCAAAAGCTTCATAGACATCATCTGCCCCGCATGGTATACTACCAGACGCATCATCCTCTCGTCCTGACTTGACTCGCCTCGAGCTCCTCGCTCGACTCACATCACTGAGCGCCTGGTTTCGATCAAGCGGTTCGTGATAGAAGAGGAACGGCCGCTGCTAATCCTCACAGGCGCCACTCGTACGGCCTGCTCGAACGATCTCCGCGCCGGAGTACTGCCACGGCGGCTGCACCGGCGGACGCAGCTGCTGCGTAGCACGCCGACTTGCGCTAGCCTGTTCATACGTGATAGGAGGCCCTAATGAACATCTTCGTCGGCAATCTCGCGAGCGATGCGATGGAGGAGGACCTCCAGCGGATATTCGAGCAGTATGGGAAGATTCGCTCCGTGACGGTCGTGCGCGACCGCTTCAGCGGCGCCTCGCGCGGCTTCGGCTTCGTCGAGATGGTCTCGCGCGACGCGGGGATGGCGGCGATCTCAGGGCTGGCCGGCCAAGAGCTGATGGGCCAGACGCTCCGGCTGAACGAGGCGCGGCCCGCCGACGACAGCCGGCGCCGGGGCAACCGCAACCGCCGCGGCTCCTGGTAGCGCCCAGGTGAAGCCACTGTCCGATTGTACGCAGCTCCTCCCCTCGCGGGCAGGGGCGTGTCGGGTGTAGGCGCGCGTATGCGCGATGATTGGAGAGAGTCACAATGTACGTCAAGCTGTTCGTCGGGAACCTGCCCTGGAGCGTGAACGATCTGACGCTGGAGCAGCTCTTCGCATCCCACGCCGAGGTGCAGAGCGCACGGGTGATCACGGACCGCGACACGGGCCGCTCGCGCGGGTTCGGCTTCGTCGAGCTGGAGACCGACGATGTCAACGCGGTGATCCGGGCCGTGGACGGCCTCGAGATCGAGGGCCGCCAGCTGCGGGTCAATGAGGCGGAGGAGAAGGAGCGCGGCGGAGGCCGGCGCCCGCCGCCGCGCAGCCGCTACTAAATACCTCGGAGACGCGCTGGGGCTGCGCCGCCTGGGCGTGTCTCCGAGCGTCTCTGGTCCCGCCGTGGGGTGTGCTGGCAGCGTTGCTACCGGCGCATCCCTCTTTTTGATCCAGAGGAGTTTGCAGGGTGACAGCTCAACTCACCGTTCGCCACGTCCGCCCCGCCGACATCCCCGCGATCCACGCGATCTATGCGCACAGCGTGCTCCACGGCACAGCCTCGTGGGAGTACGAGCCGCCGGACCTCGACGAGATGCGCCGGCGGGTGGAAGGGCTGCTCGAGCGCGGATTCCCCTACCTGGTGGCCGAAGTCGACGGCGCGGTGGCCGGCTACTGCTACTGCGGCCCGTACCGCCCGCGCGCCGGCTACCGCTACGTCGTCGAGGACTCGATCTATGTCGCGAGCAACTACCAGCGCCGGGGCATCGCGCGCACGCTGCTGGCGACGCTGATCGAGGAGGCGACGCAGCGCGGCTACCGCCAGATGGTGGCCGTGATTGGCGATAGCGCGAACGTGGCCTCGATCGCGCTCCACCGCGCGCTCGGCTTCACGCACGCCGGCACGCTGGCGGGGATCGGCTTCAAGTTCGGCCGCTGGCTGGACAGCGTCCTGATGCAGCGCCCGCTCGGCGCGGGAAGCGCCGCACCGCCCGACCACCCTTCCCCGGCCTGAGGCCACACCCCTCACCCAGACGCCGCGGCCAACCGCGCCGCCCGCGCCCGCTCGCGCGGCGTGCAATGGCACGTATCCTGCCGACACCGGCGCATCGGCGTGGCGGCGCGGCCGCGCTATCGTCTGGAGGAGGGCACGTGCGATGACGAACCAGAGCCCGCAGAACGCGGTGTTCGAGCTGCTCGACTCGGTGCCGAGCCGGGTCTGGTACACGCTGGGCGTCGGCTCGATCGCGGCCTCGGCGCTGTTCCAGCTCGCCGGGCGGAAGAACCTCGCCGACTTCGTCGGCAAGTGGCCGCCGACGTTCCTGCTGCTCGGCCTGTACCACGGGCTGCTGCGGCCGGGCCAGGGGGACGCGATGGGCAAGGCGCGGCGCGCCTTCGACGAGGCCGACCAGACCGCGCGGAACCTGATGGAGGAGGCCAACCAGGCCAGCCGCGAGATGATGCAGCCGAACCGCCAGATGGACATGTAGCGGCAGACGTACGCGGTGGCCTCGCCCTCTTCTCCCATTGACATGCGGGGCGCTTCCGGCTATCATCGCTGCCGCCTGCTCTGAGCGCACACGATAGCCGGGTCGCTGATGAACTCCCTTCAGGGCCTCAATCTCAAGCAGAGCGCCGCGCCGCTCGCCGCCGCACTTGGCGCGCTGGCCCTGCTCTGGGCGGCGCGGCGGGCGCCGCTCGCCCTGCCCCCGGCCATCGTCGTGGACGCGCTGGGCACGTTCTTCGCGTTCGCCACCTTCGCCGGGCTGGCTCTGACAGTCATCGGGCGCGCCGCGCCTGCCTTCCGGCGCGCGCTCCTCGCCGCGGGCCTGCTCGCCATCGCCTATCTGACGTCGCTCACCCCGATCATCGCCGCCGCCTACATAGGCGTCGCGCTCCTGTCGCTGCCCCGACGCCCCTCCGGCGCGGCGGAGGCCCCGCCCGCAGCGGCCCCGTCTGGGCGACGCGCCCTGCGTGAGCTGGCTCGCGCGGCGGGGCGGCACGCGGGCGCCTCGGCGGCCACACTGGCCCCGCGCGCGCTGCACCTGCTCCCGGCGACGCTCCTCGCCGTCGGGTACGGCGCGCTGGCGCTGCGCGGCGGCCTGCGCTACGACGACCCGGCCGCGGGCGCGGCGCTCGACGGGTTCGTCTTCTGGTTCGTGCTGCTCGCCGCCGCCGTGCCGCTGCTCCCGCTCGACGACGGCCAGCGCGCGGCTGGCGCGGGCGCAGATCCTCGCCCCTCAGACGCCCTTCGGGACTGGCCGTTCCTGGCCCTCCGCATCGCCTGGCTCTATCCTCTGGCGCGGCTGTACAGCCTGGGCCCCTGGAACGAGGGCTGGTCGTTCGCGGCGCTGCTGCTGGGCGGCGGGGCCGGGCTGTGGACCAGCGCTGCGGCGCTGACGAGCGATCTCCCCGGCCGCAGATACCGGCTGGTCGCCCTCAGCCTGCTGGGCCTCGGCCTGGCGGGATTCGGCCTCAGCACGGGGGCCGGGCTGGCGGCCGGGTGCTACGCGACGCTCACCTTCGTGGTGATGAGCGCGGCGGACAGAGAGGCGGCAGCCGGCGGAGCGGCGCAGCCCGACGCGCCCCAGGGGACCGGCGACAGCAGCCCCGGCGAGGCGCCAGCAGCCGAGTCGATGCTCGCCCTGGCCCGGTCCGCGGCGCCCTGGCTGCTCACGCCGGCCGTCCCCTTCGCGGCGCCGTTCGTCGCGTGCTGGATGCTCGTCGGCGCCGGCGTGGCCGGCGGAGTCTCGCTGCTCGCAGCCGTCGCCTGGCTCGCCGCGGCGGCCGGCGCCGGCGCGTGCGTGCTGGACAGCTCCTGGCGCAGCGCGGGGCGCGCCACGCTCATCGCCAGCGCCGCCAGCCTGCTCCTGGGCGTGCTCGCGCCGGTGGTCGTCCTGGCGCTGATCCAGCCGGCGATCGAGCAGCTGCAGGGCGGCCTGAGCGTCTTCGGCGACGTCAACATCTGGCCGTGGGTCGGGCTGGCCGCGGTGGACTCGGCCCGCCGGGGCGTGACCGCCCTGCCCTCGATCGCCGTCGCGGCGCTGATGCTCATTCTGAGCGCGCTGGCCTACCTGGCGCTCCGGCTGCGCGACGAGCTCGGGGCGGGAGATGGGGCGGCCGGGGGGCCTGGGGCGGCGCAGCAGGAGACGGGCGCTCGCTCCGAGGGGCGGGCGCGCCCGCGCGCCGTTCTGTCCCTCCTGCGCGACGAGGTGCCCTGGCTTGGCGCGCGGGCGCGCCGCGAGGAGGCCCCGGGTGACGATCGCTGAGCTGCTGGCGCTGCTCGGCCGCGCCTGGGCCCGGCTTCTGCTCTACCCGGGCGGCCTCGCGGCCTTCGCGGCCCTGTGGGCGGCCGGCCTGCTCGTCCGCCGCTCCGCGGGAGGGGAGGGCGCCGGCGAGCGGCCGGCGTCTGCGGGGGGCGTCGCTCGCTGGCAGGGGGTCCTCGGCCTGGCGGCCCCCTGGCTCGCGCTGGCGCTGCTTCCACTGCCGTACGCCGCGGCCTTCGGCCGGCCGGTGGACATGGTGGTGATCGTGGCGCTGCTCGAGTGCCCGCGGCTGCTCGTGGCGGCCCGCGACCTGCGCGCTGAGGAGTTGGCCGCTCGGGGTGTGCGACGGCTGGCGGCGGCGCTCAACGGCTACCCCCCGCTCCTCGGCGCCGCGCTGGTCCTGGCCCAGAGCGTCGGCTCGCTCGAGCTCGGCGCGATCGCCGCGGGCCCCGACGAGGCCGCGCCGCAGCTCGCCTGGGCGCTCTACCTGATCGGCGCCGCGGCGCTGCTGCTCGCGCTCCCGCCGCTGCTCGAGCTCGGCCCGTTCGCCGTGGGCGGGCCAGGGGCGCCCCTGCCGGGCGGCGACCTGCTGGCGATCGGGCTGCGGCTGCGATCGCTCGGCTTCGTGCTGCTGGCCGCGCTGCCGCTGCTCGGCCTGCTGCCGGCGGCGTCCGAGGATGGCTCGCCGGCCATCTGGCTCGTGCCGCTCCCGCCGCTACTCGTCGCCGCGCTCGCCTGGGCCTTCGGCCGCCTGACCGCCGGGCGCAGGCCGCGCCCCTGGGCCCAGGGCTACCTCGTGCTCAGCGCCGCGCTGATCGGCGTGCTCGCCTACGCCGCCTCCGTCGACCTGCGCGCGCGGCTGTCCTGAGCTACGGCAGAAGCGGGATGACGTCGAGCGGCGCGTCGCTGTCGCTGTGGTGGCGCCACACCATCTCCGGGCGGTAGATGCCGCGGCTGGTCACGATCGCGCTGATCTCCGCGGGGGCCGCGGTCTCATCGCCCGCCGGCAGCGCCTCGCCGCGGGGCCCGCCGGGCGCGAGCGCGTAGACCGGCATGTGCTGCCGGGCGCGCGCCACGGCCTCCCGCCCCCCTGGCTGCAGCGCCACCTCCCCGCCCGGCGCGACTGAGACGGCCTCGACCAGGCAGATGCTGGCACCGCTCCAGTCGTCGAGGGGCTGCAGCTCTCCGCCCGCGAGGGCCCAGTCCGCCAGCCGGCGCGCGCCCTCGCTCTCCGCCATCCCGGCGGGGACGGCGAGCTGCACAGACCGGCCGTGCTGGACGGCGGCGCGCACAGCCCAGGCCAGCGGCCTTCCGCCCAGGGGCAGGAGCAGCACACGGTCGCCGTCGTCCAGCAGGTCGGCCGTGTGGCGGCCGCAGCGCTCCGCCGCCCGGTCGGACGCCTGCGCCATACGATCCGCGAGCGCCAGCAGCGCGGCCTCGGCGTCCTCGCCGGCGACGACCGCCTGGTCCGCCTGCGCGAGCCCGTCGCTCAGGGCCGCCGCGTCCCAGGCGGGTGCCCACGCGGCGCGCAGCCGCTCGCCGGCCTGGATCAGCGCCCCGCGCAGCGCGTCGGTCGGCCAGCCTCGCCCGGCGCGCGCGGCGAGCGCGAGGCCGAGCACCGCGAGGCGCAGGGCCTCGTCGCCGTCGGCCGCGCCCCCCTGCGCGAGCGCGGACGCCACGTCTGCCGCGCCCGCCAGCGCCAGCTCGCGGGGCTCCCCGGGCCGCCAGCGGCTCACCAGAACCGCGCCCCGCTCCCGGTCGTAGCGTACGATGTCGCTCAGATGCATCACAGCCTGCGCCCGCTCCTTGCTCTACGGCCCATCGGCGAGCCGCAGGTAGACCGCCAGCGCCGTGACGGCCGCCGCCGCTCCCCCGGCGATAATGCTGCGCCGCTCGTACTCCGCGGCGAGCCGCTGCAGCTCGCGCCGCGCGGCGCGCAGGTCGCTGCTCCCCAGCCCTTCGATGCCGCCGCTGAGCGTGCCCGCGACCTCCTGCAGCACCTGCTGCTGCTGGACGAAGAGCAGAGCGGCCCCGACTCCGCGCACGGCCAGGTACGCCAGCGCCCCAGCGACGAGCGCCGCCCCAAGCGCCACCGCGGCCCGGCGCAGCCCCTCGCGGCTGAGCAGATGGCCGCCAGCCGCCGGCCGATGGCCGCGATTCATGGCGATGTCAGCGCGGCGTGCACAACCCGGTGGACCACGGCGCGGAAGCGGCCCCAGTCGCGCCAGTTCCCGCCGACCTCGGGCGCGTCGGCGTCGGGCGCCTGATCGAGGCGCTCGGCCAGCAGCGGCAGCTCGTCCACCGCCACCTCGCGGAACTCGGCGATCCGCTCGCCCTCGTCCTGATTGCCGAGCACGCCGCCGAGCTCGTCCAGCAGAAAGGCGAAGGTGACGAAGTCCGGCCCGTCCGGCGGCGCGGACACATCGCCGTCGGGCGGCCGGCGGTACTCGATCACTGCCAGGAAGCGCCGCACCGCCACCTCCAGCCCGGTCTCCTCGCGCGTCTCGCGCAGCAGCGCCGCTTCGATCCCCTCGCCGTGGTTCACGCCGCCGGTCAGCAGCCGGAACGCGCCGGATGGGTAGAAAGACTTAATCGCCGTGAGGATCCGGCCGTTGGTGCGCCGCACCACCATACACACCTCGCCGTAGCGATCCTCGAGTGAGAGCGGGTGGAACGGCCGGCCGGCCAGCGTCGCCTCGACGCGGCGCGGTGTCCCGTAGCGCCGCGCCAGCTCGGCCACCTCCGCCTCGATCGCCTGTGGCAGCCTGGTCATATTGGGCTCACTGCTCCTTCAGCTTCGGTCGCACGCCATCGCGCGGCGTCCAGCGCCCGCGCAGACATAAGCTTACCACGGGTCGCGCCCCGCAGCCGAAGAGATCAGGCCGAGCACGGCGACGCCGGAGCCCGGCTGCCCGCCTTCCTTCCTGAAAGGTGCGAGGCACGCCGGGACAGAGCGGGCCAGAGCGCCAGCGTTGGTGGGTATAATCGACCGCTGCGGAGGCCGGCCGCGGGTGCGCCGGCCCGTATCCCCTGCGCGGCCCGAGGAGGTAGCATGCTGTACCCGATCCAGAACGATGTGCGTAACCGGCTCGACCTGTCCGGCATCTGGGATTTCCAGCCCGACCCCGAGGAGGTCGGGGCGCAGAGCGGGTGGTTCAACGGCCTCACGCAGGCCCGCCCGATCGCCGTGCCGGGAAGCTGGAACGAGCAGTACGAGGACCTGTTCAACTACTTCGGCCTGAGCTGGTACGCCCGCCGCACCTACATCCCCGCCGGCTGGCGCGGGCAGCGCGTCTTCATCCGCGTCGGGTCGGCCTGCTACCGGGCGACGATCTACATCAACGGCGTGGAGGTCGGCTCGCACGAGGGCGGGCACCTGCCGTTCGCCTTCGATATCACCGATGTGGTCCAGTGGGACGCGGAGAACCTGATCGTCATCAGCGTCGAGAACCACCTGCAGCCAACGCGGGTGCCGTCCGCTAACCTGAGCTCCCCGCTCGGCGGCGGCATGCTCGCCAGCTACCCGCGCACCAGCTACGACTTCTTCCCCTTCGCCGGGCTGCACCGCCCGGTGGTGCTCTTCAGCGTCCCGCCGACCCACATCGAGGACGTGACGGTGGTCACCGGGATCAGCGGCGCCGACGGGATGGTGAAGGTGACCGCCCGTCTGAACCAGGCGCTGGCCGCGAGCGGCAGCGCGGTGCTGACCGGCGGCGGCCGCAGCGTGCGGGCCGAGCTCTCGTTCGCCGAGGGCGTGGCCGAGGCGACCCTGACCGTCCCCGAGGCCCGGCTCTGGTCCGACAAGGACCCGTTTCTCTACGACCTGACCGTCACGGCCGGGGACGACCGCTACACCCTGCAGGTCGGCATCCGCACGATCGAAGTGCAGGGCGGCAAGATCCTGCTCAACGGCCGGCCGGTGCAGCTCAACGGCTACGGGCGCCACGAGGACTTCTTCGCCAGCGGCAAGGGCCTCAACCTGCCCGTGCTGGTCAAGGACTACCAGCTGATGCGCTGGACGGGCGCCAACACCTACCGCACCGCGCACTACCCGTACAGCGAGGAGGAGATGCAGCTGGCCGACCGCGAGGGCTTCCTGATCATCGACGAGACCCCGGCGACCAACCTGCAGTTCGAGAGCGAGGAGCACGCCGCCGAGCGCCTGCGCGTGTGCCTGCAGCAGCTCGACGAGCTCATCGCGCGCGACAAGAACCACCCGAGCGTTGTGATGTGGAGCGTGGCGAACGAGCCGCTGCCGCGCGACCTGCGCCGGGCGACGCCGAGCGGCGAGGTGGACCCGACGATCGAGCGCGGGCGCGCGTTCCTGGAGACGCTGGTGCGCCGCGCGCGCCAGCTCGACCCGACCCGCCCGGTCACGCTGGCGGGGGTGATGGGCGCCCCGAACGACTGGATGCGCGAGTGCGACGTGATCTGCGTGAACCGCTACTGGGGCTGGTACGTGTTCGGCGGCGAGCTGGAGAAGGCGCTGGAGCACCTCGACCGGGAGCTCGACGACCTCTGGGCCACCTTCAACCGGCCGGTGATCGTGACCGAGTTCGGCGCCGACACGGTGGCCGGCATGCACGGGCACCCGGCGCTGATGTGGTCGGAGGAGTACCAGGCGGCGCTCATCCGCGGCTACCTGGAGGTGGCGGCGCGCAAGGAGTATGTGGCCGGCATGCAGGTCTGGAACTTCGCTGACTTCGCGGCGGTGCAGAGCCCGATGCGCGTGGGAGGGACGAACCTGAAGGGCGTCTTCACCCGCGCGCGCCAGCCCAAGATGGCGGCGCACGTCCTGCGCGAGTTCTGGGGCGCCGGCCGCACCACTTCGTAGACAGGGAGGAAAGATTGCGGGGAGGCTGGCGCCTCCCCGAGCCCTCCAGGGCTGCCTCCGCCAGAGGGAGAAGGCGTCGCCTAGGGGTACACCCCGCGGGTCAGCGCGGCGTCCGCGACGCGGCGCACCGCCAGCAGGTAGGCCGCCAGGCGCATCGGGATGCCGCGCTCCCGGCTCAGCTCGTACACCTGGTTGAATGCGCCGACCATGATCCGCTCGAGGCGGGCGTTCACGTCGCGCTCGTCCCAGAAGAAGGACTGCAGCCCCTGCACCCACTCGAAGTAGCTGACCGTGACGCCGCCGGCGTTGGCCAGGATGTCCGGCACGACGGTGATCCCGCGCTCCTCCAGGATCGCGTCGGCCTCCGGGGTCGTCGGGCCGTTGGCGCCCTCAACGATCACCTCGGCCTGGATGCGCTCGGCGTTGCGGCCGGTGATCTGGTTCTCCAGCGCCGCCGGCACGAGCACGTCGCAGGCGACCTCGAGCAGCTCCTGCGCCCCGACGCGCTCCAGCCCGGGCGCCTGGTAGCCCTCGAGCAGCCGGCGCGGGTGCGCGGCCGCGTGGCGGCGCATCGCGGCCACATCGAGGCCGCTGCCGCGCACGTAGCCGCCGCTGGCGTCGCCGATACCGATCACCTTGCAGCCCATCTCGGAGAGGAGCTGCGCGGCCACCCCGCCCACATTGCCGAAGCCCTGCACGATCACCCGCAGATCCTCCAGGTTGCGCCCGGCGCGCCGCGCCCACTCGCGCACCATCAGGCTCACGCCGCGGCCGGTGGCCTCAACGCGCCCCAGCGACCCGCCGACCTGCACCGGCTTGCCGGTGACCACCGCGTTGATCGTGTGGCCCTCGTGCATCGACAGCGTGTCCATGAACCACGCCATGATCTGCGGGTCAGTGTTGACGTCCGGCGCCGGGATGTCGCGCTCCGGGCCGACGATGATGCTGATCTCGGTGGCGAAGCGGCGGGTGAGGCGCTCGATCTCGGCCCGCGAGAGCTGCGCCGGGTCCACCACGACGCCGCCCTTCGCGCCGCCGTAGGGGATGTTGACCAGCGCGCACTTCCAGGTCATCCACATCGCCAGCGCGCGCACCTCGTCGAGGTCGACGCTGGGGTGGTAGCGGATGCCGCCCTTGGCCGGGCCGCGCGATAGGTCGTGCTGCACGCGGTAGCCGGTGAACACGCGCGTGCTGCCGTCGTCCATCTGCACCGGGAAGCGCACCGTCAGCTCGCGGCGCGGCACGCGGAGCACCTCGCGGATGCTCTGCGGGATGTCAAGCATCTCAGCAGCGCGGTCGAACTGCTGCTGAGCGATGAGAAAGGGGTTATCGCGGTCAGACGCCATTGTCTGCTCCTCGTTGGGGCGCAGCGTGCCGCGCCCATACCAGTCGCCTCGTTGGGGCGCAGCGCGCTGCTCCCCTACGGGCGGAATGCCCACACTGCGCGCAGGGCCTCACTCGGTGAGATCCTTGCGCATATAGATCCACTTATGCTGGCGCAGCACCCAGCCGGCGAGCCACGAGCGGCGCACCTGGCGCTCGGCGAAGCCGGCCCGCGTGTAGAGCCTGCGCGCGGCGCTGTTCGCGGCGCTGACGTACAGGCCGAGGTAGCGCTTGTTGCGCAGCCGGGCGTCCTCCTCGGCGCGCGCCAGCAGCGCCCGGGCCACCCCGCGGCGGCGGTAGCGCCCGTGGACCGCCACGTCGGTGATGTAGCCCTCGCCCCGCTCGATCTGGTGGTCGAGCAGCGAGAGCGCGAAGATCGAGCGCAGCGCGCCCCAGATGCCGAGCACCTGGTGGAAGGCCAGCTCGGCCGCCCCGCTGCTGTCGTTGCCCATCTCCCACGTGCGGAGCGAGATCGTGCCGATCACCTCCCCGTCGGCCACCGCCACGATCATCCCGCGCAGCGCGCTGATGCCCTGCCGGCGCCAGGCCTCGGCCATGGCCTCGATCCCGCGCGCCGCGCCGTTGGCCCCGAACGCCGCGCCGAACTTGTCGGCGAACGCCTCGCGGTGAAGCCGCAGGATCGGGTAGATGTCATCCATCCGCGCGGGCCGGATGTCGATGGCGAGCGGCGGTGCCGAAGAAGCCTGTGTGGTGACCAGCATAGTAGAAGGAGAGACGCTCCCTGCGGAGCGCCTCCGGCAGCTCATATGACGCTCATCACGAGCATGTGCCGTCATTGTAGCACTCGCCCCTACGACGGTCAACCGTGTTGACATCGCCAGCGAAGCGGGCTACAATGCCGGGCCGCGCCCACGTGTATGCTGGGCGCGTGAGGTGCAGAGCTATGATCGCCGCATCCCCGACGCCCCGCTACGACCGCATTGTGTCCCTCGTGCTCCTGGTCCTGCTCGGCCTGGCGGTCGTGTTCCTGATCGATATCAACCCCAACATCCTGCGCGCGCGCCTCGGCGGGGACCTGCCGGTGATCACCGTCTCGTGGCTGCTGATCGCCTCGCTGGTGATCATCGCCAGCACCGGCGCCGACGTCTTCATCCGCGCGCACCCGCAGATGCAGACCCGCAGCCTGCCGACGCTGCGCCTGGGGCCGCTGGCGCTCGAGCTGGCGCCCGGCTTCTGGATCCTGCCGTCGTTCGCGATCGTCGCGTCGTTCGCCTTCTTCCGGCTCTTCAGCGCGACGCTCGAGATGACGGCCTTCATCATCGCGCTGGCCGCCGCCGGCACGCTGCTGCTGGCCGCGCTGCTCGGCCAGCACTACGCGCTGGACCGCCGGCCCGAGGTGGCCCGCGCCGCGCGGCTCGGGCTGCAGGCGATCACGATGCTGCTGGCGTTCGGCATCTTCAGCGCCGTCTACTACGCCCGCCTCCGCACCCTGTACTCCGCGGCGCTGATCGGCTCGACCGGGACGCTGCTGGCCTACGCGCTGCTGCAGTGGAGCTCGCAGCGCAGCCTGCTGCTGCTGGCCTGCATGGTCGGGCTGACGCTGGCCGAGGCGACCTGGGCGCTCAACTACTGGGCCGCGCCGTTCCTCATGGGCGGGGCGCTGCTGCTGGTGATCTTCTACGTGACCACCGGGCTGCTCCAGAACCACCTCGAGGGCTCGCTCACCCGCCGCGTGATCGTCGAGTACGCGCTGCTCGGCGCCGGCCTGTTCGTCGCGGTGCTGATCGCGGTGTTTCGCTACTAGGGCTGCCGCCTCATCAGCGGTGGGTGAGGGAGAGCTTCGCTTCCCCGAGCGCTCTTCTCTCGCCGCCTAGCCGCGGCAGAGCGGCGAGGAAGGGTCTCCGATGACGCAGCAGTTCACGGTGAGCAACCTCTGGATCGCCTCCGCCGTCGCCGCCATCCTGTTCGACATCCTCTACCCGATCGGCCTGGCGCTCCTCGTCCGGCGGCGCCTCGGCGTCGGCTGGCGCTACTTCGGCTACGGGGCGCTGATCTTCGCGCTGTTCCAGATCCTGACGCGTGTGCCGGCGGTCCAGCTGATCCAGGCGCAGATCGCCCCGCAGCTGCAGGAGTCGCGCCCGCTGCTGTTCGCCTGGCTCGCGGCGCTCTCGCTCTCGGCCGGCGTCTTCGAGGAGGTCGGGCGCTACGTCGGCTACCGCTGGCTCATGCGCCGCGAGGAGAAGACCTGGTCCAAGGCGGTGATGTACGGGGTCGGCCACGGCGGCATCGAGGCGATGGTCCTGGTGGCCGGGCTGGCGCTGCTGGGGCTCGTGAATCTGGTGGCGCTCTCGTCGCTCGACCTCTCGACGCTGCCGATCAGCGACGAGCAGCGGGCGCAGGTCGAGGCCCAGCTTGCCGCCGTCCAGAGCCTGCCGGGCTGGACGCCGCTGCTCGGCGCGTGGGAGCGGCTGTGGACGGTGCCGTTCCACGTGATGCTGTCGGTGCTGGTGCTGCAGGTCTTCCGGCGCGCGCAGATCTGGTGGTTGCTGCTCGCGATCGGCGTTCACGCGCTGCTCAACCTCGCCGCCGTGGGGCTGCCGGAGGCGCTCGGCCTCGAGGGGCTCGCGGAGCTGCTTCTGCCCGAGGCGATCATCGCCGTCGCCGGGCTCGTGTCGGTGTGGGTGGTGTGGCGGCTGCGCGATGAGCCGCGCGAGGAGCCGCGCGCAGACGCGTAGGGGCGCAGCAGACCAGCGGCTCGGCAACGTCGGGCTGCCGGCGCCGGTGCTGCTGCGCCCCGAGAGATCCGGGCGCGTGCGCCGCGCCTCTACCCGCGGGCGCGGGCGATCGCCTGCGTGAGCGCGCGCTTGGTGTAGACCTTCACCATCGCGCGGCGGTACTCCTCCGAGGCGTGGATGTCGCCGAGGAAGTCCATCTCCTCGCCGGCCTTCTCGGCGGCCGCGGCCACCGCCGCCTCATCGCCGCTCGTGCCCACCAGCGCCGCCTCGGCCGCCGGCTGGCGCACCGCCTTCGGACCCGCGCCCGTCACGCCGATCCGGCACGCCTCGACGCTCCCGCCGGAGCCCAGCTTGACATACGCGGCCACGCCGACGATCGCGTAGCGCGAGGCCGGGTGGCGCAGCTTCTGGTACGAGGCCCCCTCGCCGGCGCCCAGCCGCGGGAAGGTCACCTTGGTGAGCACCTCGTTCGGCTCGAGCGCCGTCGTCAGCATCTCCACGAACATATCGTCGGCGGCGATCTCGCGCGTGCCGTTCGGCCCCTGGGCCGTCAGCGTCGCGCCGAGCGCCAGCGCCACCGCCGGCAGGTCCGCCGCCGGGTCGGCGTGCGCCAGCGAGCCGACGAGCGTCCCGCGGTTGCGCACCTGGATGTCGCCGATCTGCGACACGCACTCCACCAGCACCGGGCAGGCCTCGCGCACCGCCTGGTTGCTGGCGACCTCGTGGTAGGTCGTCGTCGCGCCGATCGTGACCCCGCCGTCCACCGAGATGCCCTTGAGCTCGCTGATGCGGCTGATGTCGATCAGCACCGGCGGCTGCGACAGGCGCAGCTTCATCGCCGGGAGCAGCGAGTGGCCGCCGGCCAGGATCTTGGCCTCGTCGTGCTGCTGCAGCAGGCTGATCGCCTCGGCCACCGATGCGGGCGCGTAGTACTGAAATTCGGCTGGAATCATGTGGTACCTCTGGTGTTTATGTAAGGGCGCGGCGGGGACGCAGCGCGCCCTTACGTCAGAGTGCTCCGATCACATTACGACTGCCCGTGGATGGCCCGCCACACGTTCTCCGCCGTGGCCGGCATCTGGAGGTGCTTCACCCCGAAGGGCGCCAGCGCGTCGATCACCGCGTTCATCACCGCCTGCGCGCTGGCGATCGTGCCCGCCTCCCCGGCGCCCTTCACGCCCAGCGGGTTCACCGGCGAGGGCGTGACCGTGCGCGCCAGCTCGAAGGACGGCAGCATATGCGCCGCCGGCACGGCGTAGTCGTTCAGCGTCCCCGTGAGGAGCTGGCCGTTCTCGTCGTACACCGCGCGCTCGTACAGCGCCTGCGCGATGCCCTGCGCGATGCCGCCGTGGATCTGGCCGTCCACAATCAGCGGGTTGATCACGTTGCCGCAGTCGTCCACCGCGACGTAGCGCTTCAGCTCGACCGCCCCGGTGTCCGGGTCCACCTCGACGACCGCGACGTGCGTGCCGAACGGGAAGGTGCAGTTCGGCGGATCGTAGTAGGTGGTCTCGTCCAGGAACGGCTCCATGCCCTCGGGCAGGCTGTAGCCCACCGACGCCTGCAGGGCGATCTCGGCCAGCGTCTTGCCCTGGTCCGGCGAGCCCTTGACGAACGCGCGCCCGTTCTCGAACACGATGTCGTCCGGGTTCGCCTCCAGCATGTGCGCGGCGATCCGCTTGGCCTTCTCTTTGATCTTGGCGACGCTCTTGTAGATCGCGGTGCCGCCGACCGCCGCCGAGCGGCTGCCGTAGGTGCCGTAGCCGAACGGCGTGCCGGCCGTGTCCGAGTGCTCGACGACCACGTCCTCGTAGGGCACGCCCAGCTCATCGGCCACGATCTGGGCGAAGGTGGTCTCCAGCCCCTGCCCGTGCGGCAGGCTGCCGGTGGTCACCACCACCTTGCCGGTCAGGTGGACGCGCACGTTGGCGCTCTCCCACAGGCCGGCGCCCCACCCCTCGCCCGGCAGGCCGATCCAGGCGCTCGGGGCCACGCCGCAGATCTCGACGTACGAGCTGAGCCCGATGCCGATGTAGCGCCCCTGCTGGCGCGCCTGCTCCTGCTCCTTGCGGAGCTCGGCGTAGCCCACCAGCTCGAGCGCCTTGTTCAGCGCGGCCTCGTAGTTGCCGCTGTCGTACGGCAGCAGGCCCAGGCCGTTGTCGTAGGGGAAGTCCTCGGGCTGGATGAAGTTCTTGCGCCGCACCTCGGCCGGGTCCATGCCGATCTCGGCCGCGAAGCGGTCCACCATGCGCTCGATCAGGTACGACGCCTCCGGGCGGCCCGCGCCGCGGTAGGCGTCCACCATCGCCGTGTTGGTGTAGACCCCGGTCACGTGGCAGTAGGCGGCCGGGATCTTGTAGACGCCGGTGGCGATCCTGCCGTACAGCGTCGTCGGGATGCCGGGGGCGATCGTCGAGATGTAGGCGCCGAGGTTGGCGTAGGTCTTGACTCGCAGCCCGGTGATCTTCCCGTCGCGCGTGCCGGCGAGCTCCACCTCGGTGATGTGGTCGCGGCCGTGGGTCGAGTACTTATAGTTCTCCGAGCGGTCCTCGACGAACTTGACCGGCCGGCCGAGCTTGCGCGCCGCCCACAGCGTGAAGGCCATGTCGTTGTAGCAGAAGATCTTCTGCCCGAAGCCGCCGCCCACGTTCGGCGAGATCACCCGCAGCTTCGGCTCGGGGATGCCGAAGACGAACGCCGTGAGCAGCAGCCGCATGACGTGCGGCGCCTGCGAGGTGGTCCACAGGGTGAACTCCTCGGTGGCCGGGTCATAGCGCGCGATCGCGCCGCGCGTCTCCATCGGGGTGGGGATGAGCCGCTGGTTGACGATCTCCTCCTTCACCACCACCTCGGCCGAGGCGATCGCCTGGTCCGTCTTGGCCTTGTCGCCGCAGTCCCACTCGAACACGATGTTGTTCGGCGCGTTCTCGTGCAGCTGCGGCGCGCCCGGCTCGGTGGCCTTCTTCGCATCCACCACCACCGGCAGCGGCTCGTAGTCCACATCGATCAGGTCCAGCGCGTCCCGCGCGATGTAGCGGTCCTCGGCCACCACCAGCGCCACCGGGTCGCCGACGTGGCGGACGGTGCCGACCGCCAGGGCGCGCGGGGTGTTGATGTTGTTCTGGACGCGCCCGGACGCGGCCTGCCAGGCGCACGGCAGCGGGTTGATATCCAGCATGTCCTCGCCGGTGAACACGGCGACCACGCCGGGGTGCGCCAGGGCCCGCGAGGTGTCGATCTTCGTGATCTTCGCGTGGGCGTATGGGCTGCGCAGCACAGCGGCGTGCAGCATGCCCGCCAGCTTGATGTCGTCCAGGAAGTTACCGCCGCCGGTGATCAGCTTGGGGTCCTCGCGCCGCTTGATCGCCCGGCCGATGGCCTTCGTCATGGGGGTTGCGGTCATGACCTGTTCCTTCCTTGTCCGCTACTGCCATAGTAACCGGTTCCCAGAAGGGGCGAGCGAGCCGCTAGTTGCCGGTGCTGACCATCTCCGAGGTCTGACCGCCGGCAGTCAGGTGCGAGACGTCCTCGCCGCGCATCTTCGCCGCAGCGTACTGGACGGCGCGCACGATGTTGTGGTACCCCGTGCAGCGGCACAGGTTGCCCTCCAGGCCGTGACGCACCTCTTCGTCGGTGGGGTTGGGGTTCTGCTGCAGCAGGTCGTAGGCCGCCATGATCATGCCGGGGGTGCAGAAGCCGCACTGCAGGCCGTGGCACTCCCAGAAGCCCTCCTGCAGCGGGTGAAGCTGACCGTCCTTCGCCAGGCCCTCGATCGTCGTGATCTCCGCGCCGTCGGCCTGCACCGCCAGCATCGTGCACGACTTGACGCTCTCGCCGTTCACCAGCACCACGCACGCGCCGCACTGGCTGGTGTCACAGCCGATGTGGGTGCCCGTCAGGTTCAGGTGCTCGCGCAGGTAGTGGACGAGCAGTGTCCGCGGCTCGACCTCGCTGGTGTACTTCCGGCCGTTGACGGTGACATTGACAGTGCTCACGTTTCCTCCTCATCGAGTCAGTTGTCAGGAGTCAGTAGTCAGTAGCCGCTGTGGATGAAGCCCACCGCGTTGGAGCCTCAACGCTGCCAACTACCGACGACCGCGCACTGGCTACTTCTGGCGGGAAAGCCCTAGGATGTATCCGAGCAGGAAGGCGACGACCACCCACGGCGCCCACGGCCGCTCGGCGATGAAGTCCTGCACGACGCCGAGGAAGACCGCCTCGGGCTTGAGCTGCTGGTCGGGCGGCACGATCACGCTCTGGCGCTCGAAGGTGGGGCGCGCCTCGCCCGTGGCCGCCGCGGAGGGCTCGGCCGCCGCTCGCGCGGCAGATGACACGCCGTTGCCGGCCGGAGCTGCGGCGCCGCCCCCGGTCGGAGCCGCGGCCTCAGCCTCCGCCGGGAGCTCGGCCGGCGTTGGCGCCGGAGCCGGGCCGCTTGCTGCAGGCGCCGTCGCCGGGGCGGCGGGCGCGGGCGCGGCCTCCTTCCCGGTGCGGATCGCCACCTGCTGGGCCAGCGCCTTCAGCGACTGGTTGATCAGCTGGCGGCTCGCGCCCTCGATCAGCCGCTGCCCCACGCTAGCCAGCACGCCGCCGATCTGCGCGTCGCCGCTGTAGCGCAGGAGAGTCTTGCCATCCTGCTCCTCGAGGTCCACCGTCCCCACGCCATCGACCACGCCGTTGGCGCTCTTGCCGCTCGCCACCAGCTTGTAGTGAACCGGGGGCTGGATGTCCTCGAGCCGGATCTTGCCGTTGTAGGTCCCGCGGATCGCCTGGATGCCGATCTTGACCGTGCCCTCGAACTCGTTCTCGCCGACCTGGTCCAGGCGTTCGCAGCCCGGCACCACACGCGCGAGAACTTCGATGTCGTTCAGCGCAGCCCACACGGCATCGCGTGGGGCGTCGATGGTGTAGGTACCAGAGATTTTCACAGAGCGTTCCTTTCGCCGCAGCGTGGCCGGGGACTTGCGCGCCAGATCGCCGCGCCGTGGGTAAGCGAGGAGCAAAAGCAACGGACGCAACAACCCTCAGGGCCGCTGCGTTCGTAGAAGCGACGACCGACGCTGGACGGCGCCTTGTGCAGACTGAAATCAGTGCTCGCACGCATAGTACTCCAGACGTTGAAAGTTTGTCAAGGCAATGCTGCGCGCCCCCGCGCCTCAGCCGGAGACCGCCGAGTTCCTGTATCATATGTGGCGTCCGACGAGTTCCGGCTTAAGCGTCGGCGGGGCCCACCGGCTGGACGCAGGCCCGGCGCCCGCACCAGAGAGCCGCGCCGACGGCGACGGAGGTGTCGCAATGAGGCTCAGAGCGCCCCGCATATCCTGGCTGGCGCCGCTGCTCGTGCTGAGCGCGCTCGCCGCCCTCCCGGCGCCGGCGGCCGCCCAGGACCGCACGCGCTGCTTCCCCGAAACCGGCTACTGCATCTCGGGGCCGTTCCTGGACTACTGGGAGCGCAACGGCGGCCTGGCGGTCTTCGGCTACCCGATCGGGCCGCTGGTGCCGAACGAGGTGGTCGAGCACCGCTGGGTCGGCCCAACCCAGTGGTTCGAGCGCGACCGGCTCGAGGACCACGGCGCCGAGGGGGTGATGGCCGGGCGTCTCGGCGCCCGCTACCTCGAGCTGCGCGGGATCGACTGGTGGAGCCTGCCGCAGGTGAACGCCCCGCCGCCCGGCTGCGCCTACTTCCCCGAGACGCGCCACAGCCTCTGCGAGCCGTTCCTGAGCTACTGGCGCCGCAACGGCGGCCTGGAGCGCTTCGGCTACCCGATCAGCGAGCCCATGCAGGAGACGGTCGAGAACTGGACCGGCACAGTCCAGTACTTCGAGCGCCGGCGCATGGAGCACCACCCCGAGAACGCGCCGCCCTACCACGTGCTGCTGGGGCGGCTCGGCGCCGAGGTGCGCGCCATGGCGCGGCCCGACACATGCGAGGTCGCGGTGGTCGAGCCGCTGCGGGCGGCCGTTGAGCGCGTGCCGTTCCGCGAGTGGCTCGGCTGCCCCTCTGAGGCGTACCCGGACGTCCCGGCGGCGGTGCAGCGCACCAGCAACGGCATCTTCATCTGGGTGGACCTGGGCGGCGGCGGGAAGGACATCTTCGTCGCGTACCGCTCGTCGGTGCGCCCCGGCAACCCGACCGTGCAGCAGCGCTTCGACGACCGCTGGCAGGAAGGGGTGGACCCGGTGGACTACTTCCCGCAGACGCAGCCCAACGTCTTCCCGCCCCGGCGCGGCTTCGGCAAGGTCTACTTCGAGAACTTCCGGCGCGGCCCCGAGAGCCCCGGCTTCGGCACAGAGCCCGAGCGCCCCGAGCGCGCCACCGTACAGCGCTTCGGCAGCGGCGCCACCCTGGTGCTGCTCCACGGCGAGGGGGCGGTGTACGCCTTCGGGGCCGAGGCTACGCAGTACGCCACCTTCCCTCATTAGAACCAAGAACCGAGAACCCAGAACCAAGAACGCGCATGGCGCAACGTTTGGTTCTGGGTTCTCAGTTCTGAGTCCTCAGTTCTTGGTTCTCAGTTCTGAGTCCTCAGTTCTGGGTTCTTGGTTCTAACG
>CALJIC010000348.1 GCA_937974195.1 uncultured Roseiflexaceae bacterium | reverse complement strand
CGTGTTACCATATGCGCCGACGAATCGTTCCAACTAGCGGAACGTGTGCCGCAGCACCATGGAGCACATCCATGGAGAAACGAGGCTCTCGCTCATGACAACACTCACGGAGGAGACCCGGCCCTCGCAGCCGCGCGCAGGGCAGCCGGGGGAGCGGCTCGATCGCCTGGTCACGGTCGTGCTGCTCGTCTTCTACGCCGCGCTCGCCATCTACTACGTCTTCATCGACTACAGCTTCGCGATCTCACTCCACCCGTGGTTCGGCCTGGTCTACGCGGCGCTCGGCGCCCTGCCCGGGCTGCTGATCGTGGTGCGCCGCAGGCCCCGCGCGCCGATCGTCGCGCTCGCGCTGTTCGTGGCGCTGATCCTCGCGATGCCGTGGCTGGACATCGGCGAGCGCAAGACCTTCCTGCGCGCCGCGTATGAGATCCGCCCCGGCATGACGCTGGCCGAGGTCGACCAGCGCCTGGCGCGGTACGAGCGCTTCCCCTCCACGCCCGGCTCGCTCGACGACGACATCATGGCGGTGTACTCGCACAAGACCGACGCCGGCGACTCGGACGCGGTCGTCGTGATGTTCGTCGAGGGACAGGTGGTCGACACCGACGTGCTGGTGGACTGAGGCGAGCCCTGATGGCGGCGTCCAGAGCCCTCTGCCTCGCGCTGCTCGCCGCCGTGTGGCTGGCAGGCTGCGGGGCGGCCGCTGGGGGAAGCCCGACCGCCACGCCCATCCCGCCGCCCGTGCCGACGCGCACACCCGCGACGGCGCGCACGCCCACGCCCGTGTCGCTGGCGACGCGGCTCGCGGCGGGGCAACTCCCTCCCGGCGCGCCGGCGCGCACCACCACCGGCGACGAACTCCTGGCGGTATTCGCTGAGGCCGGGCTGGGCGCGGCGGGCCTGCCGCTGCGGCAGATCGCGGCCGTGGCGGTCGCCGCCGACGGCGAGCTGTGGCTGGCGACCGGCGGGTCCGAGCCGCGGCTGCTGCGCTTCGACGGCAGCGCGTGGCGCGAGGAGACCGCCTCCCCGCTCCCGGCGCAGGTGCTGGCCCGCGGCCCCGACGGCGCGCTGTGGGCCGCCGCAGGGTGTGACGCCGCGCGCTACAGCGCAGGGCGCTGGGAGCTGGCGGCGCCCTGCGGCCAGAACACCGGGCGGGCCCACGCGATCGACTTCGGGCCGCAGGGCTCGGTGTGGCTCACGACCGACTTCGCCCTACACCGGATCGACGCCCAGGGCAGGCGGGCGTTCGACGGCTTCTACCCGCTGCGCGCCGCGATCACGCCCGATGGTGCCGCCTGGGTGACCCGCTCGCCGCTCGACCCGGCCGACCCAGGGCTGGTGGCGATCGACCCGAGCGGCGCGACGCGTGATGTGACGAGCCAGCTCCAACTCCAGAACCCGCTCGCCGTGGCTGTGGCGCCGGACGGCACGCTCTGGGTCGGCGGCACAGGCGGCGCCGCGAGCTTCGACGGCCGGACGTGGCGCGTGTATCCGATCGACGGCCGGGCTGCGGAGCTCCGGGTCCACGAGCTGGCCGTGGCGCCGGACGGCGACCTGTGGGCGATCAGCGGGGACGCGCCCGTGGGAAGCGGCCTGGCGCGCTTCGATGGCGACCGCTGGGAGCTGCACGACCCGGGCGCCGCGGCGGTGGGCGGGCTGACCTTCGCCCCGGACGGCTCCCTCTGGCTCACGACCGAAGCCGGCGTCGTTCACCTGCGGCCGGCGCAGCGCCGCTGAAGCCGCTCCTCGAACCGAACGCCGCCGGCGCATCGCCGAAAGCGCGCGGCCAGCCAGACACCGCGCCCTCACTCACCCCCTCACGAAACCGAGCGCGCCCGAGAGCATGGTACACTTGGTGCGCAATCGCGGCACCTCACAGCGTCGGGCCCGCTCGTCCGCAGAGAGGGTCACGGGTGCCGGTGACCTCCTCTCAACGATTTGTCGAAGGATTGCAGATGTCTGGATCAATCGAGGAGTGGCTCGGGGGCAAGGTCTGCCTCGTGACCGGCGGCTCGCGGACGCTCGGGGCGGTGATCGCCCGCCGCATGGCCCACTACGGGGCGCAGGTGGCCGTCAACTACCACCGCTCGGCGCAGGCCGCCGAGGCGCTGTGCGACGAGATCCGCAGGGCGGGCGGCAGCGCGCTGGCGCTTCAGGCGGACGTCTCCAGCGAGGCGGACACCGAGCGGCTGGTGGCGCAGACGCTGGAGCACTTCGGGCGGATCGACGTGCTGGTGAACAACGTCGGGCCGTATGTGGACACGCCGTTCCTCGAGCTGCCGCTCGCCGACTTCGACCACGTGCTGGCCGGGAACGTGCGCGCCACCTTCATGCTCACACAGCTGGTCGGGCGCCACATGAAGCAGCGCGGCAGCGGCCAGATCATCAACATCGCCGCGACCGACTTCCGCCACCGCAGCCACTCGGTCTACGGCATGGCCAAGGGCGGCATCGTGTACCTGACCGAGGCGCTGGCGCTCGAGCTGGCCCCTGAGGTGCGCATCCACGCCATCGCGCCCGACCTGCTCGCCGAGAACGAGGAGATGGACGCGGAGTTCGCCGCGCGCGCGACGGCCGCGACGCCCGCCGGCCGGCTCGTCACGCGCGCTGAGGTCGCCGAGCTGGTCTGCCTGGTCTGCACGCCGGCGTTCGCGATGGCCACCGGCCACACGATCGTGCTCGACGGCGGGCGAAGCATCCCGCGGATCGCGCTTGGCTCCTAGGGTGGGATGCGGGGGAGGCTCTTCCATCTCCGCCCCCCTTTTTCTTTCGCTCTGCGGCGGAATATAAAGATCGCGGTGGCGCAGGAGACCAGCAGGGCGACCGCGGAAGTTCTGTAGCGCTGGAGAAGTAGCCATGTTCCAGGACCTCTACTCGTCGCCGTACCACGTCCGCCGGCTGCCGCTCGTCGCCAGCAACGGCGTGGCCGCCACCAGCCACCCGCTGGCGGCGCAGGCCGGTCTGCAGATGCTGCAGCGCGGCGGGTCGGCGGTCGACGCTGCGATCGCGATGGCGGCCACCCTCACGGTCGTCGAGCCGACCTCGAACGGGATCGGGGGCGACGCCTTCGCGCTGGTGTGGGACGGCGGGCGGCTGCACGGGCTGAACGGCTCCGGCCGCGCCCCGGCCGCGCTCACGGTCGAGGCGGTCGAGCGCGCCGGCTTCGACAACATGCCGCCGACCGGCTGGCTGCCGGTGACAGTGCCGGGCGCGCCGGCGGCCTGGGCCGACCTCCACGCGCGCTTCGGCAGGCTGCCCTTCGCCGAGGTGCTCGCGCCGGCGATCGCCTACGCCGAGCAGGGCCACCACGTCACGCCGACGGTCGCGCGGAACTGGGAGCGGGGCGTGGAGCTGATGCGGCAGCGCCGCGAGCCGATGTTCGCCGGCTTCCTGCAGACCTTCGCGCCCGGAGGGCGGGCGCCGCGCGCCGGCGAGCGGTTCGTCAGCCCCGACCACGCCGCCACGCTGCGGCGGATCGCCGCCACCAACGCGCGCGACTTCTACGAGGGGGAGAGCGCGCAGGCCATCCACGCCTTCGCCCGCGCGACCGGCGGGCTGATCACCGCCGACGATCTGGCGGCGCACACCAGCACCTGGGTCGAGCCGATCAGCGTGGACTACCGCGGCTACACGGTGTGGGAGATCCCGCCGAACGGGCAGGGGATCGCCGCGCTGATCGCGCTCGGCATCCTGGGCGGGCTCGACCTGGGGCGCCACCCGCGCGAGTCGGCGGAGGCCTACCACCTGCAGATCGAGGCGATGAAGCTGGCCTTCGCCGACGCGTACCGCTACGTCGCCGACCCGGAGCGCGCCGAGGTGCCGGTGCGCGGGCTGCTGGACCCCGGCTACCTCGAGGCGCGGCGGGCGCTGATCGGCCCCGAGGCGCGCGTCCCCGAGCCCGGCGCGCCCCCGCGCGGCGGCACCGTCTACCTGTGCGCGGCCGACGGCGACGGGCAGATGATCAGCATGATCCAGTCGAACTTCCACGGCTTCGGCTCGGGCGTGGTGGTTCCCGGCACTGGAATTGCACTGCAGAACCGCGGGTACGGCTTCACGCTGGCGGAAGGGCACCCGAACCGGCTCGAGCCGGGCAAGCGCCCGTACCACACGATCATCCCCGGCTTCCTCACCCGCGGCGGCGAGGCGGTCGGCCCGTTCGGGGTGATGGGCGGCGAGATGCAGCCGCAGGGCCACACGCAGGTGATCGTCAACAGCGTGGACTACGGGCTGAACCCGCAGGCGGCGCTCGACGCGCCGCGCTGGCGCGTGGAGGGCGCGACGGTCCACCTGGAGCTCGAGACGCCGCGCCATGTGGTCGAGGGGCTGATCGGGCGCGGCCACGCCGTCCAGGTCCAGGGCGAGGTCGGCAGCTTCGGCCGCGGGCAGGCGATCTGGCGGCTGCCCTCGGGCGCGCTCGTCGCCGGCAGCGAGTCGCGCTGCGACGGGTGCGCGGTCGGGTGGTAGCGCGAAATCAGCCTACCGACGGGCTTGATTCGCACGGGCCTGTGTGGGACAATCGGTAGCGGATAGCACCGGCGGGTCCGCGCGGCTCTGTCACGCAGACGACGCCTGCGCGGCTGTCTGGGGTGGTTCCGAGGGACGAAGTCCCTCGCACTCCCCGTTTCTGAAAGGGAGTGGAGGAGCTATGCACCGCAGCGACCCACTGCTTGAGGAGCTGCTCACGCAGCTGCCGCTGACCGACGAGCAGTTTCTGCTCGAGCGCCTGCTCGCGCGCGCCCCACTCGCCACCACGGGCACCACGGTCGCCGCCGCCCTCGCGCAGCGCCCGCCAGCGGGTGGCCTCGTGCCCCTGCGGGCGCCGAACCGCCTCCGGCGCGCCCTGGGAACCGCCGCGCTCGCCGGAGCGCTGGCCCTCGGCGCCGCAGCCCCGGCCTACGCCGGGCCGCCCGAGACCGACCCCCAGCAGGCTCCGGCGGGGGGCGCAGCGGCGCCCGTCCAGCCCGCGCTCGCCCAGCCGGCGCCCTCCTACGCCGCCGGGAGCACGAACGTCGTCTTCGACTCGACCGCGCTGCTGCCGCAGGCGCCGGCGATCGTGCAGCCGAGCATCGCCGCGACCGACGCCTCGGCCGCGCTGCCGCCGGTCGCCCCTTCGACGCTGCTGCAGCCGTCCGATGAGCCCGCCGAGCCGCCGGCGGAGACGGCCCCGGCGAGCGCCCTCGGCATCGCCGACGCGCTGCCCGGCGCCGCACTGGCCGCGCCCGCAGCGGCTCCGGCTAGCACTGCGGCGCAGGGGGTTCAGAGCCAGCCGCCGTTCCAGCCCAAGCAGTCGCTGCCGAGCGCGGCGCAGCCGGCGAGCCAGCCGGCCCAGCCAGCCCAGCCAGCGCCGAGCCGGCCGGCGACCCAGACCGTCGTCCAGCGCGAGGTCATCCGCGAGGTCGTGTACGTCGTGATCCCGCCGCCGGACTTCAGCGACCCGTTCGTGCACCTGCGCGGCACCCAGTTCGACCCGGACTTCCTGGCGCAGGGCGGGGCGAAGCCGCCGCCGCCTCCGTCGCGGGCCCAGGTCGTCCGGCGCGAGGTCACCCGGACGGTGACGCCCGCCCCGCGCCAGGCCACCACCTACGTGGTGCGGGCCGGGGACACGCTCACCGGCATCGCGCTGCGCACCTACGGCGACGCCAGCCTGTGGCGGCGCATCTACGACGCCAACCGCGGGGCGATCGGCGCCAACCCGAACATCCTGCCGGTCGGCGCGCGGCTGGTGATCCCGTGAGCGTCGCGGCGGGCGCCCGTGACATCGCCGCAGGCGCCCGCCGCCGCAGGGGAGCGCGCTACTCGCCGCGGTAGCGATCCGCGATGCGGCGCTGGAGCTGGCCGATCGCCGCGGCCTCCGGACCCATCGCGGCGTCGCTCTCCTCGCCGCCCTCCTCGTCGCCCTGCTCCTCGGCGCCGGGGCTGTCGAAGATCCCGGCCAGCTGGCGCAGGATGTTGGCGTAGCTGCCACCGCGCAGCACGTAGACCGGCACCCCGCGCGACTCCGCGCGCCGCACCCAGGGCACGTCGCGCTGGTAGTACTGGCGCAGCGTCATCACCATCGTGGCCTGCGAGAGCTCGCGCTCGACGGTCGCCGGCACGCCGAGCTCCTGGATCGCCTCGGCCAGCCGGTCCGAGCGGAGGCCGACCGGGAAGATGCGCTGCCGGCCGTGGGGCGCCGCCGGGGGCCTGCGCTGCAGCGCCGGCGCCGTCGGGGCCACCGACGGGCTGTCCGAGATCTGGATGTTGCCGTCGGCGCCCCTGACGCGCAGCTCGGCGTGCGGCGCCTCTCCGCGCAGCATGGCATCCACCGCCTCGGCCACATCGCTGTAGACGCACACCTCCTCCCAGCTGCGGATCTCGACCAGGATGTCGAAGGTGGGCGGCGCCTTGCGCTCCAGCACCGTCTT
>CALJIC010000347.1 GCA_937974195.1 uncultured Roseiflexaceae bacterium | reverse complement strand
CAGGAGGGCCGGCGCCGGCCCTCCTGCCCGGGTGCAGGGCGGAGCGCCTGCATGCTGAATGCCAGCACAAGCAGCCCGGGTGCAGGGCGGAGCGCCTGCATGCATGAATGACAGCACAAGCCGCACCGCGCCCCGGGAGGGGTTTGAGGAGGCGAAGCCTTCCCGCGGAGCGCTGATGCAGGCGTTCTGCAAAGCGGCGTATACTTCCCAGAAACCGCTTGACGCGCGAGCCAAATTCTGATAACATATGAACAGTTGCTCAATCAATCATATTTATTGAGCACCATCCTCAAAGACGGCCGCCGAACGGCCGGTGGACTTCGGAGCGTGCGCCTGTTGCTGCCGAACACACTCGCATCGCCAATGACACGGCGTCTCAAACTGTGCGGAGGCAGGATATGCCCGAGGAAGGATGTAAGCAGTTGACCCAGACAGTCCAGATGAGCCTCGCGCTTGTCCTGCCGACGATGGACGCGGCGGATTGCTGCGTCGACCGGCTGGCCGAGTGGCTGCAGGATCGCAAGGGGATCGTGCGCGCGCATATCACCCGCGCCAACAGCACGGCCGAGCTGTGCATTCACTTCGACCCGCAGCGCATCAGCCTCGAGCAGGTGCGGCGCCTCGCAGCCGAGGCCGGCGCAACCATCAGCGACCGCTACCGCCACGAGCAGCTCCCGTTCGCTGGGCTGGACGCCGCCGATGCCGCTGACTCCGTCACCACCACGCTCGAACGCCTGCCGGGCGTGCTGCACGCGAACGTCAACTACGCGGCCGGGCTGGCCTTCGTCGCCTACGACAGCACGCGCCTGCGGCGCGAGGCCATCGAAGCGGCGCTCGAACAGCAGGGCGTCCGCCTTCTGCCACCTCCATCGGCACCGGCCGTCGAAGTGTGTGAGCACGAAGGGCACGCCCACGGGAGCGCGCCCGCCTTCCTGCCGCACTGGATGCAGGAGCGCTGGACGCTAATCCTCGTCGGGCTTGCCGGTCTGTCCCTGGCGATCGGGTGGATCGGCGAGGCGTTCTTCGGCCTCCCGCCGCAGCTCGCGCTCGTGTTCTACGCGCTGGCCTACCTCGCCGGCGGGTACGACGTCGCGACCCACGCGATCCCGAGCGCTCTGCGCGGCAAGTTCGACACCGACGTCCTCATGCTCGCCGCGGCGGCGGGGGCTGCGGTGCTCGGCGAGTGGCAGGAGGGCGCCTTCCTGCTGTTCCTGTTCGCGCTCGGCCACGCCGGCGAGCACTACGCGCTCGACCGCGCCCGCAATGCCGTCAACGCCCTCGGGCAGCTGATGCCCCAGAGCGCACAGGTCCGGCGGGGGGACCAGATCGTCGCGCTGCCGGTCGCGCAGGTCCAAGTGGGCGACGTGGTGGTCGTGCGGCCGGGCGACCGCGTGCCGGTGGATGGCACGGTCGCGAGCGGGACGAGCTCCGTGGACCAGAGCCCGATCACTGGCGAGAGCGTGCCGGTGCCCAAGCAGCCGGGCGACCAGGTCTTCGCCGGGACGATCAATCAGGATGGTGCGCTCGACGTGACCGTCACCCGGCTGGCCAAGGACAACACCCTGAGCCGCGTGATGCAGCTCGTGGCCGAGGCGCAGAGCCAGCAGAGCCCCACCCAGCAGCTCACGCAGCGCTTCACCGCCTGGTTCGTCCCGGCGGTGCTCATCGGCGCCGCGCTGGTCACGGCAGTGCCCCCGCTGCTCGGCTGGATGCCGCTCGCGGACAGCTTCTACCGCGCGATGCTGCTGCTGGTCGCCGCCTCGCCGTGCGCGCTCGCGCTTGGGACACCGGCGGCCGTGCTGGCCGGCATCGCGCAGGCCGCACGCAACGGCGTTCTCATCAAAGGTGGTGCCCACCTGGAGAACCTGGGCACGCTGAGCGCGATTGCGTTCGACAAGACCGGCACGCTCACAGAGGGCCGCTTCGGCGTCACGGACGTCGTGCCGGTCAACGGGACGGCGCCGGAGGAGCTGCTGCGCCTCGCAGCCGCGGTCGAGCAGCAGTCGAATCACCCGCTCGCGCAGGCGGTCGTGCGGGCCGCGCAGGAGCGCAAGCTCGACCTGCCCGCCGCCGACGGGCTGGAGAACGTCCCCGGCCGGGGCGTGCGGAGCCGCGTTGGAGGCGCAGAGGTGCTGATCGGCTCGCTCAAGCTCTTCGCGGAGACGGACGGCCACCGCGCCGACGAGGCGGTGAGCAGGGCCGTCGAGCAGCTCGAGGGGGCGGGCCGGACGACCATGGCGATCAGCCGCGACGGGCAGTTTCTGGGCGTGCTCGGGCTGGCCGACGCGCCGCGCCAGGACGTGCGGGCGGTGCTCGAGCGTCTGCGGGCGCTTGGCGTCCGGCACCTCGTGATGCTGACCGGCGATAACCGCAGCGTTGCGGAGCGCATCGGGCGGGATCTCGGCGTCACCGACGTGCGCGCCGAGCTGCTGCCGGAGGACAAGCTCACCGCGGTGAAGGCCTTCCAGCAGCAGTACGGCCACATCGCGATGGTCGGCGACGGCGTCAACGACGCGCCGGCCCTGGCGACGGCAACCGTGGGCATCGCGATGGGCGGCGCGGGGACAGCGGTCGCGCTCGAGACCGCCGACGTCGCGCTCATGGGCGATGACCTGCGCAGGCTTCCGTTCGCCGTCGGCCTCAGCCGCGCCAGCCGCGCGATCATCCTGCAGAACCTGGCCGTCGCGCTCGGCGTGATCGGGCTGCTGCTCGTGACCTCGGTGCTCGGGCTGGTGCAGCTCAGCGCGGCGGTTGTGCTGCACGAGGGCAGCACGATCGTGGTCGTGCTGAACGCGCTGCGGCTCCTGGGCTACGGGGCGAAGGAGTAGGACGAAGCCGCGCACAAGCTGTTTTGTGGGGAAGCTATGCAGCGGAACGCGCACAGCGAGTGGTTATACCGGCTCTACGCACCGGTGTATGACCTGGCGATGCGGACGCAGTTCGCCAGAGCGCGCGCACGGGCGATCGAGCTCCTCGAGCTTCAGCCGGGCGAGCGCGTCCTGCTCCCAGGCGTCGGGACCGGGCTCGACCTCGAGCTGCTGCCCGCAGATGTGCGGGTGAGCGCCGCCGACCTCTCCCCGGCGATGATGCAGCGTGCACGCGCTCGGGGGCGCCGAGGCGCCGTGATGTTTGAGATCATGGATGCAATGGCGCTCGCGTTCGGCACAGGCGTGTTCGACGCCGTGCTGCTGAGCCTGATCGTGAGCGTCGTGCCGGACGGGAGGGCGGCATTCGCGGAAGCCTGGCGCGTGCTGCGGCCAGGAGGACGGCTCGTCATCTTCGACAAGTTCCTTCCCGAAGGACGGCCGCTCACTCCGCTCCGCCGTGCTGTGGGCGGTGTCATCGCCTGGCTCGGCACGGACCCGAACCGCCGGCTGAGCGACGTGGTCACGCCCGAGACGCTCGCGGCGATCGAGGTCGATGAGCCGAGCCTGCTCGGTGGGCAGTATCGAATCGTCCGTCTTCGAAAGCCTGTGGCGGATCGGCCAGCGGCTGAGATGGCTTCGAGCGGCGTATCCCTCAATCCCAGCTGTGATTTCCACAAGCGCCTTCCGAGGTCTTGTGTGGCTCTGATGAGGCCCGATGACAAGTGACCCAGCGGCCTTTCTCGCGCGTCTCCACGACTACCGGCGCGCCGGCGCTCAGGCGCTCCGCGACAGCGGCGCCGACCCGGACCCGATCCTGGCCGAGGAGGTACGCGCCCCCGGCGCCGACCAGCGCTACGGCGTCAACCTCATCGCGTGCCCGCCGCTCCCGGTGGTCGAAGCTATCGCCGCGATTCAGGCCCGCCTCAGCGCGCTGGAGCCGGGCCAGTACTACTACCCCGCCAGCGACCTGCACCTGACGCTCGTCGAGGTGTGCTCGAGCCAGGGGCGGGATGCGGTGGAGCAGCTCGCTGCCGCCATCAGCCAGATCGTGCCCGACCTCGTGGCAGAGGCGCCGCAGGCTGTGCTGGCGCGTCCGCTGCTCGGCTACGACCGGCGCGCCTGCGCCCTGAACTTCGTGCCCGTCGATCACGGCCTCCAAACGTTGCGCGCCCACCTGGTGGCGCAGCTTGCGGGCGAAGGGATCGCGATCGCGCCGCGCTACCCAGCCCAGTCCGCACACGTGACGCTCATGCGCTACCTGCGGCCGCTGACTGCGGACAGGGCCGGCTGGGTGAGCGTGCTGGAGTCGATCTCGGCCCCTGCGCTGGAGTGGCGGGTTGACTCGCTGTGGCTGACGTGGGGCGCGACGTGGTATGGGCGGACGGGCCGAGTCCAGATGCGCGGCCCGTACGCGCTGGGAGGCACCCCGTTGTCGGGCTGAGCGGTCTGCGCCACTCCGGCCCTCTCCCAGCGCCCCGCGCTTGCCCAGCACCATGCTGCCGCGCCCGGAATCTGCCCGCTGATACAGCGCACCCCTCGCGCCCCGCCAGCCGGCGATGCGCCGCTTCGCCCGGCCCCATCACCTCAGAGCCCTTCGACAATTTTGTTAGTATTAACTTGACAAACATCGGGAGTTAGGATAATCTAACGCCCGGCGTTCGTATCATTGATCACACACGAGGATCTCACCACGAGCGCAACGTGTGCGCCGCCCACGCATCCGAGGACATCGGCATGCGCTGGATCGCTGCGCCCGCAAACCTGAGCGCCGCGCTCGATCGCGATCTGGCCGCTCACGTTCGACCGCAACCTAGGAACAGCCTCCCGCCGCCGCGCCGGCTGCGCTGCTCGACGAAGGCGAATGAACTGGCCGCACCATCGAACCCCGGAAGGTCTGCGATGACCACCCTGACCGCGAAACCCTCGCGCGCGCTGCGCATCGCGCGCTCGCGCCCGGTGCTGCTGCTCGGCCTGCTCGTCTGCGCCGGGGCGCTCGGGCTGGCGCTGATGAGCAGCATCGCCTTCGGCGCCGCCGACATCGCGCCCGCCGATGTGTGGCAGGCGCTGGTCGCGTTCAACCCCGAGAGCACGGAGCACCTGATCATCCGCACGCTGCGCGTGCCGCGCGCCGCGGTGGCCGCCCTCGTCGGCGCCGCGCTCGCCGTGGCCGGCGCGCTGATGCAGGGGCTGACGCGCAACCCGCTGGCCGACCCGGGCATCCTCGGCATCGAGACCGGAGCGGCGCTCGGCGTGGTCGCGGCGGTCTTCTTCCTCCAGATCAGCTCGCTGTCCCTCTACGCGCTGTTCGCCTTCGCCGGCGCGGCGCTCACCGCCATCGCCGTCTACGCGCTCGGCTCGCTCGGGCGCGGCGGCCCCACGCCGCTGAAGATCACGGTCGCCGGCGCGGCGCTCACCGCCCTGCTCTCCGCGCTCACCACCGGCATGCTGATCTTCAACCAGCGCACGCTGGAGGAGGTGCGGTTCTGGCTGGCCGGCTCGGTGGCCGGGCGCGACCTGAACCTGCTCGTCCAGGCGTCGCCCTACCTGCTCGCCGGGCTCGTGCTCGCCCTGGCGCTCGGCCGGCAGATCACCACCATCTCGCTCGGCGACGATGTGGCGAGAGGGCTCGGCCAGCGCACCGGCTGGGTCAAGGGGCTCGCGGCCGTCGCCACGGTGCTGCTCGCCGGCGGCGCGGTGGCGGTCGCCGGGCCGATCGGCTTCGTCGGCCTGGTTATCCCCCACGCCGTGCGCCTGCTGGCCGGCCAGGACTACCGCTGGATCCTGCCCTACGCGGCGCTGGCCGGGGCGATCTTCCTGGTGCTCTCGGATGTCGCCGCGCGGCTGGTGCTGCGCCCGCTGGAGATCCCGGTGGGCGTGATGACCGCCCTGATCGGCGGGCCGTTCTTCGTCTACCTGGTGCGCTGGCGGGTCAAGCGCTAGCGCGGGGCAGAGTTCACAGTTATGAGCGCTGAAACACCGCGACCCGGCCGGCCCCCCTGGCTGACGCTGCGCACGCGCGGCCTCTCGCTCCGCATCGACCGGCGCGTGCCGCCGGTGCTGGCGCTGGCGCTGCTGGCCATGCTCGCCGCGATGGTGGTCAACATCGGCGTCGGCGAGTACCCCATCCCGCCGCTCGACGTCGTCCGCACCGTGCTCGGCCTGCCCACCGGCAACGAGGACTACTCGTTCATCGTCAACACCCTGCGCCTGCCGCGCATGCTGGTCGCCGCGCTCGTCGGGCTGGCCCTCGGTATCTCGGGCGCGATCATGCAGGGGCTGACGCGCAACCCGCTGGCCGACCCCGGCATCCTCGGCATCTCGGCGGGCGCCGGGCTGGTGGCGGTGACGCTGATCGTCGTGGTGCGCGAGGTGCCGGCCGGGGTGATCCCCCTGGCCGCCTTCGCCGGCGCCGTGACCGTCGCCGCGCTGATCTATCTGCTGGCCTGGCGCGGGGGCGACTCGCCCATCCGGCTCATCCTGGTGGGGATCGGCCTGGGCGCCATCTGCCACGCGGCCACCACGCTGATGATCACCTTCGGCGACATCTGGGACGTGCAGCGGGCGCTGATCTGGCTGACCGGCAGCGTCTACGGCCGCTCCTGGACGGAGTTCTGGTCGATCGCGCCCTGGGTCGCCATCTTCGGGCCGCTGGCGCTGCTGCTGGCGCGCGACCTGAACGCGCTCAACCTGGGCGAGGAGGTGGCGCGCGGCCTGGGCAGCCCGGTGGCGCTGCGGCGCGGCCTGCTGCTGATGACGGCCGTGGCCCTGGCCGCCGCGACCGTGGCCGCCGCCGGGACGATCGGCTTCGTCGGCCTGATGGCGCCGCACATCGGGCGCCGGCTGGTGGGGCCGGACCACAGCGGCCTGCTGCCGACCGCGGGCGTGATCGGCGCGCTGATCGTCGTCACCGCGGACCTGGCCGGGCGCACGCTGTTCGCGCCGGTCGAGCTGCCCGTCGGGCTGCTCACCGCCGTCATCGGCGCGCCGTTCTTCATCGGTTTGTTGTGGCAACAACGGAAGGCGTAGACATGAGCACGTTGCACACGCAGCACCTCACGCTGGCCTACGACCAGGCGGTGGTTATCGACGCGCTGGACGTCTCCATCCCGAGCGGGCGGATCACGGCGCTGGTGGGGCCGAACGGCTGCGGCAAGAGCACGCTGCTGCGCGGC
>CALJIC010000346.1 GCA_937974195.1 uncultured Roseiflexaceae bacterium | reverse complement strand
CCCCGTAACTCCAACATTCCTCTAACGCCACACATATAGACCGCTAGCGGCAAATGAGTACACTAGTACCAGCGCGAGTTGCGGTGCGACTACGCGATCGTCTGCCGCAGGGGCGCGCCGCACGCTCCAACTCAGCAGAGAGAGAGGTTAAGAACTATGCCGAAGATTGTAGGCATTGACCTGGGCACAACCAACTCGGTGGTCGCGGTGATGGAGGGCGGCGACCCAGTCGTCATCCCGAACGCCGAGGGCAACCGCACGACCCCGTCGGTTGTCGCCTTCACCAAGAACGGCGAGCGGCTGATCGGCCAGACGGCGAAGCGCCAGGCGACGATCAACCCTGAGAATACCTTCTTCTCGATCAAGCGCTTCATCGGGCGCAACTTCGAGGAGACCAGCACCGAGCGCGAGATGGTGCCCTTCAAGGTCACCAAGGGTCAGCGCGGTGATGTGCGCGTCCACTCGCCGCAGACCGGCAAGGAGTACGCGCCGCAGGAGATCTCGGCCATGGTGCTGCAGAAGCTCAAGGCCGACGCCGAGGCCTACCTGGGCGAGCCGGTCACGCAGGCGGTGATCACCGTGCCGGCCTACTTCAACGACAGCCAGCGCCAGGCGACCAAGGACGCCGGCAAGATCGCCGGGCTCGAGGTGCTGCGCATCATCAACGAGCCGACAGCGGCTGCGCTCGCCTACGGCCTGGATAAGAAGAAGGATGAGACCATCCTGGTCTTCGACCTGGGCGGCGGTACCTTCGACGTGTCGGTGCTCGAGGTCGGCGACGGCGTGGTAGAGGTGAAGGCCACCAACGGCGACACCCACCTCGGCGGCGACGACTACGACCAGCAGATCGTCAACTGGCTGATCGACGAGTTCCGCAAGGACCAGGGCATCGACCTGGGCAAGGACCGCCAGGCGCTGCAGCGGCTCAAGGAGGCGGCTGAGAAGGCCAAGATCGAGCTCTCCAGCATGTCGGAGACCGAGATCAACCTGCCGTTCATCACGGCCGACGCCTCGGGGCCGAAGCACCTGCAGATCAAGCTGACGCGCGCGAAGTTCGAGCAGCTCACCCAGGAGCTGACCGAGCGGCTCAAGGGCCCGTTCTTCCAGGCGCTGCAGGACGCCGGCCTCAAGCCCACCGATCTCGACGAGGTGGTGCTGGTGGGCGGCTCGACCCGCATGCCGGTGGTACAGAACCTGGTGCGCCAGCTGACGGGCAAGGAGCCGAACAAGTCGGTCAACCCGGATGAGGTCGTCGCGATCGGCGCCGCCATCCAGGCCGGCGTGCTGGGCGGCGACGTGAAGGACGTGGTGCTGCTGGACGTCACGCCGCTGTCGCTGGGCGTCGAGACGCTGGGCGGCGTCATGACCCGGCTGATCGAGCGCAACACGACCATCCCGACCCGCAAGAGCGAGATCTTCTCGACCGCGGCGGACGGCCAGACGGCGGTGGACATCCACATCCTGCAGGGCGAGCGCGAGATGGCCGCCGACAACATGACCCTCGGCCGCTTCCGGCTCGAGGGCATCCCGCCGGCGCCGCGCGGCGTCCCGCAGATCGAGGTGACGTTCGACATCGACGCCAACGGCATCCTGAACGTCTCGGCCCGCGATAAGGCCACCGGCAAGGAGCAGAAGATCACCATCACGGCCAGCACGAACCTCGACAAGGAGGACATCGAGCGGATGATCCGCGACGCCGAGGCGCACGCCGCCGAGGACAAGCGCCGCCGCGAGCTGGTCGAGCTCAAGAACCAGTCCGACAGCCTGGCCTACCAGAGCGAGAAGACGCTGGGCGAGCTGGGCGACAAGGTCGACTCGGTGCAGCGGAGCCGGATCGAGGGGCTGATCAAGGACCTGCGCGAGGCGATCTCGCAGGAGGACGAGGGGCGCATGCGCTCGATCTCGTCGGAGCTCCAGCAGGCCATGTACCAGGTGTCGCAGAGCGCCTACTCCAGCCAGAACGGCCAGTCGGGCGGCGGCCCTGGCAAGGACGAGGGCGTCGTCGAGGGCGAGTACACCGTCGACTAACGCGAGCAGCGCTCGCCGGTATCGTAGGGCCCACCTGTGCGGTGTATTGCGCAGGTGGGCTCTTTTTACATTGCCTGCCAATGCAGGCACAACCTCTGCTACTATTACATGAGTTACGCGGCGGCCCACGCCGCGCCGCCTGGGGGGATTTGAAGAGGCTTCGCCTCTCCGAAGTTCCTTTCTTCCCGCCGCTCTGCGGCGACAAAGTCGCCGCAGAGCGGCGGGAAAAAAGAGGCTCTTGGAGGGCCTGCGGCCCTCCAAACCTCCCGGCGAAGGAGAGGGCCGCGGAGAGCTAGCCGCCCGCCACCCTCCCGGCGGAGGAGAGGGCCGCAGATCCGCACAGCTCCCCGGAAGGAGCGTGGCACGGACCGCGTAACTCCTGTACCATGTCACTAGCAGCGGAACATGCGCGTCATGCAGGACGTCTTATCACATATGAACGCTGTCGACATTGCCATCGTCGCGATCACGCTGCTGAGCGGAGCGCTGGGTATCTACTGGGGGGTGATCCGGCAGGTGCTATCGATCGCCGGGGTGCTCACCGGCGCGGTGGTGGCCGGGCGCTACAGCTCGCTGGTGGCCGAGCCGCTGATGTCGTTCGTGACCGACGCGGGGCTGGCGCGCGGGCTGGGGTTCGCCCTCACGTTCCTCGCGGTCAGCGGGCTGGCGAGCCTGGCGGCGAGCCTGCTGCACCACTACGCGGGCCTGCTGTTTCTCGGGCGGCTGGACCACCTGCTGGGCGGCCTGCTCGGGGCGCTGCAGGGCCTGCTGACCTGCACGGTGCTGATGATCGGGGCGGCGGCGTTCCCGTACGCCGGGTGGTCGCCGGCGCTCGGGGCCTCGCGCTTCGCGCCCGCCGTCGCGGCGCTGCTGGGCGCGCTGGTGCTGCGGCTGCTGCCCGAGTCCTACCACTTCGCCGCGCAGACGATGCTCGGCCTGCCGTAGGACGCTATTTACAGCGAGCGCCAGTTCTGGTAGAATCTAGGTGCACAACAGCTGAAGAGCGGCGCAGCCGACGGGAGGGGAGCGCCTCTCCCGGCTGCAGCGTCTCTTCGGACAGGCAGGTGTAAGGAGGCGACACTGATAGAGGAACAGGCCATCGAGGCGGCGGCCCTGGCACGACGCACGGTTGAGATCGCCGAGGACAAGCAGGCCAGCGACATCGTCATGCTCGACCTGCGCAAGCTCAACACGGTCGCAGATTACTTCGTGATCTGCTCCGCCGAGAGCGAGCGCCAGCTGAACGCGATCCTCGAGGCGATCGACGAGACGCTGGCCAAAGAGCTGGACCGGCACGCGCGCGCCGAGGGAACGGCAGAGTCGGGCTGGGTGCTGCTCGACTACGGCGACGTGGTGATACACATCTTCTCGGCGGCGATGCGCGATTACTACCGTATCGAGCGCCTCTGGAACAAGGCGACCCCGGTTGTGGTTGTTCAATGAGGAACGCTATGGACAGCAGCAAGAACACACGCTTCGTTCTGTTCGGCCTCGGCGCCGCGATCGGCAGCGCGGTCGGGCTCGTCCTCGGCTCGCTGCTCACGTACTGGATCGGCGAGGAGACCGTGCGCGCGATTCAGCGCGGCCTGCGCCGGATCAGCGGCGGCGACGATCGCCCGAACTTCGAGATGCTGCTGCAGTAGGGAGACAACATGCAGCGTGAAGAGTGACGGCTCGGTTCACCAACCCAGCACTCACCCCTCACTGCGCGTGTTTCGCCCTGCGCTCGTTCTCATCTCCAACCCACTCTGACGCTCCGTCGGCCCAGATCTCGCGCTTCCAAATCGGGGCCACCTCTTTGATGCGGTCCATGATCCACTCGGCGGCCGCGAACGCCTCGCGCCGATGCGGCGCCGCCACCACGACGAGCACCGCCGTCTCGCCGATCTCCAGCGTGCCGATGCGGTGATGCACCGCGACCTCGCCGATCCTCCAGCGGCCGCGCGCCTCCTCGGCGATCTGCGCCAGCACCGACTCGGCCATGCCCTGGTAGGCCTCGTACTCCAGCCGCGCCGTGGCCCGGCCGCCGAAGTTGTTCCGCACCACCCCCGCGAAGGTCACGACCGCGCCCATGTCGGGCGCCTGCACCAGCGCAACCAGCGGCGCGGGGTCGAGCGGCTCCGGCGTCACCACAAAGTGCTTCGGCCTATTGACCTGGGATGTCGGGTTATGCACCTGGCTCCTCCTTGGAGAAGTTGGGGAGTGCTGGCAGCTTGGCCGCCGGCACTCCCCAACTCGTAGTATCTCTCTCACAGGTGTTAGGGGTACGGAGGGCCGCTGGCCCTCATTCTTTTTTTGCGGCTCTGCGGCCGCTTCGCAGCCGCAGAGCCGCGGAAGATGAAGATCCCGGGGAGGCGAAGCCTCCCCGAACCCCTCGCGCCGCTGAGCCGCGGAAGAAGGGCTTCCGCAGGAGGCTTCGCCTCCCCGAACTCCTCCGGCGGTCGTCGCCCGCAGCCCTCAGCGGGGAGGTGTGGAGGGCCATAGGCCCTCCACGGACTTTTTTCCTGCCGCTCTGCGGCGACGAAGTCGCCGCAGAGCGGCAGGAAAGAGAGGATCCCAGGGAGGCTTTGCCTCCTCAAGCCCGTCCAGGGGTGTTACCGCCCAGCGTCGCGGCCGCCGCTCACCGGCGGGATAAAGGCGACCTCGTCCCCGTCCGCGAGCGCCGTGGCAGGCGTGGCGAACTCCTGGTTGACGGCGTAGAGCAGGCGGCCGCTGTAGCCGGCGAGCCGCGGGTAGCGCGCCACCAGCAGCTCCCAGAGCGCGCCCACGGTCGTCCCCTCCTCGAGCTCGATCTGCTCCTCGGCGCGGCCGGTGGCGTCGCGGTGCGCGGCGAAGTAGCGCACAACAACCTTCATCGTCACTCCCCCTCGGGCTGCGTCAGGCGGACGGGCACGCCCCGCTCGGCCAGGAAGCGCTTCACATCCGCCACGCTGTACTCGCCGAAGTGGAAGATCGAGGCGGCGAGCACCGCGTCGGCGCGCCCCTCCACCAGGCCGGCGTACATATCCTCGGGCGAGCCGGCGCCGCCGGACGCGATCACCGGCACGGGCACCGCGTCGCTGATCGCCCGCAGCAGCTCCAGGTCGTAGCCGCTCTTCTGGCCGTCGGCGTCCATGCTGTTGATGCAGATCTCGCCGGCGCCGAGCTCGACGCCCCGGCGGGCCCACTCCACGGCGTCCAGCCCGGTCGGCCGCGGGTCGCGCCCGGTGTGGGTGAAGACCTCCCAGCGCGCGGCCCCATTGACCCTGCGCGCGTCGATCGAGAGCACGATGCACTGGCTGCCGAAGCGCCGCGCGCCGTCCTCGATCAGCTGCGGGTTGAGCACCGCAGCCGTGTTGATCGAGACTTTGTCCGCGCCGGCGCGGAGCATGCGGTACATATCCTCGACCGTGCGGATGCCGCCGCCGACCGTGAGCGGGATGAACACCTGCGCGGCGGTGCGCTCGACGACGTCGACCATGATCGCGCGCTCGTCGCTGCTGGCGGTGATGTCGTAGAACACCAGCTCGTCGGCGCCGGCGGCGTTGTAGGCGGCGGCGAGCTCCACCGGGTCACCGGCGTCGCGGTGGTTGAGGAAGGCGACGCCCTTCACAACCCGCCCGGCCTTCACGTCCAGGCAGGGGATGATGCGACGTTTCAACATCAGCGGATCCCGTTGTCAGGCGCCTGGCCGCGCTCGAGGCGCTCGGCGCGGATCGCCTCCAGCCGGCTGCCCAGCGCGTTCATCAGCGCGTCGATCAGCAGTATATCGCGCTGCTCGAGGTCGTGCAGCTGGACGACGTACTCGCGCTGCATGTCCGTGACCTGGTTCTCCGAGCGGGCCTGGCGCCCCTCCAGCTCGCGCACCCAGCTGTCGAGCCGCTCGATCCAGGTGGTGAGCTGGCGCAGGTTGGACTGGTCCACCTCCTCCAGCGTCGCGAGCCGCTCGTCCTGCAGGCGGCGGATCTCCTCGACCCGCTCCTGGCTCATCAGGAAGCGCTCGGTCGAGACGCGCTCGACGCGCTTGACCTCGCCCAGCAGCTCCTGGAGCCGCGTCTGGAGCTCCGAGATCTGGTTGGGGAGCTGCTCGGCGAACAGCTCGATCTGCTGCCGCATCTCGTCCAGACGGGCGATGCGGCTGGCCTGCGAGTCGAGCAGCGGGCGGATGTCCGCGACCAGCTGCTGGGCCTCGACCGCCTGGCGCCTCAGGCTCTGCTTCTCCACCTGCAGATCCTCGACGAGCTTGCGCATCTCGGCGCGCACGCTCTCGTCGGCGCTGTAGAGCCCGTCGATCTGCGCCACCAGCGCGCGGTGCCGCTCGTCGACATCCTTGAGGGCCGACTGCCACCCGACGGTGCGCTGGTCGAGCTCCTCGATGCGGCTCACCCAGCTGGCGACGGCGTCGCGGTCCTGGCGGCGCGCCTCCCCGAGCTGCTGGATCTGGGCCTGCATCTCGCGCAGCGGGCGGGTGCTCTCCTCGATCTTGACCAGGGCGCCGGCGACCTCCTTGCGCAGCGTGGCCAGCTCGCGCCTGAATGCGTCCAGCGCCTGCGTGACCTCGTTGCGGAAGCGATCGAACAGCCCCTCGACCTGGGCGACGCCGCCCTCGGCCTTGCGGACCTGCTCCATCGTCCAGCTGTACTTGTTGTTCTGCTCTTTGATCAGCCGGCGCAGCTCGTCGATCTGGCCCTGGAGGTAGACGATCTGCGACTGCTCAGCGGCGCGCAGCCGCTCCTCCTCGTATTTGCTGGGGACGCCAGATTTGTTCGTATTCGTCATAGCACCTCTCTTCCGCCGCGCTGCGGCGGTGAAACTGCCGTAGCGCGGCAGAGTGTGTAGGGTCGTACAATCTCCGCCGCTGGCGGAAGGCGCCGCGGCGCGCCGGCGGGACCGAGCCGTCTCCGGTGGCTACGATGGGGCTGCAGCAGGTTGGAGTCGCGAGCGCGGCCCCGGCGGGCACGGCAGCCCGCGAAGCAGGAACGCGCCGCCGGGCCAGCCGGCATTCTTTTATTCATGCAGCGCAGCGATCGCCTCACGCAGCGACAGCGCGCCGGTGTAGAGCGCCCGGCCGACGATAGCGCCCTCGCAGCCGAGGGCGGCGAGACGCTTGAGGTGCTCCACCGTCCCGACGCCGCCGGAGGCGATGATCGCCGGGCCGCCCGGGCGCACCAGCGCGGCGGTCGCGGCGTAGTTCGGCTCGGTGAGCGTGCCGTCGCGGCTGATGTCGGTGTAGATGAAGCGCCTGACGCCCAGGGCGGCCATGCGCTGGACCAGGTCGGCGGCCTGGATCGGCTCCGTGTTGAGCCAGCCGCTCGTGGCCACCAGTCCGTCGCGGGCGTCCACGCCGATGATGATCGCCTCGCCGTAGCGCTCGACCAGCCGCGCGACGAGGTCAGGGTCGCGCACTGCGGCGGTGCCGAGGATCACGCGCGCCACGCCGATCTCGAGCGCCGCGCGCACCGCCTCCTCGTCGCGCAGGCCGCCGCCGAGCTGCACCGGCACGCCCGCGGCCCGCACCACGGCGCTGATCACGTCGACGTGGACCGGGTGGCCGCTCCGGGCGCCGTCCAGGTCCACGATGTGCAGCCGCTGGGCGCCAAGCTCGATCCAGCGCCGCGCCACGGCCACCGGGTCATCGTCGTACACCGTCGCCTGCTCGAAGTCGCCCTGGTACAGACGCACGCACTGGCCGGCCTTGATATCGATGGCGGGAATTATTTCCATATCAGTCACACATGATGCGGTCGCGCCGCACGTCCTCCGGGGCCGCCCTCCGCAGCGGGCCGGCTACCCAGCCGCGAGCGCCGCCGCCCGCGCCCAGGCGACGAAGTTCTGCAGCAGCCGCAGGCCGAGCGCGCCGCTCTTCTCCGGGTGGAACTGGACCGCGGCCAGGTTGTCGCGCAGGAGCACGCTCGGGAACGAGACGCCGTAGTCGGTCACGCCGGCCACGATCTGCGGGTCGGCCAGGTCGCAGTAGTAGGAGTGGACGAAGTAGAAGTCGCTGCCGTCGGGGATGCCCTCGAAGAGCGGGTGGCCGGCGTGCTCGGGCGGGCGGCGCACCTGGTTCCAGCCGATCTGCGGCACCTTCTGGCCGTCGGGGAGGCGCCGGACGGCGCCGCGCACCACGCCGAGGCAGGCGTGCTCGCCGAACTCCTCGCTCACCTCGCACAGCACCTGCATGCCGACGCAGATGCCGAGGAACGGCGCGCTGGCGGCGATCTTGGCGCGGATCGGCTCGACGAGCCCGAGGCGCGTGAGGCTGTCCATGGTGTCGCGCGTGGCGCCGACGCCGGGCAGCACCACCACCGGCGCATCGAGCACGACGCGCGGGTCGCTGGTCACCGCGAGCGGCGCGCCGACGTGGGTGAGCGCGCGGACGACGCTGCGCAGGTTGCCGGCGCCGTAGTCGATAACGGCAATAGGTGTGCTGGAGTCAGTCATAGGTGCCTTCTTGTGAGATGCGTGACGCGCGAGGCGTCAGCTACTGATGCGCTCCCCGCCTCCGAGCTGCCAGGCGCCACCCGCGCCGCTCGCATCACTCGCCACTGAGCAGCGGGTGCAGGCGCCTGATGCGCTCGATCAGCGCCGACAGATCCGGCTCGGCGCGGCCGGCCGGGCCGAGCGGATCGGGGCCGGGGTCGCGGCCGAGCAGCACCCGCAGCACAGCGACGACGCAGGCGCCGAGCGCCGGCTGGTTGTAGCCGCCCTCCAGCGTCAGGACGAGGCGGCCGTCGCACACCTCGGCGGCCAGCGCCACCAGCCGGCGGGTCAGCTCGGCGTAGCCGGCCACCGAGAAGGCCAGCGGGCCGAGCGGGTCGGCCCAGTGGCTGTCGAAGCCGGCCGAGACGAAGATCATCTGCGGCGCGTAGCGGCGGACGGCCGGGATGATGAGCTCGTCATACACCCGCAGCGCGCCGGCGTCTCCCGCCCCGTACGGCAGCGGCACATTGAGCGTCGTGCCGGCGGCGGCGCCGCTGCCGATCTCGTCTTCGGCGCCGGTGCCGGGGTAGAACGGCGACGCGTGGGTCGAGCAGAAGAGCACCCGGCGCTCGTCGTAGAACGCGTCCTGCGTCCCGTTGCCGTGGTGGACATCGTAGTCCACGATCGCCACCCGCTCGAGGCCGAGCGTATCCAGGGCGTGGCGCGCGGCGATCGCCACATTGTTGAACAGGCAGAAGCCCATCGAGCAGGAGGGCGTTGCGTGGTGGCCCGGCGGGCGGACGAGCGCGAAGCCGTTGGTCGCCTGGCCCGCAGCCACCGCCTCGGTGAGCTGCAGCGCCGCCCCGGCTGCGGAGAGCGCGGCCTCCCAGGACGCCTTCGTCGTATAGGTATCGAGGTCCAGCCACAGCCCCTGCTGCGTCGCAGCCCAGCGGACCAGCTCGACCATCGACGACTCGTGGACGGCGCAGATCTGCTGCTCCGACGCTGGGGTGGGCGGCAGCTCGACGAGATCCTGCCGCAGGCCGCTCGCGTCGAGGGCATCCGCCACCGCGCTGAGCCGGGCCGCCTGCTCGACGTGGCGCGGATCGGTGTGCTCGGCGTGGTTCGGGTTGAAGGCGATGGCGGTGGTCATCGTCGCGTTGCGCGCCCCAGCGTTGGACGCTGGGGCCTCTCGTCGGCGGCTGCACGGGCATTATAGCACACCCGCCTGGCGCGACCGGCCTCCGCCGAGAGATAATTATGTCAATTACTAAGAAGTACGCAGTGCGGTCAGAGCGTGCTTCAGGCGAGAGGGGCCGGTGCCCCTCTCGCTCTCCCCCGCCGGAAGGGGCTGTGCAGCCCCTTCCGGGCCTTCCCCGCAAGCGGCGCCACCTTCCGTAGTTCGCCCGTTGTCATGCCTCAGCACACCAGCCACGCGTCTCAGCCACACTGGGCATTGCAGCGCATCAGTCTGTGCCTGGGGCACGAGCATCGGTGGAGGTGGGCATGACAACGGGCAAACGAGCGGCGTACGCGTTCCCTTGCGGGTCCAGGGCCGCAGGCCCTGGCGCGGGTGGTGCAGGGCGGAGCGCCGGCCCTCCTGCCCGGGTGCAGGGCTGAGCGCCTGCATGCATGAATGACACAGCCGCCGCAGAGCGGCGGAAAAGAAACGAGCGTGGAGGGAGGCCCAGAGGGCACCCCGCCCTCCGTATCTCTCCGCGGGAGGTGCCGCAGCACCGCACCGCGTAGCTCCTCTATACAATGAGAAAACTCCACCGCCCGCGCAGGGCATCTCGCGCAGAGTCAGTCCGGCAGGCGCACGAGATCGCCCTCCAGCACGAGCAGCCCGTCGCGGGCGAGGCCGTCGACAAGGGCGCCGAGCCAGGGCGCGTCGTCGGGGGCGTAGTCGGGCTTGATGCGCGGCCCGAGCGCGACGAGCGGCAGGCGCTCGCCGGCGGGCAGCGCGCGCAGAGCATCGACGATCCGGCCGCGGTACCAGCGGTTGGAGCCGGCGAAGGGGGCCTCGCGCCGCTCGGCGACGGCGCGGGGGCGGCGCGGGGCTGGGGAGGTGGGCGCGAGGAACGCCTGCTCGTCGGCCTCACGGCGCGCGGCGTAGTCGCGGCAGTGCTGCTGGAGCGGGCAGCGCCAGCAGGCCGGCGACGCGGCGGTGCAGACCAGTGCGCCGAGCTCCATGATCGCCTGGTTCCAGGCCCAGCCGCGCCCGGGCGGCAGGGCGGCGCCCGCGAGATCCAGCAGCTCGGCCTCGGACGGCTCGGCGGCCGGGTCGGCGAAGACGCGCCGCACCACCCGGCGAATGTTCGTGTCCATGAAGGCGACGTCCTGCTCGAAGGCGAAGCAGGCCAGCGCGCCGGCGGTGTACGGGCCGATGCCGGGCAGGCGCCGCAGCGCGGCGGCATCGCGCGGGAAGACGCCGCCGTGCTCCTCGAGCACCGCGCGCGCGGCGCGCTGCAGGTTGACCGCGCGCCGGTTGTACCCCAGCCCGACCCATGCGCGGATGACCTCGGACGTCGGCGCGGCCGCCAGCGCCTCGAGGGTCGGGAAGCGCTCGAGGAAGGCCAGGTACTTGGGGAGCACGCGGTCGACCTGCGTCTGCTGAAGCATCACCTCGGAGACCAGGACGCGGTAGGGATCGCGGGTGCGCCGCCAGGGAAGATCGCGCCCGTTGCGGTCGAACCACTCGAGCAGCTGGGCGCGCAACGATTCCATGTCGTATGGTATTTGCGAAGAAGCCGATCTTTTTGCACTGGTCATAGCGTTTACTATTATACGAGACGCGTGTCACGCCAGCCCGAAGCATCGCCTGCCTGCGGAGCGCTGACCAGAGGGCCCCGCGCCTCCAACACGCTTGCCTCCCACCGAACTCGCAGCGTGTCGACGATGACATCTCAGGTCGAAACCAGGCCCGAACAAGAGCTCGGCGCAGCCGCAGTTGGCGGCGCTCCCGCGCAGCCGCGCCCGGCGGCTTGGGTGGCTGCGCTGGCCGCAGGCCCGGCGCTGCTGATCGTGCTGCGCCTCTTCCCCGAGCTCGACCGGATCCTCATCGCCAGCCCGGCCGGGCACCTGGCGATCGCCGGCGCGGCGGCGCTGCTCGGGGTTGGGCTGGCGCTGCTGGTGATCCACACCGCCACGCGCTCGTCGGACTCGCGGGCGCTGCTGATCGGCCTGGGGCTGCTGATCATGGCGGGGTTCTTCAGCGTCCACGCCATCACGACGCCGAGCGTCGTGCTGCACGGCCTGGGCGCCGCCACCGGCTGGTCGGCGCTGCTGAGCCTGCTGGCCGGCGCGCTGTTCCTGGCGGCCAGCGGCCTCGACCTCGCGCCGCGCACGAACGGCTGGATCATGGCGCGCGTGCGGCTGTGGCTGGCGGCGTCCGTCATCATCTGGATGGGCTCGACGTGGGTCATGGTGGCGGCGGCCGGCGCGGCGGGCCCGGCGGCACACGCCCACGCGCAGCACGTGGCGCAGGGGGATGCGGGCGACACGGGCGCGCCGGCGGGCTGGCTGACGAGCGCCATGCGGCTCGACGGCGCGCTCGGGCTGGACGTGCGGGGCGCCGCGAGCCTGCTGGGCGTGCTCTGCTACGGCTTCGCCACCGAGCGCCACCTGCGGCTGTACCGGCGCGGGCCGTCGCAGACCGGCCTGGCGATCACCTGCGGCTGCGCCCTGTTCGGCCTGGCGCTGGTGACCCAGTCGCAGGTCGTCGAGAACTACTCGATCTCGTTCTGGCTGTACCACGTCCAGGAGTTCGCCGGCTTCGGGATCATCAGCGTGGCGCTGCTGGCCGGCTACCGCAGCGGCCAGACGGCGGACGGGCTGCTGGAGGGGCTGTTCCTGAGCGGCACGCGCGCGCGGCTGCGGGCGCGCTACGCGAGCACGCTGGAGGCGCTGATCGAGACGATCGCGCGCGGCGAGCAGCCGGACGAGGCGTTCCGGCGCGACCTCCAGGCCCGCTTCGGGCTGGCCGAGAGCCAGATCCAGGCGCTGGAGCAGGCGGCCGCGGCGGTGGCCCAGGAGCGGCGGCAGCGGCTGGAGCTGGAGCGGCTGAACGCGGCGCTGCGCCAGCTTCAGCGCGACAAAGAGCAGCTGACCCAGATGGTGGTCCACGACCTCAAGAACCCGCTCACGGCGATGATCGGCTTCCTCGAGATCATGCGCCTGGACGCGGCGCGTATGCACGAGAGCCAGCGGCTGCTGCTCGAGAGCGCCCTGCGCAGCGGCATGAACCTGTCAGGGCTGATCGGCGATGTGCTCGACTCGGCGCGGCTCGAGGAGGGCAAGCTGGACCTGGAGTACAGCATCATCCCGCTGCCCGACCTGCTGCGCGACTGCGCCGGCGAGATGAGCGCGTGGCTGACCCAGGAGGAGAAGATCATCCGCATCGACGTGCCCGCCGACCTGCCATCCGTGATCGCCGACCGGCGGCTGCTGCGCAGGGTCATGCTCAACCTCGTCTCGAACGCGATCAAGCACACGGGCCCCGGGACGACGATCGTCCTGCGGGCGCGCCCGGGGCCCGCCGATGAGGCGCACCAGCGCCAGACGCCGCTGGGAGCGCCAGCCAGCTCGTCGGTGATCATCGAGGTAGAGGACGACGGCCCGGGCATCCCGCCCGAGCACCTGGAGCGCATCTTCGACCGCTTCGGGCGGCTGAGCAGCGACTCGCACGGCCGGCAGCAGAGCACCGGCCTCGGTCTGACCTTCTGCCGCCTGGCGGTGGAGGCGCACGGCGGCACGATCACCGCCCACAGCCAGCCGGACTGCGGCACGACCTTCCGCATCGTCCTGCCGCAGACCCCGCCGCAGGGGCTGAGCGAGCGCCCGCGCGAGCAGGCTGCGGGCGGGCAGAGCGTTTGACAGCCTTTCCCCCGGCTGCTATAATGGCCGCAGCAAGCAAGCACACTGTGCGGAGAGTGGCGCGCCCACTCTCTTTTATCGTGTGTAGCGATCAGGAACAGTCAGGGCTCCTGAGTCGGCCCATTCTCTGTGAGGAGCGGCGTCGTGTACGCAATTATCCGAGATCGCGGGATGCAATACCGCGTCGAAGTCGGGCAGATGTTGGATGTCGCGCTGCTGGACGCCGAGCCGGGCAGCGAGGTGGAGTTCGGCGAGGTGCTGCTGGTTGGCGGAGAGCAGCCGATCGTCGGCTCCCCGACTGTGGACGGCGCGCGCGTCGTCGCTAAGGTTGTCGGCGACATCAAGGGCGACAAGATCGTCGTCTTCCGGTATAAGAACAAGAAGCGCTACCGGCGGCGGACGGGCCACCGGCAGGGCTACACCCGCGTGACGATCAGCGACATCCAGGGTGTGGGCGCTGCCGAGCCAGCCGCGAGCGCGAGCGAGTAGATCAGGGGGAAGCGATGGCGCATAAGAAAGGTGTTGGCAGCTCGCGCAACGGCCGCGATAGCAACCCGCAGTACTTGGGTGTCAAGCGCTTCGGCGGCGAGCTGGTGCTCCCGGGGACGATCATCGTCCGCCAGCGCGGCACGAAGATCAAGCCGGGCACGAATGTTGGGCTGGGGCGAGACTACACGATCTACGCCAAGACAGCCGGGTATGTGAAGTTCGAGCACTACTCGCGGCGGCAGAAGATGGTCAGCATCATCCCGCTCGCGGAGGCCGAGCAGCCGGCCGTCGAGGCGGCAGGAGAACAGCGGTGAAGAAGGGCATTCACCCGAAGCTTTACGAGTCGCAGATCGTCTGCTCCACCTGCGGGACGGTCTGGCCGATCAGCTCGACGCGCGAGGGCCTGCGCGTCGACGTGTGCTCGAACTGCCACCCGTTCTACACGGGCGAGCAGCGCATCGTCGACACCGCCGGCCAGGTGGACCGCTTCATGCGGCGCCTGCGCACCACGCAGGAGCAGCAGGCTGAGGCGGCGCGGCGGCGCGAGGCGCGCAACCAGCCGGCGCCGAAGAAGCCGAGCCTGCTGAAGGAGATCTACGGCGACGAGGAGTAGGCGCAGCACACTGCGCCCCCCACGAGGGCACGGAGGGTTTGGAGCGAGCTCGCTTCAGCCCCCGTGCCCTTCGTCTATTATCCCCGAGAGGGCGCTGACGTCGGAGTACTGCGCCAGCATGCGCCGGGCGTGGTCGGCCACGTCGTCGCGCAGCGCCTGCGGCTCGACCACCTCGACATCGGCGCCCCAGCTCAGCACCCACGAGCGTATCTCGCGGACCCCGCCGACGTGCAGGGTCATCTCGCACCCGCCGTCCGGCAGGTCGCGGATACGCTGGCTGTGATGCCAGACGCTCTCCTTGACGCGCGGGGCGACCGCCGGGGAGAAGCGCAGGCGCACCTCCACCATGGTGTCGTCGATCACCCCCCAGGCATGTGACAGATAGGCGTACGGGTCGAACTCAGGCGGGATCGTGTAGGTGCTGTCCAGGATCTCGGCCGACGCCACACGCTCGAGCTTGAAGGTCCTGAGCGCGCCGCGCAGGTCGTCGTGGGCGATCACGTAGGAGGCCGGCTCGCTGCGCGAGACCTCGAGCACGTAGGGGCAGATCACGCGGCGGGTCACATCGCCGCTGGCGGCGCGGTACTGGATCGCCAGCCGCCTGCGGTCGGCCCAGGCGCGCGTCGTGAGCTCGAGCACCCGCACGTAGTCGGCGCGCAGCGGCCGCGAGCGGATGAGATCGGCCAGGCGGGCGATATTGTGCGAGATCGTGGTGTCGGGCAGGCCCGCGGCGAGCTTGTTGAGCGCCGTGACGACGTGCGGGTTGTGCTCGTCGCTGTGGTGCGCGAGGAGGCGCGCGGCGAAGAACAGCGCGACCGCCTCGTTGAGGTTCAGGCGCACCGTGGAGAGGTAGGAGTCGCGCTCGATGCCGTAGCGCCCGCCGTGCTCCCAGACCGGCACGCCCATATCGTGCAGCGCGTCGAGGTCGCGGTAGATCGTGCGCCGATCCACGCCGCAGTGATCGGCGAGATCGGCGACGCGCAGGCCGCCGGGGGCGTTGTAGAGCAGATGCTCGATGCGGCGCAGCCGCGCCGCCTTGCTCTGGATACGGTCACCACTCACCAACCACCGACCACCGGCCGCCGATGGGCCAGCCAGCGCCCCCGGAGGCGGGGCGGCGGGCGGCGCTCGTCGGCGGCCACTGCCGCTTCAGGGCACTAGAGGAGCCCGGAGAAGCTGAGCGCCACCATCACCGCGAAGAGCACCAGGCTGATCACCCCGATCCGGATCAGATCACGGCGGGCCGAGGCGTAGTCCTGGGAATAGTCGACCGGCTCAAGGGTGCGGACGGCCGAGCGCCGGCCCGAGCGCGCGGGCCGCTGCGGCGACACCTCGGGCTCAACGGCGGGAGCGGCCGGGCTCTCCAGCGCAGGCAGCTCCTCGACGCCCGCGCCCGCGGAGGCGGTGGAGGGGGCAGGGCGCGGCGGGCGCTTGCCGGTGCGCTGCGCCTGCCGGCGACGTTGGGCGCGAGACTGAGGTGGCATGAAACTTCCTCCCGGGTGGGTATGTAAGCTCCAGCGCAGATGCGCGTTCATACACGATCAGAGCGCGGCGTCGCCGCGCCCTCACATTATACCACCAGCGCGCCACCTTTCTCATCCGGATCTCAGCCACGCTGGCGCTACGTATGGTAGACTATTTTTCACATGTTTCGCGCAACCGACGCCTCAAACCGGGGCTGCCGGCTCGGCCGCCCCGCACCCGACCCCCAATCCGAGCCGGGGAGGACGCCCCCCACACGGTACGGCCGGAGCGCCGGCGCGAAGGGGTGGCTGGCGCGCCTCGTGCCGCAGCTGCTGCTCCTCGCGTGCGCGCTCGCCCTCTTCCTGCCGGGCGAAGCCTCCGCACAGCGCTGGAATGGGCCGGAGTGGCGCGAGCGGCGCACCGAGCGCTTCGCCATCCTCTACGCCGACGGCGACGAGGCGACGGCCGAGCAGTACGCCAGCTTCGTGGACCAGATCTACGACGAGGTGTCGGCGATCTTCGGGCACCGCCCCGCGGTCCCGGTGACGCTGCGCCTCTACCCGACGCTCGAGCGCTACTACGAGGCCAACCCGCTCGCGCGCGGCCTGAGGGGCATCGTCGCCCACGCGGACTTCCGGCGCAACGAGGTGGTCGTCATCGTCCCGCAGACCGATCGCCAGACCCCCGACGAGATCCAGAACAACGTGCGCCACGAGCTGGCGCACATCATCGCCTCGGAGCTCTCGGGCAGCCGGTTGAACGTCGGCTTCCAGGAGGGCGTGGCGCAGTACGTCGAGCTGCCCTCGGGCGAGCTGGAGAACAAGATCCGCCTGCTGCGCCGCGCGCTGGACCGGGGCGAGCTGCTGCCCTGGAGCGACCTCGACAGCCGCGACCTGGTGTACGGCAACCCGGACGTCGCCTACCCGCAGGCGCTCTCGGTGGTGGCCTTTCTGGTGGACCGCTACTCGTTCACGAAGCTGCGCGAGTTCCTGGCGATCAGCGCGCGCAGCAGCGGCTACCGCTCCGCGCTGGAGCGCGCCTACGGCGTCTCGCCGGCCGCGCTGGAGGAGGAGTGGCGCGCCTGGCTGCCGAGCTACATCGCGGGCGGCTACCTGCGCAACGCGCTGACCGCCTACGACCTGTCGCACATCGAGGCGATGCTGTCGGACGGGCGCTACGCCGAGGCGCAGCGCGCGGTGGAGACGGCGATCGAGTGGCTGCGGACCACCGCGCAGACCGAGACGCTGCTGCAGGCCGAGGGGCTGCTGCGCATGGCCGAGGCCGGGCAGCGCGCCGACGGGCTGGCGCAGGAGGCTCGGGCGGCGCTCGAGGCCAACGACTACGACCGGGCGCTGCTGCTGGCCGAGCAGGCGCTGGCGCTGTACGCCGATCTCGGCGATGAGCGGCAGGACGCCGCGCTGCGGGCGTATATCGAGCGCGCCCAGCGCGGCCAGCAGGCGGCGGCGATGCTCAGCCAGGCCATGGCCCTGGCGGAGACGTGGCAGACCTATCCGCAGGCGCGGGCCACGGCCGACCGGGCGGCCGCCGAGTACCTCGCGCTCGGCGACCGCGCCCGTGCGGAGGAGGCCCTGGCGCTGCGCGAGACGCTGAATCAGCGGCAGACGCTGCTCGGCGGCGTGCTGCTGGCGGCGGGCGTGGGCGGCGTGCTGCTCAGCCTGTTCCGGCGGGTCACGCTGCGCGAGGCGGACGCCTGGTGAGCGGAATAATGAAGCAGACGCTGCACACACAACTCAGCCGCATGGCGACCGACCGCTGGGCGCGCAACGGCCTGCGGACGCTGCTGCGCGCGTGCTGGATCGCGGTCTGCCTGTGCTGTATCGGGCTGGGGGGCAGCCTGGTGTGGGGCTGGCCGCTGCGCATCGAGTGGCTGGGCGCGGCGGCGCTCGGCTGCATCGGGGTGGCGCTGGCGCTGCTGCTGCGCCCGCCGATGCGCCCGGCGGAGGCGGCGCGCCGGCTGGACCGGCGCTTCGGCCTCAACGAGGAGCTGTCGACGGCGGTCGAGGTCGCCGCGCGGAACCCGCAGCCGGGCAGCGTCGCCTCGCACCTGGTGCAGCACGCGAGCCTCACCGTCCACAACCTGCACCAGGAGATACGGCGGCGGCAGCGCCCGCCCTGGATCGAACTCTTCACCCTGCTGGCGCTGTGCCTGGCCGCCGTCGGGCTGCTGCTCCTCAGCGGGTTCGGCTCGACGTGGACCGCAAGCCAGCTCGGGCCGCTGCCTCCGCTCCCGCGCGCCGCCGACCCGGCCGACCTGTTCGCGGAGGAGCCGCCCGCGCCACAGGATGGGGTGCCGGGCGCGGGCGACCAGCTCGTTCCCGGCGAGGGCGACCAGCTGATCCCTGGCGAGGGCGAGCCGGGCACCGGGGCTGACCCGCGCGTCCTCTCGGCGGTGGCCGATGCGCTGCGCGACCAGGGGGCGACGCGCCCGGCGGCCGAGGCGCTCGACCGGGGCGACCCCAACGCCGCAGCGCAGGAGCTCCGCGAGCTCGCCGACCAGGCCAGCCAGCTCTCGCCGTCGTCGCGCGGCGACCTGGCGGACAACCTGCGCAACGCGGCGCGCCAGATTGAGCAGATCGACCCGCAGACGGCAGAGCAGCTGCGCGACAGCGCGTCCGGGCTCGAGGGGAGCACCCAGCAGGCCTCGCGGGCGCTCGATAGCCTGGCCGAGGCGCTCGACCGCATGGGCCAGTCCGCGGGGGCCGGCCAGTCGCCGCAGCAGGCCGAGGGAGGGCAGAACAACGCCGGCCAGCAGGGCGGCCAGGGCGAGGGGCCGCAGGACGGCGCGGGCCCGCAGGGCCAGGGGCAGGCCGGCGGGATCGGGAACGCGCCGGGAGGGCAGCAGCGGCCGGTGCAGCCGGAGCGCCTCGGCGTCGACGGGCAGGCGGTCGAGCTGTCGGCCGAGGGGAGCGGCCAGAGCGCCGCGGAGTCCCGGCAGCAAGGTATGACCATGCCGGGAGGCACCGGCAGCACCACCGGGGGAGATCCGCGGCATATGGGGGCGGTGGGGCCGGACCCACTGCGCATCCCACTGGACGAGCGCGATGTGGTTCAGGAGTACTTCAACCCGTAGCGGCGCGAGGGCGGGCCAGCCGCTCTTCGACGAGGCGTTCATGCGCCGGCTGCAGCGGCTGAGCCTCCAGGCGCAGCGCACGCTGCGCGGCCGTCCGTCCGGCGGGAACCATCTCAGCCGCCAGCAGCTGCCGACGACGATCTTCAGCGACCACCGGCCGTACACCGAGGGCGACGACTACCGCTACGTGGACTGGAACGCCTACGCCCACAGCGACCAGATGTTCGTGAAGCTGGGCGAGGTCGAGCAGGATATCAACGTCCACGTGCTGCTGGACGTGTCGGGCTCGATGCTGTGGGGCGATCCGCCCAAGCTACGCTCGGCGCAGCTGCTCGCGGGGGCTCTGGGATACCTGGCGCTGGCCCACAGCGACCGAGTGTCGATCGCGCCCTTCGGCAGCCGGCTGCTGCGGCCGTTCGGGCCGGCGCAGGGCAAGGCGCGGCTGGCCGACATGCTGCGCTTCATCGAGCGGGTGCCCGCAGAGAAGGAGACGCACCTGGCGCGGGCGCTCGGCGCGTACGCCCGACAGCACCAGCGCGGCGGCCTGCTGGTGCTCTGCTCGGACCTGCTGGCGCCGGAAGGGCTGGAGGACGGGCTGCGCGCGCTCCCGCCGCCCCGCTGGCAGGTGCTGGTGATGCACCTGGTCGCGCCGTTCGAGCTGCAGCCGGAGCTGATCGGCCCGGTCGAGCTGGAGGACGCCGAGACGGGCGAGGTCATCCGGCTGACGCTGGACAGCGAGACAATTGAGGCCTACCGCAACAACCTGGTCGCCTGGCAGGACGCGATCGCCACAGCGTGCGCCCGGCGCGGGGCGACCTACGCGCAGATCCCGACCAACTGGCCGATCGAGCGGCAGGTGATACCGTACCTGCGGTCGCGCCGGATCCTTTCGTGACGGAGTGACCCGGTGACGGAGTGAGGGGGTGACAAGGTGACGGGGTGAGGGGGTGACCTTTTGCCAGAAGAGACCCGTACTGCACCACGAACCATCTTGAACACCCAGTCACCCGGTCACCTTGTCACCTGGTCAACCAGTCACCTGGTACTGAGCGCCGATGAGCTTTTTGTTCCCGCTGGGCCTGCTGGCCCTGCTGAGCCTCCCCATCATCGTCATCCTGCACCTGCTGAACGAGCAGCGGCGGCGGGTCAGGGTGCCGAGCCTGCTGCTCTGGCAGACGGTGCCGCGGCGGCTCGAGGGCGAGCGCAGCCGGCGGCTGCCGCTCACCTGGCTGCTGCTGCTGCACCTGCTGGCGGCGGCGCTGATCGGCCTCGCGCTCGGCCGGCCGCAGATCCCAGGGGCGATCACCGGCGAGGCGCGCCACACCGTGATCCTGATCGACACCTCCACGAGCATGGCGGCGGACGACGGGGGCGCGACGCGGTTCCAGCGGGCGGTGGAGCAGGCGCGCGGGCTGCTCAGCGCGCTCGGGCCGGGCGACCGGGCCACGGTGATCGCCGCCGGCCCCCAGCCCGGCATCGTGGCCAGCGGCGGCGCCGGAGACGCGGCGGCGCTGATCGCCGCCACCGAGCGGCTGCGCCCAGGCGGGATCGGGACCGACCTCGACGCCGCGCTGACGCTGGCCGAGGCGGCGCTCGACCCGCAGCTCAGCCGGCGGATCGTGGTGCTCACCGACGGCGCCCTGCCACCGCAGGAGCCGCGCAGCGTCGCGGCGCCGGTCGAGTGGGTGCAGATCGGCAGCGACCGCCCGAACCGCGCGATCACCGCCTTCGCGGTGCGGCCGTGGGCCGGACGGCTGCGGGTCTACGCGCGCGTGGCCAACTTCGGCAGCGAGCCGTTCGTCGGCGATGTGCGCCTGTACGCGGGCGAGCAGGAGCTGAGCGCCGACCCGCTCAGCATCCCGGCCGGCGGCGGGACCGAGCTCACGTGGACGGTGCCGAACACGTCGAGCGCGCTGCGCCTCACGCTGAGCGGCTCGGATGCGCTCGCGCTCGACGACAGCGCCTATGTGGGTGTGGCGCGCGCCCGCCCGCTCAGCGCCCTGCTCGTCTCGGCGAACCCGGAGCCGCTCGAGCGGGCGCTCGCGGCCGTGGGCGTCCAGACGACGACCGTCGCGCCGGCGGACTACGCCGCCGCGCAGGACGAGCGGGCGCAGGCCGATCTGACGATCTTCGACGGCTTTCTGCCGCCCGAGTGGCCGGCGGGCGCGACGCTGGCGATCAACCCGCCGCCCGGCAACCCGCTGCTCGATGTGAGCGGCGATTCGATGCGGATCGGCGAGCGTGAGCTGCGCCAGCGGGGCGGGCTGCTCGACGGGCTGAGCCTGAGCGGCGTGAGCTTCGGGAACGCCCGCGCGCTCTCGGGCGCCGAGTGGGCCGAGACGCTGCTCAGCGCCGACGAGATCCCGCTGATCCTGCGCGGCCGGCTCGAAGGGCGCGAGATCGCGATCTGGACCTTCGACCTGGCGGCGGGCAACCTGCCGACGCGGCTGGCCTTCCCGCTGCTGGTCTCGCGGACTGTGCGCGACCTCGCGCCAGCGCCGCTTCCGCCCGCTATTCTGGCCGGCGAGACGGTGACGCTGCGGCCGGACCCGCGCGCGAGCGAGGTGCGGCTGATCGGCGCCGACGGCAGCACGATCGCGCTCCCGGCGGCTCCGGCGGTGACGCTCGACGGGCTGACGCAGCCGGGGCTCTACCGGGTCGAGGAGCTGCGCGGCGAGGAGACGACCCTGGTGGGGCTGGTGGGCGTGAACGCCGGCGCGACGGCCGAGTCGAACCTCGCGCCGCAGCCGCCGCCGGACCTGGTCACGCCGGCGAGCGCCCCTGGCGGGGCTTCGCAGCGCCTGGCGGCCGACATCTGGCACTGGCTGGCGCTCGGGGCGCTCGGCGTGCTGCTGCTGGAGTGGCTGTACGTGCTGCTGCGCCGCGGGCGACGGGCTGCGGCCCGGCCCAGCCGGCCAGCTCCACCTCCCGCCGATCGGGCGCGGCGCCAGGCGGTTTGAAAGACGCCGAAGGTTTGCCGAATGGTCTTCCGTAACCCAGAGTACCTCGCGCTCCTCGCGCTGCTCCCGGTGATCGCCGGGCTGTGGCTGGTGCAGCGCGGCCGCGTTCCGGCGGCGGCGCTCGTGCTCCGGCTGCTGATCGTCGCGCTGCTGGTGACGGCAGTCGCCAACCCGGTGCTCGCGAGCGGCGCGGCCTCGCAGTCGCTCCTGGTGCTGGCGGTAGACCAGTCGGACAGCCTGGGGGAAGAAGGCAAGGCGGCGCTGCGGGCGCAGGCCGACGCGCTGGCGCGCGGCCACGGGGGGCCGGCGCAGATCATCTACTTCGGCGGGGACGTGGCGGCCGAGGCGGCGGACCCGACCAGCGCCGGGCGGCCGCGGGCCGACGCGACCGATATCGCCGGGGCGCTGCGGGCCGCGCGCGGGATGATCGGGCCGGGCGGCGGGCGGGTGGTCCTGCTCTCCGACGGGCTGGAGACGCGCGGCGACGGGCTGGCTGCGGCGCGGGCGCTGGCGGCGGCCGGCGTGCCAGTGGACACCTTCGCATACCAGCCGACGCAGCAGCCCGAGGTGTGGATCGAGCGGATCGAGGCGCCGGCCACGCTGCGCGAGGGCGAGGAGTTCACCGCGACGATCGTCGTGTACAGCAGCGGGCCGAGCGAGGCGCGCGTCGACCTGCTGGCTGCCGACCGGCCGCTGCTCTCGCAGCAGGTGCGGCTCGCGCCGGGCGAGAACCGCTTCCCGTACACCAACACCGCCGGCAGGGCCGGCATCCTCGGGCTGCGCGCGGTCGTGACCGCCCAGCCGGATACGCTGGAGCGCAACAACACCAACGCCGCCACGGTGCTAGTGGCACCAGCGCCGCGCGTGCTGCTGGTGGCCGACCGCTCGCGCAACGCAGCGGCGCTGCGCAACGCCCTGCGCGACGCCGGGGTGCTGGCCGAGCTGCTCGAGCCGAACATGGTGCCGGCGCAGCTCTCCGCGCTGGAGGCCTACGAGGCGGTCGTGCTAGTCGACGTGCCGGCCGGGGCGTTCTCGCTCGACCAGATGGCGGCGCTGCGCGAGTTCGTGCGGAGCGAGGGGCGCGGCCTGCTGGCGACGGGCGGCCGCTCGAGCTTCACGCTCGGCGCCTACCGCGACACCCCGCTCGAAGAGGTGCTGCCTGTGGCGATGGACCCGCGGCCGCGCCCCGAGCGCGCCCAGGTCTCGCTGCTGCTGATCATCGACCAGTCGGCCAGCATGGGGCCGGAGACCGGCAGCTCGAAGTTCAACATGGCTAAGGAGGCGGCGATCCTGGCGACCGACTCGCTGCGCGAGGAGGACCAGATCGGCGTGCTGGCGTTCGACGTCAGCCAGCAGTGGGTGGTGGAGTTCCAGACGGTCGGCTCGGGGCTCAGCATCGCCGAGATCCAGGGCCGGATCGGCAGCATCGGGCTGGGCGGCGGGACCGACATCTACGGGGCGCTCGAGGCGGGGCTGCCGGAGCTGGCGGCCCAGCCGGGGCAGGTGCGCCACGCCGTGCTGCTGACCGACGGGCACTCGTCGGTGAACGAGCGCGATCTGTACCGCAGCCTGATCGAGCAGGCGCGGGCGCGCGACATCACGCTGTCGGCGATCGCGATCGGCAGCGACTCGGACACCGAGCTGCTGAGCCAGCTGGCGCAGTGGGGCGCCGGGCGCTACCACTTCGCCGCCAGCCCCGACGACATCCCGCGCCTGACGCTGCTGGAGAGCGAGATCGCCCGCACCGAGCCGCAGGTGGAGGGCGAGTTCCGCGCCGAGCAGGCGCGCGCCCACCCGGTGCTGCGCGAGTACGCGCCGAACGAGATCCCGAGCCTCGGCGGCTACGTGGCCACGACGCTCAAGCCCGAGGCCGAGCTGGTGCTGCAGTCCCCCGAGGGCGACCCGGTGCTCGCGACCTGGCAGTACGGCCTGGGGCGCGCGGTGGCCTGGACGCCGAGCGTCGAGGAGCCCTGGGCGCCGAACTGGTCCAACTGGGCGGAGTACGGCCAGTTCTGGGCCTCGATCATCCGCTACACGCTGCCGGAGCCGGACAGCGGCCCGCTGCAGGTGCGCGTGGTGCCAAACGGCGACACGGCGACGATCATCGCCGACGCGGTCGCGCCGAGCGGCGAGCCGCTCGACCTGGCCGACACCCAGGCGAGCGTGACGCTGCCGGACAACACGACGCGCGACGTCACGCTCAGGCAGGTGGCACCCGGCCGCTACACCCAGGAGGTGCGGCTCCCGGCCGACGGCCCGTACGCGATCGAGGTGCGCCAGCGCACGAGCGTTCAGGAGCGGACGGCGAGCGCCGGCTACGTGCAGCGCTACCCCGCCGAGTACGCCCCGGTGCTGGACACATCGGCCGGAGCGAGGCTGCTGGCGGCGATCAGCGCGGCGACCGGCGGCACGACACTTCAGGAGGGCGCAGGGCTAGCAGCATCCGCCCCGGCAGCAGCGCCGGGGGTATCACAGGGCCTGTGGCCGTGGCTGCTCCTGGCGGCGGCGGTGCTCTGGCCGGTCGAGATCGCGGTGCGGCGCGGCTGGCTGCGCGGGCTGCGGCGCTGAGGACGTAGACGGAGCACGACATGGCCTTCGAGCAACTGTGCGAGCGCGTCGAGGCGGCGCGCCAGCGGCTTGGGATCCCCGGCGTTGCGGTGGGCGTGCTGCACGGCGGCGAGGAGCGCGTCGCCGGGTTCGGCGTGACCAATGTGGAGCACCCGCTGCCCGTAACCCCCGACACGCTGTTTCAGATCGGCTCGATCACCAAGACCTTCCTCGGCACCGCGGCGATGCGCCTGGTGGAGCGCGGGGCGCTCGAGCTGGACGCGCCTGTGCGCCGCTACCTGCCCGATCTGCGCCTGGCCGACGAGGCGAGCGCCGAGCGGCTGACGCTCCGCCACTTGCTCACCCACACCGGCGGCTTCCAGGGCGATTTCTTCCTCGACACGGGGCCGGGCGACGACGCGCTCGAGCGGTATGTGCGGCGCATGGCCGAGCTGCCGCAGCTGAGCGCGCCGGGCGAGCTGTTCTCGTACTGCAACTCCGGCTTCTGCCTCGCCGGGCGGGTGATCGAAGCGGTGACCGGCGCGCCGTTCGAAGCGGCGCTGCGCGAGCTGGTGCTGACGCCGCTCGGGCTGGAGCGCGCCGCCTTCTTCCCCGCCGAGGTGATGACCCACCGCTTCGCCGTCGGGCACTTTGTGGGCGCCGACGAGGTGCGGGTGCTGCGCCCCTGGCCCCTGCCGCGCGCCAGCAACGCCGCGGGCGGCATCACAACCAATGTGATCGAGCTGCTGCGCTACGCCCGCGCCCATCTGGAGGGCGCGCCGGAGCTGCTGACGGACACGTCGCGCGCGGAGATGCAGGCGCCGCAGGCGCCGGCCGGAAACTCCGCGGACGCGGTCGGCATCACCTGGATGCTGCGCGAGGTCGGCGGGGTGAAGCTCGTCCGGCACAGCGGCGCGACGCACGGGCAGATGGCCGACCTGGTGCTCGCCCCCGAGCACGGCTTCGCGCTCGCGATCCTGACCAACGGCTCGCGCGGCGGCGAGCTGAACGCCGAGCTGTGGACGTGGGCGCTGGAGCGCTACCTGGGCGCGGCGGCCCCCAAGCCGCGCTTCCTGGAGCTGCCGGCCGCGCAGCTGGAGCGCTACGCCGGGCGCTACGAGGCGGCGCTGAGCGCCGTCGAGCTGCGCGTGGATGGCAGCGGCCTCGTGGCCCAGGTGGTGCCGAAGGGCGGGTTCCCGACGATCGACACCCCGCCGCCGCCACCGCCGCCGCCGGTCCGGCTGGCATTCTTCGAAGCGGACCGGGTGCTCGTACTCGACGCGCCCTTCAAGGACAGCCGGGCCGAGTTCGTGCGCGGCGCGGACGGCCAGATCGTCTGGCTGCGCTGGGGCGGGCGCCTCCACCGGCGTGCGTGATGCCAGGCGGGCAGTATGAGCGGCATACCTTCCGAGCTTCCGGCGATCCCCGCCCGGCGCAGCCGGCTGGGCAAAGAGCTGATCTACCGCACGCTGGTGCTGCCGGCCTGCTGGCGAATGTTCCACCGCGTCTGGCTCAAGGTGGAGGGCCCGCTGCCGCACCCGGCCGACGGCCCGCTGGTGGTGACGATGAACCACCCCAGCTGGTGGGACGGCTACATGGCCTTCCTGCTGGATAAGCGGGTCTTCCGCGAGCGCTTCGAGAGCTACATCATGATGGAGGAGCGGCAGCTGCGCGCCTACCGCTTCTTCACGCTGTGCGGGGCGTTCTCGGTCGAGCGCAGGCGGCCGGGCGAGGCCGAGCGCTCGATCGCCTACATCAGCCGGCTGCTGCGCGAGCGGCGCAACCGCATCCTCTGGATCCTGCCGCAGGGGCGGATCACCCCGAACGACCAGCGGCCGATCACCGTCTACCCCGGCGCGGCGCGGGTGGCGCTGCGGGTGAACGGCGCGCTCCTGTGGCCGGTGGCGCTGCGCTACGAGTTCCGCGGCGAGCAGCAGCCCGAGGCGTTCATCCGGGCCGGGCCGCCGCACCGCCCGAGCCCCGAGGACGACGAGCGGTCGCTCACCGCGGCGATCCAGGCGCGCCTGACGGCGGCGGTGGACGCGCTGCGGGACGAGGTGAACGGCGAGCGGCTGGAGGGCTACAGCGCGCTCCTCGAGGGCCGGCCGGGGATCAACCGCGTGTTCGACAGGCTTCTGGCTATCACACGCCTCGGGCGCGGGGACTAAGGGCTGCTCTCGCGCGCTGTCTCTTCGGCCTGGCCGATCTCTCCCCGGCGAGCGGCCGACCGGGCCGCGAAGATGGCCGCGGCGACCAGGGCGCTGAGGCCGACCACCCCGGCCAGCGGGTAGCCGTGCGCGAAGTTGACGGCCGTGAACATCAGGCTGCTGAGGAGATAGAGCAGCGCGGGAATGTGCCCGCTGACGGCCGGCAGCCACCCAGGCCGGCTGTCGGCGGGCTGCGGGGCGCGGCTGGGGCCGAGCGCGAGCGACACGAGCAGCGCCATCACCACCCCGACGGCCCACCAGGCGGCGAAGTTGGCGAGCGGCACGCCGTAGTAGGGTCCGGCGTCGAGCCAGACCCAGTACGGCCTGACCAGCGTCGCCACCGGCTCGATCTGCAGGTCGAGCACGACGACCAGCAGGCCGGTGAGCGCGACGAGCGCCGGATCGAGGCCGGGGCGCCTTCCGCCGAGCGCGAGCCGCGCAAGCTGCCACGAGCCGAGGGCCGCCATGAGCCACGCGAGCGCGATCGGCGCCGGCACCACGCCGAGGATCTGCGGCTGGAGCATCTCGGTGTAGCGGTAGCGCCCGAAGGGCAGGCCGGTGGTCTCGCCGATGTGCTCGACGCACCACGCGAGCGCCAGCGCGGCCGCGAGCGCCAGCAGGCCGCGCCGGCCGTAGCGCCCGGGCAGCCAGCAGGCCACCGCGAGCCCCTGGACCGCCAGCAGCGCCGCGCCCATCCACTCGCCCCACGCCGGCACGCGGTCCAGCGCGAGGGTGACGGTGGAGCCGGGGAAGACCGCGCAGTAGAGCAGGAAGAGCGCCAGGGCCAGGCGCTGGAGCAGGGCGCGCGGGCCGGGGCCGCTTCCGCCTGCACCCAAGTGACGAAAATGTCTCTTTACGACAGACAATATGAGACGATCGTTATTTCCCGCGGGCGACTTGTATGGTAACATAGGAATCTACACGACCGATCTGCTACCCCGTCCGTGGCATTGGTCATCAGCGAAGCGAGCCGAGCATGACGACGCAGCGGCCCCTCCGTATCCTGCTTGTAGAGGATGACAGCGCGATCGCCAACGTGATAGCGATCGCCATGCAGAGCCTTGACATTCCCTACCAGCTGGACCAGGCGCTCTCCGCCGAGGAAGGGCTAGAGCTCTGGGAGCAGCAGCCGTACGATCTCCTGCTGACCGACTATAATCTGCGCGGGATCAGTGGCCTCTCGCTGATCCAGAAGGTCAAGGACAAGGGCGCCACCATCCCGACCGTGCTGTTCACCGCCTACGACACACCGCAGCTGCGCCGCGAGGCGGACAAGGCCAATGTGACAGTGTTCGTCGCCAAGCCGTTCCTGATCGACGACTTTGTGGAGCTTTCCCGCAAACTGCTGTCACCGTCGGCCAATGCAGTCGGCACCGACTCGAGCGGCGCCGCGGTGTCCTAGCCTGACGGAGGCCCCGTGAGCGAGGACGCCCCTCTTCCCGAAGACACCGATCTACCCTCGACCCCACCCCACGACCTGAGCACAACCCTTCCCGACGAGCTGACGCTGCTGCCGCTGCTGAACATGGTGATCTACCCGCTCACGGTGACGCCGCTGGCGGTCGGGCAGGAGTGGGCGGTGCGCCTGATCGACGAGACGATCGCCGCGGGAGGCATGCTCGGCATGGTGGCGCTCACCGGGACGCGGCGGCCCGAGCGCCTCACGCCCCAGGATTTCTTCCACATCGGGACGGCGGCCGCGGTCCACCGCATGGTGCGCCTGCACGACAACACGCTGCGGGTGGCGGTGGAGGGGATCGCGCGCTTCGAAGTCGTCGAGGTGCTGCAGACCGAGCCGCGGGTGGTCGCGCGCGTGAGGCCGCTGCCGGACGAGGCGCCGAACCCGCGGGAGCGTGAAGAGGCGCGCGCGCTGGTTGCGACGGCGGAGGCGCTGGCGCGGCGCCTGCCGGCGCAGGGCGCGACGCTTCTGGAGGAGCTGGCCGCCGAGGCAGACCCGGCGCGGCTCTCGTACCTGGCGGCGGCCAGGCTGCTCCCGCGCAGCGGCCTGGACGAGCGCCAGCAGATGCTGGCTCTGACGCGCACCGCGGAGCGGCTGGAGCGCATGCGGCGCATCCTCGAGCGCGACCTGGCGGCGCTCGGTCCAGGCGAAGAGGGGACAGGCGGGCAGGGGTAGCGCCGCGGCGGGCCTACCCGCGCTCCTCGATCGGCACGTAGGGCACGTCCATCGGGCCGATGTACTCCGACTCGGGCCGGATGAGCCGGTTGTCGCTGTACTGCTCGTAGACGTGGGCCGTCCACCCCGCCACCCGGCTGATGGCGAAGATCGGCGTGAACATGTCGATCGGGATGCCGAGCGTGTAGTACACCGAGGCCGAGTAGAAGTCCACGTTGACCGGCAGCGCCTTCTGGCTCTGCACCGCCTGGCGGACGCGCTCGGAGATCTCGTACCAGCGCGGGGTGCCGGTGGAGTACGCCAGGTCCTTGGAGAGGCGCTGCAGCCACGCGGCGCGCGGGTCATCGGCCTTGTAGACCCGGTGGCCGAAGCCCATGATCTTCTTCTTGGCGGCGAGCGCGCCGCGGACGTACTGCTCGGCGCGGTCCACATCGCCGATCTCCAGCAGCATGCGCATCACCTGCTCGTTGGCGCCGCCGTGCAGCGGGCCCTTGAGCGTGCCGATCGCCGAGACGATCGCCGAGTGGAGGTCCGAGAGCGTCGAGGCGGTGATGCGGGCCGCGAACGTGCTCGCGTTGAGCCCGTGGTCGGCGTGGAGGATGAGGCAGGTGTCGAGCACCTTGGCGGCGCGCGGGTCCGGCTCCTTGCCGGTGAGCATGTAGAGGAAGTTGGCGGCGTGGCTCAGGTGCGTGCTGGGGAGGATCGGCCACTGGTTGTTGCGGATGCGCTCCCAGGCGGCCACGATGGTGGGCATGGAGGCCGTGAGCCGCGTCGACTTATGGACGTTGGCCTCGAGCGAGTTGTCGAGGTCCTCGGGATCGTAGGAGGAGAGCGCCGAGATCGCGGTGCGCAGCACCTCCATCGGCGTGGTCTTCTTCGGCATGGCCATCATCAGCGCCAGCACCTCGTTGGGGATCTGGCGGTTGGTGACCAGCTTATGGTTGAAGCTCTCCAGCTGCTGGGTGGTGGGCAGCTTGCCGTACCACAGGAGCGCGGTGGTCTCCTCGAAGGTGGAATGCTCGGCCAGCTCGTTGATATCGATGCCGCGGTAGAAGAGGCGGCCGTTCACCCCATCGATGTAGCTGATGGCGGTCGACGCTGCGACAACGCCTTCCAGGCCTTTGCCCATAGTCCCTTCCCTCTCTAGATCGCCAGGCAGGTTACAGTGCGCTTGATCCCGGGGATAGCGTGCAGCTCGTTCATCACCAGCCGGCCGATATCCCGCTGGTCCGGTGTCTCGATCGTGACGATGATATCGTACGGGCCGGTGACTGGGTCGGCGATGCTGACGCCGGGGAGGGCGCGCAGCCTGGCGATCACGGACGCGACTTGGCCGGCCTCTGCCTCGATGAGTACGTACGCTCTGGCCTGCTGCATTGCGGACCTCCACCTTCCTGATTGACACGACTTGCGCAGCGGTGGGTCAAGGTGAGGTTTGGCCTCCCCGAGCCCTTCTTCCGCTGGAGGGCGGTGTTCAACGGTTCGTGGGGGCCTACCGCCCTCCACACCACCCCGTGCGGCGGACGTGCGGCAGGATCGCGCTATTCGAATAGATGGCAGGGCCTACACGGCAGCCCCGCCCCCGCGCCGGAAGCGCCCGCGCGGGCGGCACGACCGCGTAAGCCGCATAGTTGAAAGGTCGTAAACCTGGGAGCTATTATAGCACAGCGCCTCAGGCGCGCAGGCTGCGGATGAACGCGCTGGCGCGCGCCACGCGCTCGTCTGCGGGGGCGGCCTCGATGACGTTGATCAGCGCGCTGGCGACGATCGCGCCCTCGGCGATCTGCCCCACCTGGCGGACGTGCTCGGCGGTGCTGATGCCGAACCCCACCACCAGCGGCACGTCGGTGTGGCGGCGCACGCGGGCGAGGAAGTCCGGCAGGCCGCTCCACAGGGTGGCGCGCGCCCCGGTGACGCCGGTGAGCGAGACGCAGTAGATAAAGCCGCTGGCGAGCTTGGCGATCTGGGCGATGCGCTCGTCCGGCGTGGTCGGGGCGACGAACAGGATCAGGTCGAGCCCGGCGCTCCGGCAGGCGGCGTGGCAGTCGGCGGCCTCCTCGGGCGGCAGGTCCGGGATGATCAGCCCGTCGGCCCCGGCGTCGGCCGCGTCGCGGGCGAGGCGCTCGATCCCGTACTGCAGGAACGGGTTGTAGTAGCCCATCGGCACGATCGGGGCGCGCAGGCCGCGCTCGCGCAGCCGCGCCACCGTCTCGAGGGCATCGCGCAGGCGGACGCCGTTGGCCAGCGCCCGCTCGGAGGCGCGCTGGACCGTCGCGCCGTCGGCGAGCGGGTCCGAGAACGGCACCCCCAGCTCGAACATGTCGGCGCCGGCGGCCTCGAGGGCCGGCGCCAGCTCGAGGGCCGAGTCGCGCTCGGGGAAGCCGGTCATCAGGTAGGGCATCACGGCGACGCGCCCGGCGGCCTTGGTGCGGGCGAAGGTCTCGGCAATACGGCTCACGGGAAACTCGCTTCTCAATCAGTCACGAGGGATTGTGGTTGTGGGTTGTGCCTCGCCGCCACAGCCCACAGCCACAGAACATGGCTGCATTATAGCGCGTTGGCGGAGACACGGCGGCGCGCCGGGGCGCAGACCCCCGCACAGGCGCCTGGCATGCTATACTGCCAGTGCACCGCGAGGGCCTATGACAGACCGCAGGGACACGTACCGACCCGACGAGGGCCGGAGGGACATCCACCTCGACGACATCGTGCGTGGCGTCGGCAGCTTCATCTCGCTCGTCGCCGAAGTGGTCGAGAGCGTCGGCTCGGCCGTCAACCAGCCGGCTTCGGCGGGCGGCGCGCTGGACACCTTCGCGCCCACCAGGCTGCCCGCAGGCTCCCCCGTCTCCGGCGTGCGCGACCCGCTGGTGGAGCTGTTCGACGAGGGCGACGAGATCGTCGTGGTGATCGACTGGCCCTACGCGGCCGAGAATCAGATCCAGGTCGAGGTGCAAGACGACGTGCTCGCGGTCACCATCGGCGGCGAGTTCCCCCACACCACCGAGCTGCTGCTGCCGGCGGCGGTCGACCCGGCGAGCCTGCGCCGGACGCACCGCAACGGTATGACCGAGGTGCGCCTGACTCGCAGCGAGTAGGCGACCGGCGCCGCCAGCGCACGGCGGCGTCGGCCGCAGCGTTCTCGGCTTCAGCCGCCGGCTACCTTCCCGCTGTCGGCCGGCCACCTTCCCGAAGGCTTCCCGTATGACCGCAGAACCGAACACCACCGTCCGCGAGATCGTGCTGCGGGTCGCCGAGGCGCTGCCGCGCGACGTCGGCCGCGGCGTGGTGCGGCTCGACCCGCAGGACCTGCAGCGGCTCGGCGCATCCGTGGGCGACGTGCTCCAGATCTCCGCGCGGCGCGCAACGGTCGCGCGGGCCACGCCGGCCTACCGGGAGCAGCGCGGCCAGGCGCTGGCGCAGATGGACGGGATCGTGCGCGCCAACGCCGGCGCCGGGCTGGACGAGACCGTGCGGGTGCAGCCGGTCACCGCCCAGCCGGCGCGCGCGCTGGTGCTGGCGCCAGCCGAGCAGCTCCGGGCGGCACCGGGCCCGGCGCAGGCGGCCTACCTGGCGCGGCTCCTTGCCGGCGTCCCGGTGGTGGCCGGCGACCAGGTGCGCGCCGACCTGTTCGGCACGCGCACCCAGACCTTCACCGTGCTGGAGACCGCGCCCCCCGGCCCGGTGCTGATCGGCGCGGCGACCGCCATCCGCTTCGCGGTGAAGGAGACCGGCCGGCGGCGCAGCACCGTCACGTACGAGGACATCGGCGGGCTGCACCGCGAGGTGCGCCGCATCCGCGAGATGATCGAGCTGCCGCTGCGCTTCCCCGAGGTCTTCGAGCGGCTCGGGATCGAGCCGCCGCGCGGCGTCCTGCTGCACGGGCCGCCCGGCACCGGCAAGACGCTGATCGCCCGCGCCGTGGCCCACGAGACCAGCGCCCACTTCCTGCACGTCGCCGGGCCGGAGATCATCGACCAGTGGTACGGGTCGAGCGAGGCGCACCTGCGCAAGGTGTTCGAGGAGGCGCGCCGCAGGGCGCCGGCGATCATCTTCCTCGACGAGATCGACGCCATCGCGCCCAAGCGCGAGGAGATGAGCGGCGAGCGCCAGGCGGAGCGGCGGCTGGTGGCCCAGCTTCTGACGCTGATGGACGGGCTCGAGTCGCGCGGCAACGTGGTGGTGATCGCGGCGACGAACATCCCGGACACGCTCGACCCGGCGCTGCGCCGGCCGGGCCGCTTCGACCGCGAGGTGGCGATCAGCGTGCCCGACCGGCAGGGGCGGCGCGAGATCCTCGAGATCTTCACCCGCGGGATGCCGCTGGCCGAGGACGTGGACATCGACCGGCTGGCCGCGTCCACCCACGGCTTCGTCGGCGCCGACCTGGAGGCGCTGTGCCGCGAGGCGGCGATGAGCGCGCTGCGGCGGGTCGCACCCGGGCTCGATCTGAGCGAGGCGGCCGCCTCATACGAGAAGCTGATGACGCTGCGGGTGACGGCCGAGGACTTCGAGGCGGCGCTGCGCGAGGTTGCGCCCTCGGCGCTGCGCGAGGTCTTCACCGAGGTGCCGGACGTCAGCTGGGACGACGTCGGCGGGCTGGACGACGTCAAGCGCCTGCTGATCGAGGCGGTCGAGTGGCCGCTGCGCTACGGCGAGCTGTTCACGAGCGCGGGCGTGCGCCCGCCGCGCGGCGTTCTGCTGCACGGGCCGCCCGGCACCGGCAAGACGCTGCTGGCGAAGGCGCTGGCGCGGCGGAGCGAGGCGAACTTCATCTCGGTCAAGGGGCCGCAGCTCTACAGCATGTACGTCGGCGAGTCCGAGCGCGCGATCCGCGAGGTGTTCCGCAAGGCGCGCCAGTCGGCGCCGTGCATCATCTTCTTCGACGAGATCGACGCCCTCGCGCCGGCGCGCGGCGGCGTGGACCAGCACGTGACCGAGCGGGTGGTCGCGCAGCTGCTGACCGAGATGGACGGCATCGAGGAGCTGCGCGGCGTGATGGTGCTCGGGGCGACCAACCGCGCCGACCTGGTGGACCCGGCGCTGCTGCGCCCCGGCCGCTTCGATATGCTCGTGGAGCTGCCGCAGCCGGACCGCGCCGCGCGCGAGGCGATCCTGCGCGTCCACACGCGCCGGATGCCGCTGGGCGAGGATGTGGACCTCGCGAGGATCGCGGCGGCCTGCGACGAGTGCAGCGGCGCGGACATCGAGTGGCTGTGCCGGCGGGCGGCGCTGCTCGCCATCCGCGAGCGTGTGGACGAGGGCGCGGCCGATCCAGCCGCGGGGGAGCTGGTGGTGCGCATGCGCCACTTCCAGGCAGCGGCGGACGCGCTGCTGGAGCAGAAGGCCGCCCTGCGCGACGCGTAGGGCGGCTCGCTACACGGCGCCGCGGATGCGCTCGGCAAGCTGGTCGAGCTCGGATCGCGGCGGCTTCTGCCAGTAGTGCTCGCCGAAGCGCAGCCCGAAGCCATCGCCCGGGTAGCGCGGGAAGACGTGCAGGTGGACGTGGAAGACCTCCTGCATCGCCGCCTCGCCGTCCGCCAGGAACAGGTTGACCCCCTCGCAGCGCACGCCGCTGCGGCGGAGCGCGGCGGCCAGGCGCTGGGCGACGCGGAAGAGCTGCGCCCCATCCTCGGGGTCGAGGTCGGCGAGATGCGGGGCGTGCGCCAGCGGCACCACCAGCAGGTGGCCGGGGTTCACCGGCTGGATGTCCATGAACGCGGCGCAGCGCTCGTCGCGGTAGACGAAGCTGCCGGGCAGCTCGCCGGCCAGGATGCGGCAGAACACGCAGTCAGCCATAGAAGCCTCGTTCTCTCATCCTCGAAGGACGGCCTGCTCCGCGTGCGCCCGTGTCAATCGAGGGCGTCGAAGGCCGCCTCCGCGATGCTGAGCGCGTCGATGCCGAAGTGGCGGTACAGGTCGGCGCGCGCGCCCGACTGCCCGAAGTCGTCCACGCCGAGCGCGGTCAGCGGCGCGCCGTAGACGCTGCCGAGCCACGCCAGGCTGTGCGAGGCGGCGTCGTGCACGGTGACGATCGGCGCGCGCCGCTCCTCCGGCCGGATGAGCCACTGCAGAGGCGGCGCCTGCGCGCCCGCCCGCCAGTGCTCGTACAGCCGGCGCGGGCTGGTCAGGCAGAGCACGTTGGCCGCCACCCCCTCGCGCTGCAGGTAGGCGGCCGCCTCCAGTGCCTCGGGCACCATCACGCCCGCCGCCGCGATGGTGACCGTGTAGCGCGGGTCAGCCTGCGGCGCCGCGTCGCGCCAGTCCACCAGCCGGTAGCCGCCGGCCAGCACCTGCCGGCGCAGCTCGGCCTCCCCGAGCCGCCGCAGCGCCTCCTCGAACGGCCGCTGGTCCACCGGCTTGGTCGAGAGGCGCAGGTAGGTCGCGACGCCGCGCTCGCGGTCCAGGCAGGAGCGCACCGCCTCCAGCATCAGCCACTCCAGCTCGCGCGCGAAGCACGGCTCGTAGCTGGCGAGGCGCGGCAGCTCGGCGCCGACCGACGGGGTGATCGTGGACTGGTGCGCGCCGCCCTCCGGCGCCAGCGTGACGCCCGACGGCGTGCCGGCGAAGATGAACTTCGCGCCCGAGTACACGCCGTAGACCAGCGCGTCCAGCCCGCGCAGGACGAACGGGTCGTAGACCGTCCCGATCGGGATGAGCAGCTGGCCGCACAGCTCCGCCGACAGGCCGAGCATCCCCAGCAGCATGAACAGGTTCATCTCGGAGATGCCCAGCTCGATGTGCCGGCCGGCCGGGCCGCGCTTCCAGCGCAGCAGCCGGTAGGCCTCGGTCTCGTAGTCGGGGTGCTCGTCCGGGGAGAAGACCCCCATCTTGTTGATCCAGCCGGCGAGGTTGGTGGAGACGGACACGTCCGGCGAGGTGGTCACGATGCGCTCGCGCAGGCCGGGCACGTCCCCGAGCCGCACCAGGATCCGCCCGAAGGCGTCCTGCGTGCTGCTGGTCTGCGGGAAGGACACCTCCAGCGCATCGGGGACGGCGATCGGCGGGCGCGCCTCAGCGTGCGCCTCCCGCCCGCCGGGCGGCCGGTTGTCTGAGCCGTACAGCCGCGCCGCGGCCTCCATGCACAGGCGGCCCTCGGGCGTGTCGGGCGCGAAGGCGTCCCACTCGTGGCCGGGCGCGATGCCGTGTGCCTCCCGCAGCGCCTCGATCTGCTCGGCGCTCAGCAGCATCGAGTGGTTCAGCGGGTGCCCGGCGATCGGCAGGCCCCAGCCCTTGATCGTGTAGGCGAAGATGACCGTCGGGCGGCCGGGCGCGCTTCCTGCCCGGCCGAGAACATCCAGGAGCTCCTCCAGGTCGTGGCCGCCGAGGTTGGCGATCACCGCCGGGAGCGCGTCGTCGGCCACGTCGGCCAGCGCGCGGCCGATGGCGGCGCCATCGTACCCGGGCGCGCCCGTGAGCCGGCCGCGCAGCTCGGCCCCCGGCGCGCGGATGAGCGCCTGGTACTCCTCGTTGCTCATCTCGTCGATCCGCCGGCGCAGCTCAGCGCCGCCGGGCCGGGCGAAGAGCGCCTGCAGCGCGCGGCCGTACTTGGCCTCCAGCACCAGCCAGCCGTTGCTCTCGAACAGCCGCTCGAGCCGGGCGGCGCGAATGCCGGGGATCACCCGGTCCAGGCTCTGGCGGTTCAGGTCGACGATCCAGATCAGGTTCTCGAGCCCCTCGAGCGCCTCGTCAAGCACCGCCTCCCACACGCTGCCCTCGTCCAGCTCGGCGTCCCCGATCAGCGCGATGAAGCGGTTCGAGGTGACCGCGCCGAAGTGGGCGCGCGCGTAGCGGTGCACGAGCGCGGCGAACGCCGGGGCAACCGCCCCGAGGCCGACCGAGCCGGTCGAGAAGTCGACGTCGTCCGGGTCCTTGGTGCGGCTGGGGTAGGACTGCAGGCCGCCGAAGGCGCGCAGCGACGTCAGGTACTCGCGCGGGAGCCTGCCGAGCAGGTACTTCACCGCGTGGAAGGCGGGCGAGGCGTGCGGCTTGACCGACACGCGGTCGCCGGGGCGCAGGAAGTGGAAGTAGAGCGCGGTGAGGATCGTCACCAGCGACGCCGAGGAGGCCTGGTGGCCGCCGACCTTGGTGCCGTCGTGGTTGGGGCGCACGTGGTTGGCGTGGTGGACCATGAGCGTGGCCAGCCACAGCACGCGCCGCTGGATACGGTCGAGCGCCGCGAGGGTCTCTGCGGAGAGCGCCGGGCTCCGCTCAGGCGGCTCTACGGTGGCAAGCTGGGTGCCGGCGGCCATACCGAACCTCCTCGCGCTTTTACTTGCGGGGCTTGGAGCATGGGCGCGGCTGATGGCTCAGCCCTACTCTGCCGAGCGCTCGCCGGGCCGGGCCTCGGGCCTGGGCGCGGTGTGCTCGCGCAGCAGCCGCCGGGCGTTCCAGAAGTACTCGATCCCCGAGCCCACGGTCCAGATCAGCGCCAGCCCGAGCACAACCGGCCAGACGCCGGTGATCAGCAGCACCCACTCGGGGCTGCCGCTCGCGCGCGCCGCCGCGTCGAGCAGGCACCACACCAGCGCCGCCACGGTGAAGACCAGCTTCTGCTTGCCCCACTGGCGCGCCGCGATCACCTCGCCCTCGGCAGCGGCGTAGGAGCGCAGCCCCGACACGGCGAACTCGCGCAGGATGATCAGCAGCGCGACCCAGCTCGGCAGCAGGCCGCGCTCGACCATCGGGAGCAGCGCGCCGGTCACGAAGATCTTATCCGAGATCGTATCGAGAAACACGCCGAGCGGCGAGACCACCTGCAGCCGGCGGGCGATCTTCCCGTCGGCGATGTCGCTGGCGGCCATGAGCAGCAGCACGACCACGGCGCCGACGTCGGCGGGCGGCGTGCCGACGAGGATCAGCGCAAAGAGCAGCGGAGTCGTGGCGATGCGGAACAGGCCGAGCAGATTGGGGATGTGTCGAGCGTCCACCCAGTCCTCCTCGCCCGATTATTATAGCGCCGATCGTGCCAGGCTACAGCATGTCGCGGCGCATGTGGCCGCAATGGCGGGCGGGCGCGCGGCTCACGGGCCGATCTCCACCTCGCCGAGCACCAGGCGGTTGGCGCCGAGCGTCCGCGCATCAGTCTCGATCGCCAGCCGCGCCTCGATCGTTGGCTGGTCGGCCGGGTAGACGCCGAGCAGCAGGGTGTAGCGGCCCGGCGGGAGGTCGGGCGGCAGCCGGATGGCGCGCTCGTCGTGCACCGGGTCGCCGACGCGCCAGGTCGTCGTGTCGCCGGCGGGCGGGTAGCCGAACAGCGGCGGGCCGTCCTGGTTGGCGGGCGGCGGGCGCTCGCAGTCCTGGCAGAGGTGGAGGAACATGCGGTACGCCCTGGTGGGCGGCTGCGCCGCTTCCCAGAAGAGCGTCACCGGCAGTGTTCCGCCGGGGCGGGCTGCGCCGGCGTGCAGGGCGAGCGTGTACCCGCGCAGCTTCAGCTCCCCGCCGAACACGGCCGCGAGCGGCAGCTCCGGCTCGGGGATCGCCACCGGGTCGCCGGCCAGGCGGAAGTACTCGGGGAAGCTCTGGCACATGACCGCCACGCCGACGTACTCGGCGCCGCCGCACGGCCAGGTGCGCTGCGGGTACTCGAAGCGCAGGCCCAGCCAGCCGTACCGGTCCGCGGCGACGGGGCGCCGGGCAGGGTCGGCGCCAGCGCGCTCCCACTCCGCCGTCAGCTCCTCCAGCGTCTTGGGCGGATCGACGCTGCGGGCGTGGTCCGGCGCGATCAGCAGCAGCGCCCGCTTCTTGCCGCGCGCCACCTGATTGAAGAACGGCTCGTAGCGCCGGCGCACGTGCTCCAGCAGCTGGGCGCGGGTCGGGTCAGCCAGGCCGCCGCGGTCGCCCTCGCCGAAGATCGGGAAGGTCACCGGCTGCGGCAGCGGGTCGGGCGTCACCCGCGGCGCGTAGTACTCGTACAGCGGCAGCACGTAGTACGGGTGGACGATCACCAGATCGTCGGGGTGGGCCCGGGCCGCCAGCTCGGCCACCGCCTCGCGCCACTGCTCCTTAACCGGCGCGCCGGAGAAGAGGCCCCTGTCCGGCTGGAGAAGCATCAGGACGCCGGCGACGACCGCTGCGCCATAGAGCACAGAGCTGAGAACGAAGAGCCGGGAACGCCCCCAGCCGGCCTCTGGCTCCTGGCGCTGGCCGGATTGGCGCAGGATGGGGTAGGCCAGCAGCAGCGCCCAGGCCGGGAAGGCCGACACCGCGTAGCGCGCCTGGAACACCGGCGCCAGCGCGAGCGTCAGGCCGAACAGGGCGAGCGGGGAGATGAACAGGCACAGCAGCGCGATCGCCGCCGGCCCCCGCGCGCTGGCGTCACGCGCGAGCAGCGCCAGGCCCCAGAGCGTCAGCGCCGCGAACGGCAGCAGCCACACCGGCGCCGGCAGGCCAAGGAAGCCGGCCACGTCGCCGGGCCAGCGGTCGAGGCTGAAGCGCGCGAAGGTCAGCCCGAGGCCGACGAGCGGACCCACCCCCGCCCGCTCCGCCGCCGCCGCCTCGCCGCGCGCCGCCAGGATCGTGCCGGCCACCCCAAGCGCCCCGCACGCTCCGGCGACCACCAGCCCGGCCCACCGGGCCGTGGGCGGGCGCAGCAGGCTGCGCCACGCGCGCCTTTCGCCAGGCCGAGGGAGATCGCCGGCTGCCAGCCGCCCGCGGGTGAGCGCGTAGGCCAGCGCCACGCCAGACGCGCTGAGCAGTGCCAGGCGGTGGACGAACAGGCTGGCGAGCGCGAGGGCGAGCACCAGCAACCACGCGCGGGCATCCTCGCGGCGCAGCGCGCGCAGCAGCGCCCAGAGCTCCAGAGCGACGACCAGCAGCAGCAGGCTGTAGGCCTTGGCGTCCTGCGCGTGCCAGAGCGCGAACGGCGAGAGGGCGACAAACATGGCCGGGAGCAGCGCGCGCGCCCTCGTCGGCCACCCCTCGGCACCGCTCAGGGCGGATGCCCGCGGCCCCGCGCCAGTCGACCGCGCGACCTCCGCCGCGGCCAGGTACACCGCGACGACGGCCGCGGCGCCGGCGAGCGCCGAGGGGAAGCGCAGCGCCCACTCGGAGTCCCCGGCGAGCGCCACCCACGCCTTGAGCAGCAGGTGGTACAGCGGGTAGCCGGCATCGGGGCTGAAGAGCTCGGCCAGCAGCGCGAGCCACCCCTTCCCGCTGCGCCCGGTGACCTCGACCCAGGTGCCGCCCTCGTCCAGCCACAGGCTCTGGGCGTCGAGCCGGTAGAGGCGCGGCAGCAGCGCCAGCGCGAACAGCGCCACAAGCGTGAGCCTCATCGACCCGGCGCGGGCGGCCGCGAGGCGCAGCCGGGCGGAGACGAAATGGTGCAGCGTCGTCATCACCGGTGATCACCGCGCGCGTGCGCCGGCCACGACAGATGCATGTGGTGGTAGGATTGGAACACGACACTCCGTAAGGCGCAGCATACTCCGTGAGCCTCGTATGCCGTACCGCTTCGCACTCGACCGGCCAGATTATACGGACTTCGCGGCCGGGCCGGTGCTCTACAGCCTGCCTGGCCAGCCCGCATTCCCGGTGCGGCTGACCACCGAGATCTTCCAGCGCTGCCTGGCGCACCTGGCGCGCGCTGGCGTCCCCGCCCCGTACACAGTCTACGACCCGTGTTGCGGCAGCGGCTATCTGCTCACCACCCTGGGCTACCTCCACTGGCCGGCGATCCGGCAGCTCGTGGCCTCAGACGTGGCGCCGGAGGCGGTTACGCTGGCCGAGCGCAACCTGTCGCTCCTCACGCTGCCGGGCATCGAAGCGCGCATCGCGCAGCTGGCCCGGCTGCACGAGCAGTTCGGCAAGCCGTCCCACGCGCAGGCGCTCGCCAGCGCGGAGCGGCTGCGCGCCCTCGTGCAGGCTTACAGCGCCCGCCACCAGCTCCAGAGCCGCGTATTCGCCGCGGACGCGCTGGACGGAGCCGGCCTCCAGGCCCACTTCGCCGGCGAGACCGTCGACATCGTGATGACGGACCTCCCCTACGGCCAGCGCACCGCCTGGCGCGGCCTCGCGGCGGACCCGGACGCGCCCAGCCCCGAGTGGCGGCTCCTGGAGGCCCTGCGCGGCATCGTACACCCGGCGCCGGTCATCGCGGTGACGGCGACCAAGCAGCAGAAGCTCGCCCACGATGCCTACCGGCGGATCGAGCAGTTCCAGATCGGGAAGCGCCGCACGCAGCTCTTCATGCTGAAAGCAGCGTGAGCGCAGCCTGAGTATACGCCACCGCCCGCTGCGGAAGCCCGGCGTACCACTCGGCCGGCCAGTTCACCAGCCGGGCCTTCGATGGCCGGCCCTGCCCGTGCTCGTAGGCCTTGCGGGCGAAGAACATCGCCCAGTCTGCCAGCATCAGCGGCAGGTAGGCGCGCGCCCGCAGCCCGACGAGCCGGTCATCGCTGAGGGCGCAGTACGCATCGATGGCCCGCTCGCGCTCGTCCTCGGAGAGGCCGAGGTACGCCGGGTGCGCCAGCAGATCCGCCAGCTCGAACGCCGGGTCGCCCCAGCCGCTATTCTCCCAGTCCACCGAAACCCACGCGCCCGGCCGGCGGATGAAGTTGGTCGTGTTCGGATCCATCCGGCAGAGCGTGAGCTCTGGCTCAGGCCACTCGGGCAGCCGCACGGCCTCGACGCGGCGGGCGAGCGCGTTGAGCTCGGCGGTGCGCGCGGACTCGGGCACGAGCGCGGCACCCCGGAGCACCCGTTGCCGGCACGCCTCCGCCGTGGTGAACGTCAGGTGCGCATCGCGCAGCGGCGACCGCACGGTGGCCGGCCGCACGCTGTGGACCGCCGCGAGGTGCTCCAGGAGCGCCCGCCACTCCGCTTCGCTCTCAGGCGGCGCCGCGCGGACGTCGCCCGCCAGCCACATCTGAACCACCACGGGCAGCTCGTAGCGCTCCTGCTCCAGCAGCACCGGCGCGGGCGCCAGCGCGAGGCCAAGCTCCCCGAGGGCCCTGAGCGCATCGTACTCGCGCCCGGCCCGGTCGCGCTCATCGCGGCGGGTGAACTTCACCGCCAGGTCCGCGCCCTGCCCCGTCGCGCGGCAGATGATATTGTTATGTCCACCAAAACCCGAACGACGCGCCAGGCGCCCCACTCGCCATCGGGCGGTCGGGTCGCCAGGTAGGCCACGAGCGAGCCTAGTGTTTCCATCTCCGAATCCATAACGTTCCCGGAAGTAGCCTCACAATTCGCCCGGCTCATTTGCTATAATTACGTTCAGAGCAGCGGAAGGAACTTTTATGAACGCAGTCACTCTTAAAGAGGCGAAGCGCAACCTGGAGCAACTCATCGAGAAGGTGATCGCGGATGCCGAGCCGACGATCGTCGTGACCGACACAGGCCAGCAGGTGGTTTTTCTCTCGCTAGACGAGTATAACTCCTGGAAAGAAACGCTCTACTTGCTCGCGAATCCTGCGAACGCGGAACATCTCCGGCGATCCATTGCAGAAGCTCAGGCTGGCCACACCCAAGAGCGCGAGCTACTAGATCCATGAGGCTCGTCTTCACCAACTCAGCGTGGGAAGACTACCCGTGGTTCCAGGATCACGACCGCAGGCTCCTGAAACGGATCACTCAGCTCACCAAGAATTGCATGCGTTCAGCGTTCGACGGCATCGGCAAGCCTGAGCCACTCAAGGCAGATCTCGCCGGCTACTGGTCCCGCCGCATCAATGATGAGCACCGGCTCGTCTACATCGCCACCGAGCGCGAGCTCATCATCATCGCCTGCCGCTACCACTACTCGAAATAAGCGCCCGCTCGTAGGCGGCCTCGAAGCGCGCCGCAGTCGAGTCCCAGGTCAGCTCCTCCAGCACCCGCCGCCGCGCCCGCTCGCCGAGCGACTGCGCCAGGGCGCGGTCGTCGAGCAGGCGCGTGATCGCGCACGCCAGCGCCTGCGGGTCCTTCTCCGGCGTCAGCAGCCCGTGGACGCCGTCCGCGATCACGTCCGGGATGCCGGCGACGCGCGACGCAACGATCGGGCGGGCGGCGCTCATGCCCTCGAGCAGCGTGTTCGGCAGGCCGTCCACATTGCCGGCCTGGTCGCGCACCGACGGCACGACGTACACGTCGGCGGCGGCGATCGCCCGCGCGGCCTGCTCGCGCCCGAGCTGTCCGGTGAAGATCACCCGGCCAGAGAGGCCGAGCTCCACAGCGCGGCGCTCGAGCTCGTCGCGCAGGTCGCCGTAGCCGACGATCGCCAGGCGCGCCTCGGGGTGGGCGGCGAGCACGGCGGGGAAGGCCTCCAGCAGGTAGCTGAAGCCCTTCTTGTACACCAGCCGCCCGAGCGCCAGCACCAGCGGCGCCCCCTCGGGCAGGCCCAGCTCGGAGCGCGCCTGCGCCACCGCCTGCGGGTCGGGGCGGAAGGCCGCCACATCGACGCCGTACGGGATCACCTCGGTGCGCTCCGGCGGGGCGCCGAGCGCCAGCGCGCGCGCGTACAGGTCGCCGCTGCAGGCGGTCACCGCCCCGGCCGCCCGCAGGACAGCGGCGGCGGCCAGCGAGAGCGGCCAGGCCTTCGCCGCCATGAACACATCCGAGCCGTGGAGGCTGACGACGAGCGGGAGCCCGCGCAGCCGCGCCGCGAGGGCGGCCGGCACGCCGTTCGGCAGCACCCAGTGGGCGTGGAGCAGGTCGAACGCCCCGCCGTCATCCGCCGGCCGCCCGCCGGCCCGCGGCCTCCTGGAGCTCAGGCGCAGCAGCCCGATCAGCGAGGCCGTCGCGGCCAGCGGCACGGCGGCCAGCGCCCGGCCGCGCAGCCCGACGTCGGCGCGGAGCGACTCGGCGTACCCGTAGACGTTGAGCGCCGGGTGCGGGGCGTAGCGGTAGAACCGCAGGCGCACGCCGCGCTCGACCGGCGCGCGGCGCAGCTCGGGGTGGAAGGGCGCCAGCACCGTCACGCTGTGGCCGCGGCGCACCAGCCCGGCGGCGATCTCCTCGATAAATGGCGCCGTCGTCTCCCCCGGGTACTTCGGGTAGGACGACGTGAGCATCAGGATGTTCATGTGTTCGCTATCAGGTCTCTCCGCGGCTCTGCAGCGACTGCGTCGCCGCAGAGCCGCGGG